>JAACJQ010000322.1 GCA_016879935.1 Archangiaceae bacterium | reverse complement strand
TTCTGTCGTCGATGCGGGTTCTGTCGTCGATGCGGGTTCTGTCGTCGATGCGGGTTCTGTCGTCGATGCGGGTTCTGTCGTCGATGCAGGCTCCGTCGTCGATGCGGGCTCCGTCGCCGATGCGGGCTCGGTCGTCGATGCGGGCTCCGTCGTCGATGCAGGCTCCGTCGTCGATGCGGGCTCCGTCGCCGATGCGGGCTCCGCCGACGCGGGCTCCATCGTCGACGCCGGTCTCATGGACGCGGGCGCGACGTGTGACGTCACTCCCGTCGGCTGGCCGACTTCCTTCACGCCGTGGAGTCGCAACCCCGTCATGCTCCCCGCCACCGGCGCTGCGGTGCACGGCTCCAACAACATCTACGCCCCCGACATTCAACGTGTGATGGGCCAGTACGTCATGTTCTACGGAGCCCAGGGCGGTGACGGTCACGACCGCATCTTCATGGCCTGGTCGCGTGATCGTGCCGAGTGGCGCAAGTGGCCGTCCGACACCGCGCCGCAAGCCGTGCTCGATCGCGGCACCTCGAACCACGTCAACGATCCCAGCCTCGTCATCGTCAGCAGCGGCTCGTGGGCGATGTATTACACCGACGCCGACGTCGCCGAGAACGACCGCATCTGGCTCGCGCGCAACACGGCGGGCAACACCAACTCGCTCACGTCCTTCACGAAAGATCGCATGGTGCTCTCGGTCGGCGCTCCCGGCTCGTGGGACGCGGACAAGGTCGGGCGTCCGTCGGTGCTCCTGGAGAACGGCGTCTACAAGATGTGGTTCGACGGCCAGCGCAACGGTGCGCGCCACGTCGGCTACGCGACCTCGACCGACGGCATCACCTTCACGAAGCACCCGTCGAACCCGATCGTGCTCAACGCCGGCGCAGTCGACGTGAAGAAGGTCGGCTCGGTGTACGTGATGGTCGCCGAGGGGCGCGACGGCACGTACTGGTACACGAGCCCCGACGGCATCTGCTGGGCCTCGAAGGGCAGGCTCTTCGCGATCAGCGGTCAGCCGTACGACGCCTTCGGTCAGGTGACGCCGTTCCTCGAGGTGAACGCGGGCGTGGTGCAGGGCATCTGGTTCGGCGGCGCGAGCGTGACGACGTGGGACCGCAATCGAATCGCCGTCGCGTTCCCGAACACGGTGTCGTTGCCTGCGGGTGGTGGCTGCACGGCGTGCGTCGGAACCGGGCTCTCGTGCCCGAGCGCGTGTTTCTCTGGCGGCGCGAGCATGGGCGTCTGCGGAAACCCCGGGAGCACGTCGGTCGGCATGTGCTGCGCGTGCTCCTCCGAGGGGTGCGACCAGTGCCGCGGCGGTGGAGCCGGCACTCCCGACTGCAACGCACGCTGCATCAGCCTCGGTAAAGCAGGTGGCTGGTGCTCCTTCCCCGGCAGCACGAACCCGGGCCAGTGCTGCGGCTGTCTCGAGTGACGCGAGCCTTGTGATTGCTCGGTGGGCCGTGCACATGGGCCCTCGTGTCGGCACCTGCTCCCCAGAGACGGCCGTGGCAGCTCGCCCTCGCGACGCTCGCGTTGACGGCGTTCTACGCAGGCGCGCCGGTGCGAGTGCAGACCGACTCCATCTGGACGATTCCCACTGCGCTCTCGCTCGTTCGCGACGGCGACGCCGACCTCTCGGAGTTCGGCGAGGCGACGAGGCAGACGCCGCACGGTCTCGACACCTTCTCGACCGGAACGTTCTCGTCGTTCCCCCTCGGGCCGGCGTTGCTCGCTGCGCCGCTGCTCTTCGTGGTCGATCACACGGCGTCGTTGCTCTCGGCGCTGCCGGCTCCACTGCGCGCACCCTTCGTTCGCTGGTGCGAGCGCTCGCGCCCCGGCCCCGACTTCAAGCTCAGCTTCTTCGACACCACCGAGGTCATCATCGCGAGCCTCTTCGTCGCGCTCGGCGTGCTCGCGTTCTTCCTCTTCTGTGAGGGCCTCGCTGGAACTCCCGCAGCGCTCATCGTCACGGTCGTGCTCGCGCTGGGCAGCCCTGCGCTGTCGACGTGGACTCGCGCGCTCTGGTCGCATGGCCCTGCGTTCGCCTGCGTCGCCTGGGCGGCGCTGCTGACGTTGCGTGGCACGTCGGTGCGCTCAGCCCTCGCAGTCGGAGTCTTCACGGCGCTCGCGGTGCTCTGTCGTCCAACGGCGGCACTCCCGGCGTTCGTGATCGGCGTCACCTTTCTGTGGCTCGCCAGGCGCTCGGTCTCGCGGTGCGTGGCAGCGACAAGCGGAGCCCTGGTCGTGCTCGGCCTCTGGTCGTGGTGGTCGTTGCGCACGTCGGGCTCGGCGATTCCCTCGTACTACGCGCCAGCGAGGCTCGAGCTCACCTGGAGCGAGTGGGCGAACGCACTGCTCGGCCAGCTCGCGAGCCCGTCGCGTGGGCTCTTCATCTACGTGCCGTTTCTCGTCATCGCCGCCGCGCTGCCGTGGAGCCCGACGCGTCGCCCCGTGCACCTCGCCGCCGCAGCGCTCGCGATCGCCCACTTGCTCTTCACCAGCCGCTTTCCGCACTGGTGGGGCGGCCACTGCTACGGCCCCAGGTTGTCGAGCGACGCGGTTCCACTGCTCCTCGTAGCGACGCTGCCCGTCATCACTGCGTGGCGCAGCTCGAAGGCCGGTCTCGCCGTGCTGGTCGTCGCGTGCCTCGCCGTGAACCTGCCCGGCGCCTTCCGCTGGCAGACGTGGGACTGGAGCGGTCAGCCCGTCGACGTCGACACGGCACCCGAGCGGTTGTGGAACTGGAGCGACCCGCAGTTCCTCCGCTGACTCACGCCTTCCGGTAGTAGTCCACGAGCGTGTAGCGCTTCGCGTACCAGGCGAACGCGGCGGCTGCGGCGAACGCGAAGCCGGCGAAGAAGAACATCTGAAACGCCATCACGCCGAAGCCCGCGTCGCCGATCGCCTTCGTCACCGTCTCGTTCTTCACCGTCGCGTTCACCACGAGCACCCAGAGGTTCCCGATGGTGACCGAGAGGCTCCAGAAGCTCATCAGCACGCCCTTCAACTTCGCGGGCGCCTGGCTGTAGGCGAACTCGAGGCCGGTCGCCGAGACCAGCACCTCTCCGAACGTGAGCAGCGCGTAGGGCAACGACTGGTACAGCACGGGCAACTTCTGCCCGCCGTCCATCGTCACCTGCAGCATCGCCACGGCGATCCACGCGAGGCCCGAGAACGCGATGCCAGTGCCCATGCGGCGCAGCGGCGTGGGCTCGATGCCTGCCTTCCGCAGCAGCGGGTAGAGCACCACGTTGTTGAACGGAATCAGCAGCATCACCAACAGTGGGTTGAGCGCCTGCATCTGCGCCGCGCTCTTGAACCAGCTCCAGCCCGGCAGCTCCATCGCGTTGCCCTGCAGAATCCACGTCGAGGCCTTCTGATCGAACAGCGACCAGAACGGCGTCACGAGCGCGAAGATGACGAGCACGCGCAGCACCGCTCTCACGCCGTCGACGTCTTCGTCAGGGTGTTTGCCGCGCGCCCGGTCGATCTGCAGCCACGCGCCGCCGCCCGCGAACACGAGGAACACCACGATCGCCAGACAGACCGCGGGCACGACGCCGAGCCAGATCGCCGTCACCAGCGAACCGATGGCCCCGATGCCTCCGGCGATCGCGAGCGCGAACCCGGGAGTGCCGCCCATGACCGCCGTGAGACACACGGTGCTGAACGAGTGCGGATCGCTCGGCGTCGGCGGAACGTTCACGTACTTCTTCCGGCCCGCCCAGAAGATGACCGTCGCCAGCACCATGAGGATGGCGGGAATGCCGAACGCGAGGCGCGGCAGCGGCGTGTCGAGCGTGAACAGCACCGCCTCGTTCCAGGTGATGACCGTCGGCTTGGCCGACAGCAGCGGTGGAATCAGCAGCGACGCGAAGAACGAGCCGAAGTTGATGATCCAATAGAACGCGTCGAACACGACCTTCGCGAGGTGCTTGTTCGTCTGATCGAACTGATCGCCGACGAAGGCCGACACACACGGCTTGATGCCGCCCGAGCCGAGCGCGATGAGGAAGAGCCCCGCGTAGAAGCCGGGTTTGCTCTCGACCGAGAGCGCGAGCAGCACCTGGCCCACGCAGTACACGAGCGAGAGCCAGAAGATGGTGCGGTACTTGCCGAGGAAGCGATCCGACAGCCAGCCGCCCAGGAGCGGGAAGAAGTACACGCCCATCACGAAGACGTGGAAGACCTCCTTCGCGGCGGCCTGACGCTCCTGCTCGGCGAGGCCGATGAGCAGGTAGCCCACGAGGAAGTTCGTGAGCACGGTGCGCATGCCGTAGAAGCTGAAGCGCTCGGCCGCCTCGTTGCCGATGATGAATGGAATCTGGGACGGCAGCTTCGCCTTGGGTGGAGCGCTCGACATGGCGGCGCACCTTACCCGCCCGCGATGCCGAGTCGTCTGCTCGCTACTTCTTCATCGGCGCCTGACCGCAGTTGGGGAAGCCAGGCAGCTTGCCGTGCGCAGCCTTGTGGAGCGCGTCGTACTCGTCGCGCTCGAGCCCCCAGCCGCCGAGGTGCACCATGGCGACTTCTCCGAACGTGCCGACCCAATCGCTCGGCATCAGCTTCGGCTCGAAGGTGATGCCCGGGGGCGGAGGTGGCGGCGTGAGGAAGTAGTACTCGCAGCCGAGCGCGTGGGGCTTGAGCTTCAGCGCCGCGACGTCTTTCGCGAGCTGCGCCGTGGTGCGCTTCTTCCGCTTCGCGTCCTGCACGAGGCGAATGGTGCGTTTGTAGTCGGCGCTCCCGCTCGGCAAGACGAGCTCTGGCGGCGGCAGATCGGCGAGGGCCTGAGCGGCGACCACGAGCACGGCGAAGGGCAGGGAGCGCATGGGCGGGAGCGTAGCCCGTCAGTCGCTCCCTTCGAGGTCGTCAGGCGGCTTCATGACGCCGACGCTCACGACCCTCGACGACCCCGACGCGGTGGCTGTCTTCGCCGACGCGCTCGAGTCAGCGGGCGACCCGCGCGGCACGCTCATGCACCTGCAGCTCGCGCTCGAGAACCGGCCCGGAGACGCGCGCCTCATCGAGGCCGAGCGTCGACACCTGGCGTTGCACGGCAAGCAGCTGCTCGGAGCGCTCCAGATGGCGAGCTCGTTGGCGACGCTCCAGTGGCGGCGCGGCTTCCTTCAGTCTGTCGAGCTGCGCAGTCAGGCTGCCGACGTCTACCAACGGCATGGTCGGGTCGCGCCCGCGCCCCGGTCACGCCTTCCCAAGCTGGTGCGTGAACTCGAGTCGCTTCCCGTCGCGAGCCGACTGAAGACGCTGACGGTGCTGATGCCGGCTTCGTCGTTCTCGACCTCGCATCTGACGGCCGTGCTCGACGAGGTGCTCGCCGTTCGGCTGCCGTCGGTCGTGCTCGTGCGAATCGGCACGCTCGTGTTCGAAGACGCGTGGGACGAGCAGGTGCCGGGCGGCACGCCGCTGGTGGCGTTCCATCGCGGGTTCCGGCTCGAGACCGACACGGCGCTGCGGCCAGCCCTCGAGCGGCGCGGGTTGATCGACCGTCTGCCTCAGGGCGCGAACGTGTGAAGGGTCGGCGCTCCGTTCTTCGTCGAGCGGATCGCCGGCCCGATTCACCCGGCGACGCGCACGCCGACACGCTGTTTGCGCGCCTTCTCGAGCACGTGCTTCAGGTACTTGCCGGTGTACGAGCCCTTCACCTCGGCGACCTCTTCAGGCGTGCCTTCGGCGAGAATCTTGCCGCCGCCGTCGCCGCCTTCTGGGCCGAGATCGATCACCCAGTCGGCCGACTTGATGACGTCGAGGTTGTGCTCGATCACCAGCACCGTGTTGCCGGCATCCACGAGCCGGTTCAGCACGATGAGCAGCTTGCGAATGTCTTCGAAGTGCAGACCGGTCGTGGGCTCGTCGAGGATGTAGAGGGTGCGACCCGTCGCCACCTTCGCGAGCTCGCGCGAGAGCTTGATGCGCTGGGCTTCACCACCCGAGAGCGTCGGCGAGGGCTGCCCGAGCTTCAGGTACGAGAGCCCGACGTCATCGAGCGTCTGCAGGTGCCGCATGATGTCGCGGTGCACCGAGAAGTGCTCGATGGCCTCGCGCACCGACATGTCGAGCATCTCCGACACGTTCTTGCCCTTGTACCGCACGCGCAGGGTCGCCTCGTTGAAGCGCTTGCCGCCGCACACCTCGCACGGCACGTACACGTCGGCGAGGAAGTGCATCTCGACCTTCTTCACGCCGTCGCCCTCGCACGCCTCGCAACGGCCGCCCTTCACGTTGAAGCTGAAGCGGCCCGGCGTGTAGCCAAACGCGCGCGCCTCGGCGGTCTGCGCCAGCACCTCACGAATCGGGTCGAACACCTTCGTATACGTCGCCGGGTTCGAGCGGGGCGTACGGCCGATGGGGCGCTGGTCGATGTCGATGACCTTGTCGAGGTGCTCGATGCCGCTGATCGACGCGTGCTTTCCCGGCATCACGCGTGACTCGGTCAGGTGGCGCGCGAGGGCAGGGTAGAGGATCTCGTTGATCAGCGTCGATTTGCCCGCGCCTGACACGCCGGTGATGGCGATGAAGGTGCCGAGCGGCAGATCGACGTCGACGTTCTTGAGGTTGTTCTCCTTCGCGCCGCGAATGGAGATCTTCGTCTTGAGGCCCTTGCGCCGCGTTGGAGGCACGCCGATCTCGAGCCGCCCCGACAGATACCCGCCGGTCACGCTCTTCTCGTCGCGCATCACCTGCTTGGGCGTGCCCTCCGCCACCACCGCGCCGCCGAGCTCACCCGCGCCGGGGCCGAAGTCGACGATCCAGTCCGACTCCTCCATCGTCTCTTCGTCGTGCTCCACCACGAGCACCGTGTTGCCGAGATCGCGCAGCTTCTTGAGGGTGCCGATGAGGCGCCCGTTGTCGCGCTGGTGCAGCCCGATCGACGGTTCGTCGAGAATGTAGATGACGCCGGTGAGCTCGCTGCCCATCTGCGAGGCGAGGCGAATGCGCTGGCTCTCTCCACCCGACAGCGACGACGCGCTGCGATCGAGCGTGAGGTAGCCGAGGCCGACGTCGATGAGGAAGCCGAGGCGGGAGCGGATCTCCTTGAGCAGCTCGGCGCCGATGGTCGCCTCGTTCTTCGTGAGCGGCATCTCGGTGAGGAACGTCTGCGCCTCGGTGATCGTGTGGTGCGAGACCTCGACGATCGTCTTGCCGTGCACCTTCACCGCGCGCGACTCGGGCTTGAGCCGTTCGCCCTGGCAGGTGGGGCACGGTTTGTCCGAGAGGAAACGCATGTAGTACTGCTTCATCGACTCCGACGTCGTCGACTGGAAGCCGCGCATCAGCTTGTTGACGAGGCCTTCCCACTCCATCTTCCAGCGCGCGTCGCCCCACTTCATCGACACCTCTTTGCCGCCGGCGCCGTACATGACGATGTCGCGCTGACCCTTCGGCAATTTCTCCCACGGCGTCTCGAGATCGATGCCGAACGCGCGCGAGAGCGTGTCGACGAGATCGGCCGTCCACCCTTCGCCGCGCGTCACGCCCGAGGCCCAGACCTCGACCGCGCCTTCCCGAATCGAGCGCGTCTTGTCGGTGACGATGAGATCGGGGTCCATCTCGGGGCGCGTGCCGAGGCCGGAGCAGTCGGTGCACATGCCGAGCGGGTTGTTGAACGAGAACGACGCCGGCGTGAGATCGGGGAACGAGAGGCCGCAGTGGTGGCACGCGTTCAGCTCGCTCATCGTGCGATCGGCCTGCTTGTCGGCGCTCTCGTCGGTGACGATGAGCACGCCTTTGCCTTCTTTGAGCGCGTTCTCGACCGAGTCGGTGAGCCGCGGCCGCAGGTCGGCCTTGAGCACGAGGCGGTCGATGATCAGCTCGATGTCGTGCTTCGACTTCTTGTCGAGGCTGATCGAGTCCTCCAGCGAGCGCACCTTGCCGTCGATGCGCGCGCGGCTGTACCCACGGCGCTGAGCGTCGACGAGCAGGTCTTTGTGCTCACCCTTTCGGTTCACGACGATGGGCGCGAGCAGCTGCAGCTTCGACCCCGGCTGCAACTTCATGATCTCGTCGACGATCTGCTGCGCCGACTGCTTGCCCACCTTGCGGCCGCAGTTGTGGCAGTGCTGCACGCCCATGTTCGCGAAGAGCACGCGCAGGTAGTCGTGCACTTCGGTGACGGTGCCGACGGTCGAGCGCGGGTTGTTCGACGCCGCCTTCTGCTCGATGGAGATCGTCGGCGAGAGGCCGCGAATGGTGTCGTACTTGGGCTTCTCCATCTGCCCGAGGAACTGGCGCGCGTAGGCCGACAACGACTCGACGTAGCGGCGCTGGCCTTCGGCGTAGAGCGTGTCGAACGCGAGCGACGACTTGCCCGAGCCGGACACGCCGGTGAAGACGACCAGCTTCTTCTTGGGAATCTCGAGGTTGACGCCCTTGAGGTTGTGCTCGCGGGCGCCGCGGACGGTGATCACTTCCGGTTCAGCCATGGGGCGGGAGTCCTAGCGGCAGAGAGACGAGTTCGCTCGCCGTTGTGTCGGAACAGATGTTCAGGGTCAACGACGAAGAAGGGTGAGCGCCCAGCCGAAGGGGTTGCTACCCACCCGCCGCATGGAGCGCGTTCGACGGTGGCCGGCGTGGGTGGGGGTCTTTGCGGCTGCGTTCGACAACTTCGCGATGACACCGCTGGTGCGTGCGATCGCGACGGATCTGAAGGTCGAGCTCGCCGAGGCCACCGCCGTCGCGACGGCGTACTACCTCGCCTACGGGTTGATGCAGGTGCCCTGGGGCATGGCCTCGGAGCGCCTGGGCCGCGTGACGGTGATGCGCATCGGCATGGTGGCGGGAGCCCTGGGCTCCATCGCGTCGGTGTTCTCGACCTCGCTCGACGGCTTGCTCGTCGCGCGCTTCATCACCGGCGCCGGCATGGCGGGCATCGTGCCGTCGGTCATCGCGTGGATTGGTGACGTGCTGCCCGAGAACGAGCGGCCGGGCGCGGCGATGGAGATGAACTCGGTCTACGCGATCGGCTCCGCGTCGGGCGTGCTCGGTGCGGGCGTGATGGCTGACGCGGTCGGGTGGCACCTCGGGTTCGGCGTGGCAGGCGTGTTCGCGCTCGTCTCGTTGCTCGCGACGACTCGACTCTTCGCGCCGCCGGCGCCAGCGAAGCCGGGGAGTGTGCTCGCGGCGATCTCGGTCACCGCCGTTCGACGGCTCGCGATCATCGGCTTCGTCGAAGGTGGCGTGTTGTTCGGCCTCTTCGCCTTCCTCGCGCCGACGTTGCTGCGCGCCGGTGTCTCGGCCTCACTCACCGGCCTGCTCATCGCCGGCTACGGACTCTCGGTCGTCGTCTGGTCACGCATCGCGAAGCGCATGTCGGGCAAGGTCTCGGTGCTGCGCGCGATGTCGTTCGGCGGAGCGCTCCTCGTCGCGAGCTGGGGCGCCGTCTCGCTGAGCCCCGGGCCGGTGGGCGTCGTCTTCGCCGCGTGTGCCATGGGCGCCACCATCGTGCTCTTCCACTCGAACCTGCAGGTGTGGGCCACCCTCGCCGCGCCGCAGTCTCGTGGGCCTGCCATCGCCTTCTTCTCGGGCAGCCTCTTCGTCGGCGCCTCGGTCGGAAGCCGGCTGGCGCGGCCACTCTTCGATGCGGGCAACGTGAGCCTGCTCTTCGGTGTGGGTGCAGCGGTGGCAGCGGTGGTCGCCATCGTCTCGGTGCTGGCGAGAGAACGCAGCCTTCGGGGCAGCTGACCTCGTCGCAACCTGCCGACATCAGACAATCGACGCCCCGAATGTCCCGCGGGGAAGGGCTGGCGCGTTCTCTTCTCCATGAACGCCGAAACCCAACAGCAGATTGAAACCCTCCGGGCCCGCGTCGCCGCTGATCCCCGCACGAAGGCCATCGCGAAGAACCTCAACCTCTCGGTGCAGGACTACGCCGGACTGGTCGCGCACTTCAAAGTCACCGGCGAGGAGCCGCAGTTCATGGTGGCCAGCGACGAGGTGCTCCGTCAGCACGGCGTGCAGGTGCCCTCCGCGAAGCAGGTCGAGGGCTTCTTGCGCGCCGAGAAGACCGTCATCGAGAAGTCCGGCCGCACCTCGAGCTTCGACGATCTGCCCCGCGTGCAGGTGCGCGAGCAGGCGGCCGCTCCGGCGACGCCCGTCGACCCCAAGCTCAACGACGCGCTGAAGCGGTCGATCAAACGCAACCTTCGCTGAACTCCCCTTTCAACCCCTCACTCACTTCACTTCAGGAGAATCGCCATGGGCTTCATCGCAGACGGCATCAAGAAGATCGGTCAGGCAATCGGCGGCGCCATCGAGTCCGTTGGCAAGGCCATCTCGGGCATCGCGAAGACGGTCAGCAACATCGCGGGCGCGGTGGGCGACTTCATCAACAACAGCCCCATCGGCAAGTTCCTCTCGGTGATCCCAGGCATTGGATCACTCGTGAGTATGGTGGGGAAAGGCGCCGAGCTCGTCAAAGGCGTCTCGGACACGGTGGCCAACGTGACCGACTTCGCCACCCGCTTCGCGTCGAACCTCGTCAGCAACGGCGCGGGTGCCGCGGCGGGCCTGAGCTCGACGGGCCTCGGCTTCATGGGGGCGGCGGTGCAGAGCTTCGGCTCCATCGACAACCTCGTCGGCTTCTCGCAGGGCCTCGCTCCCGCCTTCCAGGAGCAGCCGGGCATGAGCGAGCTGCAGCAGCAGATCACCCAGTTCGCGCCGTGGAACGTGGCGCAGTTGCTCGCCGCCCGTCACGCCGAGCTGCTGGGCGAGTAAACGACCGAGTCACCACGCATCACGCAGCCGCGGGTAGTCATCGCGCTGAACGGAGTACACGTTCAGCATGGTGCCTGCCTGCGGCTGCCACGTTTTGCGGAAGTCGAAGCCCAGGGTGTTCGCGAGCGCGATGGAGCGCTTGTTCCACGGCGCGATGAAGCCGAAGAGCTCTTGAAGCTGCAGCACCTCGAACGCACAGCGCATGGCCTCGCGACCCACTTCGGTGGCCAGGCCACCGACCCGGGCGGTCGGTGAGACGAGAATGATGTACTCGACGCCCGGCCAGCCCTCGGGGAACCAGAGCCCGCCGCGGCCCAGCAGCCGGCCGGTCGACTTCTCCTCCAGCACCCAGGGGCCGAAGCCGCGCAGGTGCCAGTGGCCCACCATCATCGCCAGCACGCGCCAGGCTTCGTCACGATCAAGCGTGGGCTGCTGCATCCACTTCATCGTCTCTTCGTCGGCGAACCACTCGGCGAAGGCGTCGAGGTCGCGCTCCTCGGGCATGCGCAGGCGAAGGCGCGGCGTCTCTCTCGTCATCAACATCTGGCGCGTCATGGCGTTCCTTTGCGTGCATCGTCGAGCAGGCTCCGCGCGATGTCCTTTGCGGCGCTCGCCTGTTCGTTGCCTTCCTCCGCGAGCCAGGCCGACTCGGCGCGGCGGTGATCAGCTCGACGTTTGATTCGGCCCACCACGTCGCCGCCGCACCCTGCACAGCGCGTTCGCTGGCCCAACGGCGACCCGCAGCCCGAGCAGACATCGCGACGAATGAGCAACGCCAGCGGCGTCAGGGCCACGATCAGCACGGGCCACCAGACCCAGTTGGCGAGCGCGACCAGCGCCCCAAGACCGCCGAGCGCCGCAGCCACAGGCAAGACCGGAGGCTGGTTCACGCGGAAGACGATGTCTTTCGCGGCAGCGCGCTTCGGCTCCCAACGCACCGGCAGTGCAGGTGGCGCCTTCTTCACCCACTCCGCCTCGGGAGGGAGTCTCAGCCGGTCGAGCAGCTCTGCCCGTCGTGGAAGCCACCGCTCGCGCACTTCATCGACGATCGCCCGCGCATCGACCGGGAGCTGCTCTTTCACTCGACTCCATTCGTTCGGTTCGTTGCGAAGCGCGAGCTGCAGCCCAAGGCCCGTCGCGACGCTGAAGAGAGGAAGGTAGCCGCGTTGTGCCAGCGCACGGTCGTTCCGATGGGCGATGCCGCAGGCGAGCACGCCGAACCCGAGGAACAACGAGCTCAGGTCGGTGAGCCGCTCCTCGGTCGCGTCGTGGGTCTGCGTGATGTCACGACGAAAGCGCCAGGCGTGCGCGGTCTCGTGCGCGAGAATGCCGGCGAGCGCCATCGGCTCGCTCAGGTGTGCCGCCCGAATGCCGAACAGGTACGTGCCGAACTCGTTCACGCCGGCGAAGAAGGCCGCCGCGTCACGGTGGGGCGGTTCAGACGACTCGTCCTCCGCCCAGCCCGGGTCCGTGTCGAGGCGGAGCGAGAAGGGGAGCGACGAGAGGCGCGCGTGCGCCATCAGCCGGCGGAGCATCACCTCGGCGCTGCGAAGATCTCCGCGCCACGCATCGGGGAAGAACTCGTCGGTGGGCAGCAGGATCGGCGCGAAGACGAAGTCCGACACGCCGTTCGCCGCGAGCAGACCGGCGAGGTCGTCGAACAACCGCTCGTCGTCAGCGCCTCCAGCCATGCGCTCGACGTTCGCGCAGGTCGTGCGGCGAAGCACTCATTCTCGTGCGCGGCCTTTCGTCGGACGAACTTCGAGGGTCTGGGCCTTCTCGGCGCGTTTGCGTGACAGCTCGACCCCGATCGCATCGAGCCCGTGACGATTCGCGACGGCGAGCACCGTGCCGAGGCCGCAGAACGGGTCGACGACCACCGTCGCCTTCGGCTTCCCCTTCACGAACGTCACCGCGACCTCACACGCCTCGACGCCCATCGCGCGCGCCCACGGCATCTCGCCCAGCTGCGGCAGCACGTCGGCGGTCGCTTCTCCTGGCTCCACGGTCAGCTCGCGGCTGAACGCCAACAGATGCGCCCACGCCGGCCGGCCGAACGTCGTCATGCCTGGCGGCGCGCGACAGACGACCTTGTGAAAGAGCTGAAAGCTGCCCGCCCGCTCGGCCCCGCGCTGCACCAGGTACGCCTTGTCGACCCAGCGCCCGTCACGCTTCACGTCGGTCTGGAAGAACAACGCCACGCCCTTCGGCGCCACCCGCTCGCAGATGAGCTGCGCCGTGTCGCTGAACCACTCGCGCCACGCCTCGAACGACAGGTTCATCTCCGAGACGTCGGGCATCGAGGTGATGACGGCGTGTGACTCCGAGAAGCGCTGCTCCTTCAGCCACGCCACGCCCTCGGTGTTGTGAATGACGCGTGACGGAGCCATCGACCTCGACGACTCCCGCAGTCGCGCGTGCGTGTCCATCTGGAATCGTCGGGAACCGTTCACCCGGTAGTGGCGAACGGGCAACCCGGGGTACCTTGTCGGTCATGCGTTTCACCCCCGTGTTCCTCCTGCTCGCCAGCCCGGCGTTCGCGCAAGCCGTCACCAGCCCCGAGCTCAGCGACGCCGATCAGAAGAAGCTCAACGCCGGAGAGATCGTCACCCGCTCGTTGACGCCCACCGACAACAAGGGCGTCGCGGCCATGGCCATCGGCGTCGTCGACGGCCCGACCGACGAGGTCTTCCCCGTGGTGCGAGACTGCAAGCACTTCTGGCAGTTCATGCCGCGCACGAAGAAGAGCTGGGTGAAGGAAGAAGAGGGCGTCGGCACCATCTGCCACGTCGAGCTCTCGATGCCGTTCCCGCTGCCCGACCTCTGGAGCGACAGCATCTCGATCGTCAGGGAAGAGCCGAAGGGCCACCACTACCGCGGGTGGAAGATGGTTCGTGGCAGCTACCACCGCAACGACGGCTCGTGGACGGTGCTGCCCTGGGGCGACGGCAGCAAGAGCCTGGTCGTCTACGCCATCGACTCCGACCCGAAGATGGCGGTGCCCGACGCGCTGATTCGAATGGGCCAGGCCGGCTCGCTGCCCGACGTCATCACCCAGATTCGCAAACGCGCCGCGAAGCTGAAGGCCGAAGCGGTTGGAGCCTCGGCCTCCAAGTAATCGTCACGGCGAGAGGCTGAAGGTCTCGGTGAGGCTCAGCATCTGCGCCGAGATCTCTGCTGCTCCCTTCACGGGAGACAGATGCCCACGCCACCCCGGCACGCTCTCGACCTGCACCATCTGCGGGTCGCTCGAGCGCCAGTGGCACAGCTCGGTCACGTCGAGGAACGCGCCGTCGCTGTACTGCGCGACCGCGCGCAGCTCGTTGGCCAGCCCACCCTGGTCCGACGAGGGGCGAACGATGAAGAGCTTCTCGAGCTGCGCGTCGCTGACCGTCAGCTGCACGCTGGTGATGAGTCCACCGACCTCGGCCTCGACCGACGCCGGGCCCGCGGTGACGCCCTCGACGATCGCGTAGTCCGAGCTGACGTTGACGTTCACGAACGGAGAGTTGCGAAGCACGGCCACGGGCGTGAGGTTGAGCACCGCGCCATCGCTGAACCGGCCGTAGACGGCGAACGACGCGAGCTGGCCCTCGAGCAGCCGTGACGCGGGCAACGTCAGCTCGATGCCTTCGAGAATCGGGGCCTGCACCGACACCGTGAACACGAGGTGCTCGCCACCGTAGCTGGCGCTGATCTCCACCTCGCCCTGCTGATGCGCCGCGACCGTGCCCTGCGTGACGTCGGCCACCTCGCTGCTCGTGCTCGACCACACCGCGAGATCGGACACCTCGAGCGCCGAGCCGTCATCGAAGGTCGCCAGGAGCGGGAACGAGACCGACCGCCCGGCGGGAACGTCGGCGTGGGGCAGCGCGCTGCTGAGGCTGACGAGCACCCGCGCCGTGACCAGCACCGCCCGCGAGGCCGTGAAGCCCTCGTACTGCGCGACGACGCGTGCACGCCCGGGCGCGATGGCGATGATCTGCCCTGCCGAGAGGCCCGCGATGTGGCCGTCGAGCGAGAGCAGCTGCGCGTCGGCGGTGACGTCGCGGCTCGAGCCATCGGTGTAGCTCGCGACCACGGCCAGCGGCAGCGACTGGCCCGGCCGAATCACTCCGTCGAGGCGGTCGATTCGCAGCGCCGTGACGGCAGGCGGCAGCACTCGAACGTCTTTGCGGGCCTCGAGACCACCGAAGCGGGCGATCAGCGTGATGTCTCCCTGCGAGTCGAGGCGGTAGTGGCCGGGCTCACCCAGGGGCCAGGCGCCGACGCCAGAGGCGCTCCAGCGCGCTTCGTCGGTCACCTCCCGACGGGTGCCATCACTGAAGGTCGCGAAGAGGTGAAGCTGGGGCATGAGCCCTCGCGGCGCTTCGAAGAAGTCGGTGGGGAACAGCTCGAGCGAGCGCGTGACGGCAGGAGACGCCACGATCGACACGCCGCCCTGATGCCCTTCCATCGCCGCCGTGATTCGGGCCTGACCTGCTCCCACGAGCCGCGCGACGCCCGTCTGATCGATCGCGATGATGGCCTCGTCCGACGACGACCACGTCACCTCGTCGGTGCATTTGACCTTCTTGCCGTCGCTGTACACGCCGTACGCCTCGAGCTGCAGGGTGGCGTTCACCGAGAAGCGCTGGCCGGGAGTGGCGATCTCGATCAGCTGGAGCGTCGCCTGCGCCGAGGAGGTGTTCGCTGGTGCGCCAAGACACGCCGAGAGCGCGACCGCGAACGCGGCCGTCAGAAGAGAGCTGGTTTTCATGGAGGTGCCCCTGGGAGGAAGAAAGACCGAGCTTCCTCAGAGCAACCGATGTGCCTCGCCGCTCAGGCGTCGTGTCGCGGGGTTTCGGCGGGCGGCGCGGGGTCGGTGATGACTGGCTGAGTCGGTGCGGTTGCGACAGCAGAAGACACGGCTGCCGCTGCTTTCGCTGCGCGGTCCTGCTTCCAGCCCGCGATGAGCAGCACGCCGATGCCGGCCAGAATCGCGAGATCAGCCACGTTGAAGACGCCGGTGCGCAGCGACCCGAGGCCCATGTTCATGAAGTCGACGACGACCCCGCCGAAGCGGGCGCGATCGATCCAGTTCGAGAAGCCGCCCGAGACGATGAGGGCGTAGCCGCTGAGGTTGGCCGTATCGACCGGGTTGCGCAGCGCGTGAACCGAGATGGCGAGCAGCAGGGCTCCGACGCCGACGGTGAGCAGCCAGAAGCGCACGGTGGGCGGCAGGTTTCCACCCAGCGAGAGGAACGCGCCCTCGTTGGTCGCGTACTGAAAGCGAAAGGTGTCACCCAGGTACGAGAGCGTGGGCTGGCCCTTGAAGGCATCGGTCGCCAGCACCTTCGTCACCTGATCGAGCGCGATGGACAGGAAGGTGACGAGCCCGAAGATGACGAAGCGGCGAACGAGAGACACGGGACGGGGCCTTGCCATTGGAGGGCGGACGGCGCAACGGTGGAAGAACCGAGATGGCACGAACCACGCCGCCGCCCGCCGCATTCCTCGACCGGTTGCGCCGTGTCTGCCTCGACCTTCCCGAGGCTGTCGAGGAGCAGGCCTGGGTGGGGACGCGGTGGGTCGTTCGCAAGAAGACCTTCGCGCATGTGCTGACCATCGCCCGTGGCCAGCCACCTGCCTACGCGAAGGCCGCGGGAACGCAGGGGCCGGCCTGCGTGCTGACGTTTCGGGCGCCGGTCGAGGTCGTGGCGTCGCCGAGGTTGCAGCGCGCGCCCTTCTTCAAGCCCGTCTGGTTTCGCGACATCGCCGGAGTCGTGCTCGACGAGCAGACCGACTGGGACGAGGTCGAGGCGTTGCTGGTGCGCAGCTTTCGCCTGCTGGCGCCGAAGAAGCTCGCCGCGCAGGTCGATCGTTAGAAGGTGCCCGAGACCGCGAGGCCGTTCGGCATCGGGCTGACACGCACGCTGACGGGCGAGGCTTCACGGCCGTGGAACAACAGGGGCACGGCGACCGAGAACGCGCTGCCCACCGCCGCGCCCACGAGAATGTCCGTCATCCAGTGTTTGTCGGCCGCCATGCGCAGCGTCGCCGTCGTCAACGCGAGCGGCACCGCGACGGCCCAGGTCAGCCACGCGAACTTGTAGCCGCGCAGCAGGCCCACCATGCCGGCCGAGACCGAGAGGCCAACCGTGAACGTGGTGTGGCCCGAGAAGAACGACAGGTTGTGATCGTGCGGGTCCTTCGCCTGCGCGAGCAGCTCGGCCGGAGCGTCGACCGTGTACGGCCTGGCGCGGCCGACCGCGAACTTCACCGTCTGGTTCACCGCGAGCGCCGAGAACGTCGACTCGAGAATGATGACGAGGTCGACGGCCCAGGTCTTGAGGAAGTCGGGAGCATCTTTCGCTCCCAGCGCGTCGAGCCCCGCGACGATGAGCGGCACGCCGACGAAGCCGAGTAGGTCTGACGCAGTCGCGGCGGGGCGAATGCCCGACGCGCTCGGCTCGAGGGTGGGGTTGAAGAGGCGGCGCACGCCCGTGTCGAAGCCGTTCGTCGCGCACCAGCGGCACGCATCGGGCGCCAGCTGTGACTTCACCGCGAACTCGCTCACCAGCCACGCCGCACCGAGCACCCCCGTCACGGGCAGGTCGATGCGCGGATCCCACTGGAGGCGGTGCGGGCTGGGGCTGGCGGCGATGACGGCGGCGAGCACGAAGGGCGTCATGCGCTCCATCGTGCGTCAGCCTGAGGGCGGAATCCGCCCTTTTTCCGACACTCGTTTCACTGAGCGCTCAGAACGCCACGACGTCGGCAAAGATCTGCTCGGCTGGAGCGGCATCGCCCATCGAGAACCACCACTCGAGCGGCGCGCGTGCCCGCGGTACACACGCGCCGGTTCCATCGAGCTCGAAGCCGGGCCCCTCGAAAGGCGCGCCGGTTCGCCTGGCAGTCGAGAGCACCACGCTCCCACAGCCCGCGTCGTCCTGAGCGGCCACCCACTCGGCAGCGGCCACTGGCGGGCGCTCGCGGCACGCATCCGAGACCACCAGCACAGGTCTCGAGCAGGCTGCGTCGCTGAAGATTTGAAACGAACTCCGGTGAACGGACAACGGCAGGCAGACGAGGTGCCCACTGCTCGTCCGCTCCGGGGTGCATGCCTCTGCGAGCTCACGGTCGAACAGCGTCTGCGTCGACAGCCCGGTCGAGCCCGCATCAGCGAGCTCCAGCGTCAGCGCACCGACGCGGCCCGTGAACAGGACCCGCGCGGTCAGGGCGGGGGGAGCGAGGCGGTTGGCGTCGTCGAAGGTGAGGTATCGGTAGGAGGCTGACGAGGCCTCACAGCGACCAGCCGTGTTGACCGAGGTGGCAGACGCGACCGGCGTTCGAGCCTGCGACCACTGCGCTGCCACATCGCCCGGCCGGAAGCACCCGGGGGTCAGGTCGTACCGCGCCACGACGGTGGGCACACACGCAGTGGAGGCTGCGTACGCCAGGCCCTCGCCCCCACAGGTGGCGCTCTGAAAGGCGAAGGGGCCCCCGAACGGAACGGCGGCCGACGTCTGCGGCTCACACGTCACTTTTCCTGGTGTCGCGGTGAACACGGAGCACCAACCCAGCGACGGCGAGTCCAGCCCTGCGATGGCCCGAAAGCCATCGTCGCCTTCGAGCTGCCAGATGGACTCGGTCGAAGTCAGGGCCGCCCTGATCGCTTTCACCCGAACGAAGGACTCAGGGCCGACGCGCTCAACGGAGAACACGCCCGGGCGCGGGAGCAACTGCCGGCATTCGGTGCCGATGCGCGTGAAGGTGGCTCCCATCACGCGCGCCCCGACGCGATAGACCTCTCTCTTGCGAGGCTGGGTCTTCTGGAACTCGCAGGGCGCTGACTCGCCGACCTCACGCGAGACGAACCGGGGAGGCGCCCCACATCGAGAGAGCACGAAGACAGGCGTGCTGCAGGCCGGGTCGGCGAAGTCGGTCAGCCCCAGGCTCTCCGAGGGCAGCAACCGCAGTGACTCGTCTGAAGCGCGCGCCAGCAAGACCGGGTCGACGCCATCGACGAAGCCAGTGATGGCCTGGCCTGCGTCGGTCGCGAAGCCCGTCAGACGAATTCGGGACCCGTCGCGGGCGGTGAAGGCTGGCGGCGCCGAAGGACACCCGGCGACGATCACGACGAGGATGAAGGTCGGCCGCATTCAGTCGCGATGTTGGCACTTCCGGCGATGGAGGTGTCAGCCCCAGCCGGTAAGGTGCCCGCGTGTCGTCTGCCTCGCCCTCGACCCTCGTCGTTCGCCCCGATTCGGGCCGGGTCGAGCTCGCGTTGTTGGCCGAGAGCCGCCGCACGGGCTTCATCGACGCCGGCGCGCATCGCACGTTCTCTCAGCTCGTCGAGGCGTGTGGTGGCCCGGCCTTCGCGCAGCGGGCTCCGGCTGACCCGTGGCTGGTGCGCACGATGCTCGCGACCGAAGCGCCCCGCCTCGCGCGGCCCGTGTTCGGAGACGTCGCCACCACCGCCGACTTCGCGCTCCAGGCCGACCAGCTGCGCGGTGAGCTGTACTCGCAAGAGCTCACACCCACGTATCTCTCCGACGTCGCGCTCACGGGTCGCACGGGTGACAAGGTTCGGGCGCTCGCGGCGTTGTTCAGCGCAGTCGACGAACGGCTCGAGGCGCTGCAGCTGGTCGATCGCCGCGCCATCGTTCACCTCGCGACCCGGCGGCTGAAGGAGCTGGGGCTGCCCGAGCCGTTGCTGCGCTTCGAGGCCATCGAGGTGCGCGACCTGCACGATCTCGCGCCGGCGCGGCTCACCTTTCTCGATGCGCTCGCGCGGGCGTGTGTCTCGTCGAATCGCCGGTTCCGGTTGGTGTTGCCCTGGGCCGGCAGCCCGCACACCGACGCGTTCGTCGGGCAGGTCGCGCGCTTCTTCGAGAAGCGCTGGGAGTCGTTGCAGGGCGCCGAGCTGGTGCCGGAGTCGTCGTCGAGCGAGCTGGGCGTGCAGCTGAGAAACGTGTTCGCGGCCGAGGCGACCCAGGGACTGGCACACGGGCTTCGCGTCGTCTCGTGTGCGTCGCCGCGTGACGAAGCGCGCGCCATCGCAGCGGGCGTGAAGCAGGCGCTCGAGCAGGGCACGCCTCCCGAGCGCGTCGCCATCGCGTTTCGAGATCTCGCCGACGACACCGAGCTGCTGGTCGAGCACCTCGACGCATTGGGCATTCCGGCGCGCGCGCGGCTCGGCATTCCCCTCGCGGCGAGCCCGATTGGGCGGCTCTCGTTGTCGCTGCTGACGCTGGCGGACGACCGGTTTCCCGCCGATGCCGTCGCGAGCCTGCTCGAGAGCCGCTACGCGCGCGCGTTGTCGAAGGGCATGCCGCCGTGTCGTGGCGCGTTCGCCGAAGCGGGCGTGCGCGACGACGTGATCGGCGAGAAAGACGGGCAGGGCGCGTGGGCGGTGCGTCTCGGCGCGCTGCGCGATCGTCGTGCCCGCGAGGCGGTCGAGCGGCGTGTGCTCACCGCCGACGTGCAGGCGCTCGAGACGTTGATTGGTGGCGTGAAGCGGGTGTTGGCGCTGGGTCGCTCGATTCCGCTTCGTGGAACGGCGTCGGCGATGCTCGAGACGTGGTGGAAGGCCGTCGGCTCGCTCGGCATCGGCGAGGCGCTCTCGGAGGTCGATCGCCCTGCCGTCGGTCATCTGCTCGAGGCGGAGATCGATCACGCGGTCGCCCGAGATCAGGCGTCGTTCGATGCGCTGAGCTCACTCGTGCGATCGCTGCGCACGTCGCTCGAGAAGTCGGGGCTCGGCGCCGTGCAGCTGGAGCGTCGCGCCTTCGCGCGCTGGCTCACGCTCGCGGCGGGAGAAGTGAACCTGCAGGCCCGGGGCCCTCGCGCCGGGGCCGTGTGGCTCGTCGACGTGCGCGAGCTGCCGGGCAGCGCGTTCGACACCGTCTTTCTCGGGGGGCTGCTCGACGGGCGGTTTCCCGGAAGACCAAACCCGGCGCCGCTCCTGTCCGAAGACGAGCGCCTCGAGGTGAACCTCGCGAGCCCGACGACGGCCTTCAGACTGTCGGTGATCGACGACGGCGTCGCCCTGCCGCTCCGGCTCGCGGAGGATCGCCTGCTGCTGCACCACGCGTTGCTGTCGGCGCCAGCGGTGACCTTGAGCTTCCCCAGAACCGACGCCCGTGGCCGTGAAGCGCTGCGCTCGCCCTTCCTCGATGCGCTCGAGCGCGTGGTGGCGTTGCCGGTCGAGCTGCGCGCCCACCGGCCGGTTCCCCTGCTCGACGACGTGCAGTCGGCGACGGAGCTGTCGATTCGTGCCGCGCTCGAGATCTTCAGCCCGCTCGAGACGAGGCAGTCTCCCCGCGATCACCGCGCGCTGGCGCTGCAACGCCTGACCGCGAACGACGCGTGGGCGAACACGGCGCGCACCATGTCGGCGATCGAGATCGAACGGCTGCGCTTCTTCTCTCAGCCCGACGCAAAGCCCGGCCGGTTCTCTGGCGCGGTGCTCGACGAGGGGGTGCGCTCTCGCCTGCTCCCGTCACTGGAGTGGGGCCCAGCGCGGCCCATCAGCGCGAGCCAGCTCGAGACCTGGTCGAAGTGTCACTTCCTCGGGCTGGGGCGGCGGCTGTTGCGCCTCGAAGAAGACGAAGCCGCAGGCGAGGAGATGGATCACCGCACGCTGGGCGATCTGCTCCACTCGACGCTCAAGCGCCTCATTCCCACGTTGCAGGCGCAAGGCCGCTGGCCGCCGTCGAAGCTGCAGCTCGAACACGTCTCGAAAGAGCTCGATGGCGCGCTCGCGGCGGCGGCAGACGAGGTCGGGCGCACGATGCCAGTCGGCCACCACCTGCTCTTCGGCATCAGCGTCGATCGGGCGCGGCGTGAGCTGCTGCGGCTGGTCTTCGAGTCGGCCATCACGCCCATCGTCGGTGCGACTCCGAAGGCGTTCGAGAGCACGTTCGGGCGTCGCGACGCGCCCGAGTCGGTGCAGCAGGTCTCGATTCCACCCGGGCTTCCCGACGAGCGCCCCATCTTCCTCGCCGGTGCCATCGATCGCCTCGACGTCGCGCCGGGCCTCGTCGCCGTCATCGACTACAAGCTCTCGCGGCCCGGCACTCCGAAGGAGCGCCTCGACGGGTTGTTGCTGACCGACTTCCAGCTGCCGCTCTACCTCTTCGTGGCACGCACCATGTACCCGGGGCGGAGCGTCGACGCGGCGTGGGTCGGCTTGCGGAAGAGCGAGTCGCTCGTGCTTTCGCGCGTGCTGCGTGACGAGGACTACTCGCTCGACGACGTGCTGGCGGTCGACGTCGAGCATCGCCGCCGCCTCGCCCTCGAGGAGCGGCCGAATCTCGCGAACTCGGTGCACACGCTGCAGCACTCGCTGCGCAGTGGAGACTTCAGCGCAAGGCCCCTCGACTGCGAGCACTGCCATCTGCGCAGCGTCTGTCGCATCTCGGCGCGTCGTTTGAGCGAGACGGAGGGCGACTGACCATGGCCGCCCGACGGAGCGCTCCGCAGAATCAGATGGGCTTCGACTTCGGCGTGCTGCCGGTGCCGAGGAACACGCCGCCGCCTCCTCCTGCTCCGCCGCCCGATCAGGCGACCCCGCTCGAGCGCGCGCTGCGACTCGAGTCGAACCTGGCCCTCTTCGCGGGCGCCGGGGCCGGCAAGACGTACAGCCTCATCACGCTCTGCCTTCACGTGCTGGCGGGGGCGCGCGCCGGCAACGATCCCGTGTCGCCTGCGAACCTGTGCCTGCTGACCTTCACCGACAAGGCCGCCGCCGAGATGCGCCAGCGCCTGCGTGAACGGCTCGATCGCCTCGCGACGGGCGGCGCGAAGGGTGAGCAACGGGAGCTTGAGCTCGAGACGTCGTTCGCCGCGCTCGGCAAGCCGATGCCGCCGAAGAAGTTCTGGCGCGCCATTCGTGACGATCTCGGCGCCGCGAGCATCGGCACGTTCCACTCGGTGATGACGCAGGTGCTGCGCCGCGCGCCCGCGGGCACGGGCGTGAACCCCTCGTTCGAGCTGCTGGAGGACCGCGACGCGAAGCAGCTCTTCGCCGAGTCGGTGGAGCGGGTCGTGCTCTCTCGCCTCGAGGCCGGTGATGCGCTCGTGCGCGAGTTGGTGCGCGACTTCGGGTTTGGCGCCGATTCTCCGTGGGGCCTCGTCAGCGCGCTCGTCCGTGCGTCGGCGGCGATTCGTGAAGAGGGCACCCAGGTCGAGCTGATTCCGGTTCAGGAGCAGGACGAAGCGAAGGAGGCCTTCCTCGCGACGATTCGTGGGCTGCGCGTGATGGCGACGTCGGTGCAGCGCACGCTCGACGTTCGAGACGTGTACCGCGCGCGGGTCGACGAGATCTGCCGACGCCTCTCGCAGGTCACCATCGACACCTGGCCCGAACACCGCGACGCGCTCGACGAAGCGACGAAGAACTGGCGCCGCCAGGACGTGGTGGTGCTGCGCGACGCCTTGAGGGGAAAGAGCGACGGCACCGGCAGCCCGGGCGCGCTGTGGATGGCGTGGCGCATGGCTCCGTACGACGCGACCGTGCGCGCGTTGGTGAAAGAGGCCATCGCCTCGTACGAACAGGCGCTCGACGACCTCGGCGCGCTCGACTTCACCGCGTTGCTCGTTCGCACTCGAGATCTGCTCCGCTCGTCGGCCGAGGCGCGGCTCCAGGCCCAGCGCCGCTTCAAGGTCGTGCTGGTCGACGAGTTTCAGGACACCAACCGCGTGCAGCTCGAGCTCGTGTTGCTCCTCGCCGAGAAGCGGGAGGGGGCGCCGCGGCCGCTCTCGCTCGAACTCGGTGAGGGCCCCAACGCCGAGACCATCGACGTACCGCTCGAACCGGCCGCGCTGGCCGTCGTGGGCGATCGCAAGCAGGCCATCTACGATTTTCGCGGCGCCGACGTGGCGGTGTTCGAGCGCATGGCGCGGAGCATCGAAGCGAGCGGTGGCCAGCGGCAGTTTCTGCAGCAATCGCGTCGGTCGACGAACGAGGTCGTCGAGCTCTGCAACAACCAGAGCCAGCGGTTCCTGGTTCGAGACGACCCTTCCCGCAGCAGCCTCTCGTTCGAGGTCGAGTTCGACGCGGCGACCGATGCCCTGTCTGCCGTGCGGACGGTCGCTCCT
Source organism: Archangiaceae bacterium (assembly GCA_016879935.1). Taxonomy (GTDB): domain Bacteria; phylum Myxococcota; class Myxococcia; order Myxococcales; family Myxococcaceae; genus Xiheimicrobium. Next base: position 7,830 of record JAACJQ010000322.1, on the reverse strand, counting down.
CCCGGGCCCGCGCTCGTGCGTCTCTCGTTGCCCAGGGCGCTCGCTCAGGCCTCGAGCCAACCGTCGATGGAGGCGATGCGTGACGCCGAAGCCGAGGCGATGGCGCGCGCGCTGGCTCAGATGCTCGCTGACCCCAGGTCGCAGATCGTTCCCCGAGCGCCGAAGCACGCTCCTGCGCGCACCGTCATCGGCGGAGACGTCGCCGTGCTGTTCCAGCGCTTCACGCAGCTCGAGGTCTATCGGCAGGCGCTCGTGCGGCACGGTGTTCGGCATCGCATCGTTCGCGGGCGAGGTTTCTACGCGGCCCAGGAAGTCGTCGATCTCGCGTCGCTCCTCCAGCTGATCGCCGACCCGTCGAACCTCATCGCGTTCGCGGCCGTGCTCCGCAGCCCGCTGGTGGGGCTCTCGGACTCGGCGGTGGTGTCACTCGCGCTCGACGGCGCCCAGGTCATCGGGCTCGACGCGCAGGCGGTGGTGCTGGGGCAGGGCGCCGACTTCTCGGCCTTCGACGACGCGGAGCGGGCACGGTTCCAGAAGTTCCACACGACGTGGATGACGCTGTTCCTCGAGCGCGATCGACTCGGCCTGCGGCAGTTGCTCCGCGTCGCGCTCGAGGCGCTCTCGTACCGTGTGGCGGTGGCGGCGGGGCCTTTCGGTGAACAAGCCCTCGCCAACCTCGACAAGCTGCTCGATCTCGCGGCGATGCGTCAGGCGCAGGGCATGCCGGTGGCGCAGTTCGCGCGTGAGCTGCTCGAGCTCGCCGACACCGAGCCGCGGGAGGCGCAGGGCGACGTGCTCGACGACGCAGACGCCGAAGCGGTCACGTTGCTCACGGTGCATCAGGCGAAGGGGCTCGAGTGGCCGGTCGTCGTGATCCCCGAGCTGTTCGCCTCGTCACCGCCGGGTGGCGAGCGGGTGCGCTTCGATCGCGACGTCGGGTTGGCGGTGGCTCCGCTCGCGAACGAGCCGGTGGGCAGCGCGAGGTACCTGCAGTGCAAGAGCCTGAAGACGAAGCGTGACGAGGCGCAGCGGCGCCGGTTGCTCTACGTGGCCCTGACCCGCGCTCGCGACCGGGTCGTGCTCGGGTTTCAGCCCGTGAAGCCACAGCGCAACACCTGGGCCGGGTGGCTCAAGTTCGACGACTTCTGGTGGCAGCAGTTCCACGATCGCGGCGCGGCCATCGAGGTCGACGTCGACGCGTTGCCTCCGGGGCGGCCGCCCCAGCCTCCTGCGCAGGCCGATGCCGCGACGCTGCAGCAGACCGCGGCCCTGGTGGAGCGCGCGAAGCGGGTCGTCGCTCCGCCGGTGCGCGACGTGATGTTGCCCGTCACGCAGCTGCAAGACTTCGTGAGCTGTCCGCGTCGCTTTCACCTCGCGCATCAGGTCGGCCTCGCCGAGCGACCGATCTCCTTCGAGTGGCGTGAAGATGGCGACGAGGCTCCGCAAGCCGGTGACGTGCGCGCACTGGGAACGTCGACGCACAAGCTGCTCGAGCTGACGCCGCTGGAGTGGGTCGCGCAGAGCGGGCTGAGAGAGCGGTTGACGTCGTTGCAGCGCACGAGCGGGTTACCGACCGATCGCGACGAGGAAGTCGTCTCGTGGGCGCAGGCGTTCTGGATGACGAAGTACGGGCAGCGGCTCCCGACGGCGCGACGCGTGTTGCGCGAGCTGCCGTTCGTGCTGCGGCTGTCAGCCGGTGATTTCTCGCTGCACCTGCGTGGGCAGATCGACCTGCTCGTCATCGACGAACGGGTCGAGGTCGTCGACTACAAGACGACGACGCCCTCGGAAGCGGGGCTGGCTCCATACGCGTTTCAGCTCGGTTGCTACGCGCTCGCGGCACGGCGAATCGTGCAGGTGCCCGGCGTCGAGGTGCGGGCCGGCATTTCGTATCTGCGGCATCACGACGTCGAGCCCCGGTTCCTCGAGTCGTTGCCGGACGAAGCCGCGCTCGAACGGGAACTCGTCGGTGAGGCGAAGCGGTTGATCGCGTCACAGAACGCGCGGCAGTGGGCGCTGCGTGATCGGTCGACGTGTCTGCAGCTCGGGTGCGGGTACGTGACGCGCTGCCACGGGGCGTGAAACAGCAGTGAAATGCCGCTCGATTCTCGGCCAGCAGGAGCGAGTTGGTCTGAGTTGCGTGCCAAGCTTCGTGAGCACGAGTTGAACCACCGCCCCGGTGGTCGGAATCGTGTTCGCCACCCAGCTTCGTGAGCACGACTCGAGCCACCGCCCCGGTGGTCGAAATCGTGTTCGCCACCCAACTCCGTGAGCACGACTCCGGCCACCGCCCCAGTCGTCAGATTCGTGTTCGCCACCCAGCTCCGCGAGCACGACTCGAGCCACCGCCGAGGTGGTCAGATTCGGATTGGGCTCGGTGATCGGGCTCAGGTACCGCGAGCGAGCCGCTCTTCGCACGCGGCGATGACGCGCGGCTCCACGTCTCCAGCGGCCTGTGCGAGTCGGAGCAGCGCTTCGAGGTCTGCGTTGCGCTCACCGAGTTGCTGGAGCGCCGCGAACGAAGCCGTGACGACGATCGTCGCGTTTCGCGGGCGCAGGACCGACTGGCGGAGCGCCTCGAGGATGGGCGGTTCGTTCACGCCCGCGAGGCCGAGGCCTTCTGCCGCCGCGCGACGAACGCTCCACGACGACACCTCGAGCCCGAGGAGCAGCGCGCCCGTCGCCTTCATCGCAGCCAGCGCGTCACGACACGCCTCGACGACCTGCGTGTCCTGCACGGTCGACATGGTCGAGAACAACAGGTCCTTCGCGAGGCCCAGCCGACCGAGGCCCGCGGCCGCTTCCACTCGCGCCGACGGGTCGCGCTCGTCGTTCAAGACCGTGACCAGCGTCGTCTCGACCGCAGGAGGTCCCGAACGCGCCAACGCCCGCAGCGCAGAGCGAACGCCCTCGCGAGCCGCGTGCTCCAGCAGGTCGAACGCCCCGACCGCCGCGAGCGCCCGCGCGCCGAGCTCGGTCTTCACGTGCGCTTCGAGTCGAGCCTTCAGCGTCGCTGCCGAAGCGCCGAGCACCACGACGCGCCCCAGCGCGACTCGATCGAACGTCGTCGTGGACTGAAGTTCGTCGAGCGACGGACGAACGAGCCACCTCGAGAGCGCCTTCAGCAACGCCGGTCTCGTTTCGACGACAGGCCACTCGAGCGTGTCGAGAATGAGCCCGACGGCCTGATCGCCCTCGCGCCGCGTGATGCTCTGCGTGCGAATGCCCGTGTCGGAGTCTCGCTCGCGGTACCACTCGAAGAGCGCGTCACACGCCGGGCACTGGCAGGCAGACGCCCAGTCTCCCGAACTGCCCAGCACTCCGAGCTGATCGAACGCGGCAGGCCGCATCGATCGTTCGGAGTCATCGAGCCGTTCGCTGAAGTCGCTCAGGACACCGCACGTGAGGCAGGTCATGCAACGCCAGCGTAACGGGAATTCGGCGCGCGCACGGGGCGCGGTGGGCTATGAGTCGCTCCATGCCGAACGTCGTCGTCGTGGGAGCGCAGTGGGGTGACGAGGGCAAGGGCAAGGTCGTCGACCTGCTCACCGAACACGCCCAGGTCGTCGTCCGATTTCAAGGTGGCAACAACGCAGGTCACACCCTCGTCGTGGGTGGCCAGAAGACGGTGCTGCACCTCATTCCGTCGGGAATTCTGCACGCGGGGAAGACCTGCGTCATCGGCAACGGGTGTGTCGTCGACCCGACGGTGTTGATGAAAGAGGTCGACGGCCTCACCTCGCGCGGGCTGCTGCAAGACCCACAGCAGCTGCTCATCTCGGAGCACGCGCACGTCATCTTCCCCTGGCACAAACACCTCGACACCCTTCGCGAGAAGGCGCGCGGGGGTTCGGCCATCGGCACGACCGGTCGCGGCATCGGCCCTGCCTACGAAGACAAGATCAACCGCCGTGGCATTCGCATGCGCGACCTGCTCGACGGCGAGCGCCTGCGCCGTCGCGTGAAGGAGCGTCTGCCCGCCGCGCTCGAAGAGATCGCCCAGCTCGCGAAGAAGGCGAAGGCCGAAGAGCCGCTGCTCGACATGGAGGGCATCGTCTCGGAGTACGCGGTGCTCGGCAGCCGCCTCGGCAAACACATCAAAGACGCCTCGCTCATTCTCTCGGAGCACGTGCGCAAGGGAACGCGCATGTTGTTCGAGGGCGCGCAGGGCACGCTGCTCGACGTCGATCACGGCACCTACCCGTACGTCACCAGCAGCAACACGGTGGCCGGCAACGCGGCGGTCGGCTCGGGCCTCGGCCCCACGGCCATCGATCGCGTGATGGGCATCTCGAATGCGTACACGACCCGCGTCGGCGGTGGCCCGTTCCCCACGGAGCTGAACGACGAGACCGGTGAGCGCCTGCGGAAGGTCGGCGCCGAGTTCGGTGCGACGACCGGCCGGCCGCGACGCTGCGGGTGGCTCGACACGGTGGTGCTCCGCTACGCCGCGCGCGTGAACGGCCTCTGGGGCCTGGCGGTGACGAAGCTCGACGTGCTCTCGGGCCTGTCGACGTTGAAGATCTGCACCGCGTACGAACTCGATGGCCAGCGGCTCACCGAGCTGCCGGGCGAGCTCGAAGACCTCTCGCGCGTGACGCCCATCTACGAAGAGCTGCCGGGCTGGGAGCAGTCGCTCGCGGGCGCGCGCACCATCGACGACCTGCCGCCCACGGCGCAGCGCTACGTGCGACGCATCGAAGAGATCGTCGGCGTGCCCGTCGTCTGCGTGTCGGTCGGCGCCGAGCGTGGCGAGACGATTCTGCTGCAGAACCCCTTCCGGGTCTGAGCGCTGGGCAAGGGCATCGTCACCTGGAGCTTCGCCCTCGTCGCCGTGCGGCAGGGCGATCGCCTGCTCGTGGTGCACGAAGCGAAGCATGGGCAGTCGTGGTGGTTGCCCGCCGGCGCGGTGGAGCCCGGGGAAACGTTCGAAGCGGCGGCGCTCCGCGAGACGCTCGAGGAGGCAGGACTTCGGGTGAGGCTCGATGGGCTCGTGCGCATCGAACGTTCGGTCGTCGACGGTGGAGCCCGCGAGCGGGTCATCTTCACGGCGACGCCGCTCGAGGCATCACCGCCGAAGTCGGTGGCCGATGAACACTCGCTCGAGGCGCGCTGGTGCACGCTGGAAGAGCTGGAGCGCCTGCCGCTGCGCGGAGCTGAGCCGCTCGAGCTGGCGCGGTACTTCGCGCGGGGTGGCCCAATCTTCCCGCTGTCGGTGTTGATGCGTGAAGGCGACGCGCTCTGACTATCGGCGAATCTGCTCGGTGTGTTTGTCGCCGATGGCCTCGACCGCGCGATCGACGTCGCCCGAACGCCCGATGATGAACTGCACGAGCGGCTTGCCGTTGCCCTCGACGAGCTCCTCCTGCATGCGAAGAATCGGCGTCACCTCGACCACCGTCTCGACTTCACCTTCACGCACGACGGCCTTCTTCCACGTGTCTCCGGCGCGCGACGAGACGAGCGTGAGCACGCGTTTGCCGCTGCTGCCCGAGAGCTTGGTCGTCACGCCCTTCGCGTCGTCGCCCGTGAACTGCCCGTCGTAGAAGGCGCGCACCTTCTCGAAGCGCATCGGCAGCCGGAACGACTTCTGCTCAGCGGTCGCCGCGAGCGGCTTTCCGTCGATGCTGGGAAGCGGGAACGAACCGGCTGCGAGTGTGAGCGAGAGGAGCGTCGAGAGCATGTGCGCAGTTGACGTCAGGCTCGCGACCGGGCGCAATCCCTCCCCGATGTCGACGCCTCCGACCAACGAGCAGTCGAAGCCCACCTCGGGCGAGGACGTCGGACTGTTGCGTCACGGGACGATGAGCGGCAGGTAAAGCCACCCGTACGCGACGAGCAGTGAAGCCGCCGCCACGTCGAGCCAGAACCCGGTGCGCATCATCGTCGGCAGGTGCACGCGCCCCGACCCGAAGACGATCGCGTTCGGCGGAGTGCCGGCTGGCAGCGCGAAGTCACACGACGAGCCGATCGTCACCGCCGAGAGCAACGGCAGGTTCGCCGGCAGCAGGTTCAGCATCAGGTTGACCGTCGCGGTGTTCGACGCCACGGCCGACAGCGCCACCGTCGAGAACGACGCGATGGCCAGCTGCACCAGCGCCGGCTGCGCGCGCACCGGCTCGAGCTGTTGACCAAGCCACGCAGACAACCCGCTGCCTTCGATGCCGGCCGCCATGGCGAAGCTGCCGCCCAGCAACATGAGCGCGCTGATGGGAATGCGGCGAATCGCGGCCAGCGGCAGACAGCCGAGCGGCAACAACACCAGCGCCGCCGTCACGGCCACGACAGCCTCGTAGTGCCGGTTCGCGAGCTCGAACGGCAGCCGCGGCGTGAGCAGGCCACGAATCGGGTCTCCGAAGATCCACAGCATCGCTGCCGTGAAGAAGACCCGCGCGACGAGCCGCTCCTTCGCCGACATCGGGCCCAGCGCCTCGAGCTGATTCCGCAGTACCTCGCGGCCCGCGTCGGTCTTCGGCGCGTCGCTTCGGCCCAGCCGCCACAGCGCGAGCCACAACACGGGAATGAACAGCACCACGAACGGAAACCCGACGGCCACGAAGCGCGGAAACGTCATCTCGTAGTGCTGCGTCTTCGCGAGCCACCCCACGAAGATGGAGTTCGTCGCCGTGCCGATCTTCGTGCCGATGCCGCCGACGTTCGCCGCGTACGCGACGGCCAGCATCAGCGACATGCCGTACGCCGTCAGCTTGCGGTTCGACTGCGCCTCGAGCTCGCCCAGCACCGCCAGCGCGATTGGCAGCATCATCACGGCCGTCGCGGTGTTCGAGATCCACAACGAGATCGCAGCCGTCGCGATGAGCAGACCGAGCAACAGCCGTGGCGGAGACGCTCCGATGCGCATCATCAGATGCAGGGCGATGCGCCGATGCAGGTTCCAGTGCTCGAGCGCCGCGCCCACGGCCATGCCTCCGAGGAACAGAAAGATGTACGCGTTCGTGTACTCGCCGCCGGCCTTCACGACGCCGTTCACCACGCCCCCACCGAACACGTTCAGCAGCGGGAACGCGACGAGCGGAATCATCGCCGTCCACTCGATGGCCACCGCTTCGGTGAACCACCACGTCGCCATCAACAGCGAGATGCCCGCCGCGAGCGCCGGCCGTCGATCGAACCCGGCGAGGTGGTGGAGCGGGTTGTCGAGGAACGTCAGCGCGACGAAGAACAGCGGGCCGAGCACGAGGCCCGCCACGCGGGTGCGGCTCACTTCTTCCTGGCCTTGGCGAGCTCGTCCTGCAGGCGGCGCTTCTCGAGCTCGAGCTGCACCAGCCGCTTCGCCACGTCACCGCTGTTGGCGTCGCCCTGCTCGCACGACTCCTTCGACTTCTCGAGCTCCTTCTGGGCGGCTTTCAGCTTCTGGTTCAGATCGTCATTGGCCTTCAGCGACGTCCACGTGCGCTCTTTCTCTTCCATCAGCCGGTTTCGGCCGACGACGAGCACCGTGATGGTGAGCGTGATGGAGACGGCCAGCAACAGCCAGGGCAGGGGAGACGCGGGCCGGCGATAGCCGACCGCCGGCATCTCGAGCGACTCGCGTCTGACGTCCTCCCAGGGCGACGACATGTGCGCGCGAACCATACCCGAACCGGGCGGCTTCGGGCGTGAGTGCTTTGTTCCCGACGCGACGCCCTTCATGCTGCCGCCCAATGCGCCTTCGGAGTGAGAGCTGATGGGCCGCGCGTCTCGTCGCAAGGGCGCCGACGTCGCCGCCTGGTTCAACGGCCGTGCGCGCCGCGTGACGCCTGCGCGCATCGAAGCGTTTCGCCGCGCGATGCCGAACGCCACCGTCTACGCGGCCACCTCGCTCGAAGA
>JAACJQ010000321.1 GCA_016879935.1 Archangiaceae bacterium | reverse complement strand
CGCGGGCTTCGAGCGCTCCGATGTCGTTCGCACGCGCGTCTACTTTCGCGACGAGGCGCATTGGCCAGCGCTGGCCGAGGCGCATGGTGAGCGCTTCTCCATCATTCGGCCCGCGTGCACGTTCCTTCGGGTGGCCGGGTTTGCCAGCCCCGAATGGCACGTCGAGATCGAAGCCGACTGTGTTCGCGCTGACTAACGACGCTGCTGGCGCTGCTTGAACGTCGACGGCGGAGCTCCACTCCCTGGCGGCACGAGCGCGTCGGGGCCACGGCCGATCAGATCGCTGCGGCCCGCCTGTGTCAGCGCCTCGCGCGCGTCGTCCCAGTGCTCGGGGTTCCAGTAGAGCAGCAGCGCCTTCTGCAGCCGCTTCTCCTTGAGGCCGCGCGCGGTGAAGACGGGCTCCATCTTCAGCGGGTCGATGCCCGTGAAGTACATGCACGCGGCGATCGACATCGGCGTGGGGATGAAGTCCTGCACCTGGCGTGGGCGGCGGCCGTTCTTCTTCAGCCACAGCGCGAGCTCGACCATGTCTTCGAGCGTCGAGCCGGGGTGGCCCGAGATGAAGTACGGGATGTCGTACTGCTCCTTGCCGGCGTCTTTGCTCGCGCACGCGAACATCGTCTGAAAACGCTCGTAGCTCTCGATGCCGGGCTTCTTCATCTTGTCGAGCACGCGCTTGCTCACGTGCTCCGGAGCGACGGACAGCTGGCCGCCCGTGTGATGCGCGGCGAGCTCCTTGACGTACTCGGGGCTGCGCTCGGCGAGATCGTAGCGAACGCCCGAGGCGATGAAGACGTGCTTCACGCCCTCTTCCTTTCGGACGTTCTGCATCAACTGCACGAGCGGCCCGTGATCGGTCGACAGGTTCTCGCAGACGCCGGGGTGCACGCACGAGAGCTTGCGGCACTTCGACTCGATCGCCTCGCTCTTGCACTTGAGCTTGTACATGTTGGCGGTCGGCCCGCCGAGATCGGTGATGGTGCCGCGGAAGTCGCCCTGACGGCGCACCGCGCGAATCTCACGCAGCACGCTCGCCTCGCTGCGTGACTGAATGACGCGGCCTTCGTGCTCGGTGATCGAACAGAACGTGCAGCCGCCGAAGCAGCCACGCATGAGCACCACCGAGTGCTTCACGGTCTCGAACGCCGGCACGCCTTCGTTGCCGTACATCGGGTGCACCGCGCGGTTGAACGGCAGGTCGTACAGCTCGTCCATCGCGACCGAGCCTTCGCCCTTGCCTTCTCCATCTTCGAGCGGCTTCGCGGGCGGGTTGAAGAAGACGCCGCGCGTGCCGTGCCGCTGCGCGATCGCGCGGGCGTTGCCGGGGTTCGTCTCCATCTGGAAGTCACGCGACATTCGCGCGAACGCTTCTTTGTCAGCGACGACCTCTTCGAAGCTCGGGAGCACGACGGTCTTCTGATCGGCGGCCTTCGTCGCGCGGTTGGCCTCGTGGGCCTTCATCTCGTCGTCGCTGATCAGGTACGCGGTGCCCCGAATGCCCTTCAGCGACTTGATGGGTTCGCCGGCCTGCAGGCGACGCGCGATCTCCCAGACCGGCCGCTCGCCCATGCCGAACACGAGCAGATCGGCCTTCGCGTCGAGCAGAATGGAGCGGCGAACGGTGTCGCTCCAATAGTCGTAGTGCGCGATGCGGCGCAGCGACGCCTCGATGCCACCGAGCACGATCGGCACGTCGGGGAACGCTTCGCGGCAACGGTTCGCGTAGACGATCGTCGCGCGATCGGGTCGGCAGCCGGTGCGGCCTCCGGGGCTGTATTGGTCTTCGCTGCGGTTCTTCTTCTGCGAGGTCAGCCGGTTCAGCATCGAGTCGAGGTTGCCCGCCGCGACCCCGAAGAAGAGCCGTGGCTTGCCGAGCGCCTTGAACGCTTCGGCAGACTGCCAATCGGGCTGGGGAATGATGCCGACGCGAAAGCCGCGCCCCTCGAGGAAGCGGGCGATGAGCACGGGACCAAACGCGGCGTGATCGACGTACGCGTCTCCCGAGACGATGACGATGTCGACCGCGTCCCACCCGCGCGCGTCGAGATCGGCGCGGCAAGTCGGGAGGAACGGGTGTGGGACCCGGTTGGCCGAGGTCTTGAGGGGAACGAGCGGGGTGGCCATGCCCTCCCCTATCGCTACGTCGCGCTCCGACGCAAACAGGTCACCGGCAACAGGTGTGGGTCTGCCAGAGCGGGCGACCGGCCGAGTAGATGACGACGTTGCCGTCGTTCTGCACCGTGAGGCTGGCGCCCGGGTGCCCGGCCGTGCGGCTGTTCCAGAGCGCGGCGCCGCTTGACGAGTACAGCACCAGATTTCCGTCGGCCTGCATCGCGAAGAGGCTCGTCGCGCGACCAGCCGTGTTCGTCGACCAGATCGGAGCGCCCGACTGGTAGAGCACCACGTTGCCGTCACCCTGATGCGCGAGGAGGAAGCGGCCGTCGCAGGAGCGAACGGACTCGTTGCGACCGAGCGCTCCGTCAGAGGGCAGCCCCCCGCACGGCGCAGCAGGCGTCGGCGTTGGCGTCGGCGTCGGAGTTGGCGTCGGCGTCGGAGTTGGCGTCGGCGTCGGTGTTGGATTCGGCGTCGCAACGCCAGTGCGCGTCTGCCAGAGGATCCGCCCGTCTGAGGCGCGGAGCACGGCGTTGCCGTCATCCTGCACCGAAAGGCGCGCGCCCCCGTTTCCGTTCGTGCGCGTGTGCCACACCGGCGCGAACGACGGCGAATACAGCACCAGGTTTCCATCGCTCTGCATCACCAGCGTCCCCGTCGAGCGGCCGTTGGTGCGGCTCGCCCAGCGAGGCGTCGCTCCGTCGTAGAGCACCACATTGCCATCGCCCTGATGCACGAAGGTGAAGCGGCCATTGCAGCTCTTCACGTGCTGGTTCGGCGCGAGCGACTCGTCAGGCAGGAGACGGCCGCAGGTGGCAGGCGTGGGAGTCGGGGTCGGCGTCGGGGTTGGCGTGACGGGAGCGACGGGACAGTGACCGCGGGCGCCCGGCGTTTTCACGACCGCGAGATGCGTGGGCACGGGCCGCTCCTGACCATCGGAGGGCACGTTCACGATTCGCCCGCCAACCACCATCTCGGTGCTGCCGCCACCGTCGAGGTTGAGCGCCCACCACGCGCCCATCGACACCATGAACTCAGCGGCTTCGTCGCAGGTCATTCCGAGGCGGCCCGCCGCGGGAGCGCGCCCATCGACGACGACCATGAAGAGCTTGCGCTTGTCGCGCGAGAGGCCGAGCAGCGTGCGCGGGTGTTGCACCGAGCAGGTGTACGAGGTGCTCGGAATGGTCGCGCGCTGAACCTGGCCGTCATGCACGAGCGTGATCAGGCCTGAGAGCACCTCCTGATGGCCGGCGGCGGGCACGTAGCTCTCGCTCTGCGGAATGAACTCGGCGAGCCCGGGCCCGAAGACGGCCTGGCCAATGTCACCTTGATCGGCGCTGCCGAAGAACTGGCCGGCGTGCGCGCTGATCGCGGGAACGCCGCTCCACGAATGGCCGCCGTTGATCGCGATGAGCGCGCCAACCCGCGACGCGAACGACGAGACCGTGCGTGTTCCATCGGCCGGGCCGGTCGCACGCAGCTCGATGCCGGGTTCACACAGATCGACCTCGGCGAGGTGAATGCGCCGGCCGGGAGACGGAACGGCGCGGTACGTCAGCGCGCTCCCGGTCGAGTTCGTCTCGTCGAGGCTGTCGTTCAGCGTCAGCTCGGAGTCGGGCCCGCAGCCGAAGAGGGCCACCACCAGCACGGCACAGAGGAGCGTTCTCATGACGTGACTATCTAGTCACGAAATCAAGTCCCCCTTCGCCGTGGCGATTTCCCGTCACGACAGCGTGACGAGCACTCGAGTGAACACCCTGTCACCACTTCAGGCGAACGCCTGCGAAGGCTCCGAAATACCACGCCAGAATGGTGCCGCTGGTGGGGCTGACGGGCTGGGTCTGCAAGCCGCCCGCGATGTTGAAGACGAGGAAGTCGTAGCTGATCTCGAGATCGCCGGTGGTGCGGTACGCGTTCTGGAAGCCCTGCTGCGTGAGCGGCAACCACGCGGCATTGAGCATCACGCGCGTCTTCGGGTTGTCGACGAAGGCGATGCCGAGCGTGGGGCCGAAGCCGATGTTCACCGTCGCGACGTCCATCACGGGCTTGTTCCAACGAACCTCCATCGCAGCGCCGATGCCGATGCGCCCGAAGAAGTAGCGCGCCGAGGCCACACCCTCGGCCTGCATTGCCGTCGTGGGGAGCGTCGCCAGGAATCGCCCGAGCACGCGCACCTCGAAGCCCGACGCCATGCCTTCGGACGGAGCCGTGCCCCAGAAGCCCAGGTGCAAGAGCGCCTGACCGCCGAGGGCGGCGCTGGTGGTTCCAGGCCACGTCGCCGCGCCACCACCACCCATGAGCCCGAGGGAGCCACGTGAACGTTCGTCGTCGTCGTTGATCACGATGTCAGCAGCCTGCGCACGCAGCGTCTTCGCGCGCTCCAGCGCCTGCACGCGCTCGGTGTTCAGCTGCGCGGCCTGCATCGACTGCTCGGCGGTGAACTGCATGCCCGCGATCTCGGCGGCGCGTCGCTCGGCCTCGTCAGCCTGCTGGGTGAGCTTCTCTTTCTGGGTGCGCATCGCGAGCTTGCGATCCTCACGAGCCTTCACCGCGGCCAGCTCTGCGGCTTCCTGCGCCTTGCGTTCAGCCTCGGCCTTCGCGCGTTCGGCTTCGTCCTTCGCCTTGCGCTCGGCGGCTTCGCGTTCGTCCTTCGCCTTGCGCTCGGCGGCCTCGCGCTCTTCCTTCGCTTCGCGCTGCGCCTTCTCGGCCTTTTCCTGCTGCTCTTCGGCCTTCTTCTCGGCGAGCGCCCGCTCCTTCTCGGCGCGTTCTTGTGCCTCTTCCTTCTCTTCCTTCGCGCGCTTCTCCGCGGCCTCACGCTCGTCTTTCGCGCGCTTCTCGGCGGCCTCACGCTCCTCCTTCGCCTTCTTCGCGGCCTCTTCCTTCTCTTCCTGGGCGCGTTCGGCAGCGGCCTTGCGTTCTTTCTCGGCGCGCTCGAGGGCTTCCTTCTGCTTCTGCTCGGCCGACTTCAGCGATTCGGCGCGGGCCTGGGCCTCTTCTTCTGCTTTGCGTTTCGCCTCGGCCGCAGCCTTCTGACGCGCCTCTTCCGCGGACTTTGCTGCGAGCGCGACCGCCGCGAGCCGCTCGGCTTCTGCGCGCTCCTGCGCCCGACGCGCCTCTTCCATCGAGCCACGATCGCGGCACGCCTTCGCCTGATCCTGAACCCACTGCGTGTAGCGAGGGTACTCGTCGAGAATCGCCTGACGGCGGGCCGCCTGGAGCGAGCGCCGTGACGACGCCGACATCAGCTGGTTTGCGTCGCCGTTGCAGGCCGTGTCCATCGCGGTCGCGCCGGGCTGGAACGCGCGTGTCGGCGGGTAGGTGAGGCCGCCATACGGCAACAGCATGTCTCGCAGCCACGCCCCTTCATCGAGGCCGACCTGCGCCTTGAGCGTCGACGCGAGCTGGTTGCTGCACTCGAGCCGGGCCGCGTCGCAGCCATCGCTCATGGCCATCTGGCAGGCCTGCGACGTCTTGAGGAACGACTGCGCCATCGCCTTGTCGAGGTTGATGGCTGCGGCCAGCGGCGCCACGTCTCGAATGCGCGGCGTCTCGCACGGAGTCTGGGCGAACGCAGGCGTGACGAACCCTGCGACGAGGAGTCCAAAGGCAAAGCGTCTCACTGGGTGTCTCCTCGAGGGTTACTGCTTCGACAGCGTCGACACGCCGGGGTCGCGCGCGATGTTCATCACGCTCATCGGCGTCGTCTCTTCGTAGGTCATCGTGGTGCCCTGCACGCAGTACTCGAAGGTGCGGTTGCCGGCGGTGGTGATGACGTTGCCTGCGGTCGTGTACGTGTCGGTCGCCTGATCGTTGAAGGGGAAGCGCAGGCGGCAGGTGCAGGTCGACGCCGAGGCGCCACCATCAGGCAGCTCCAGCGCACAGGTGCCCATGACGCCGGCGTTCGCGGCCAGGGCAGGCAGGTTCGCGCACCCGCCGAGGCCCATGAAGCCCGTCACGCAGGTCGAGTTGGTCGTCGTGAGCGTGAAGTCGACGCGGCCGCTCACCGAGCGCGCCATCTGGGTGGCGTTGAAGAACACCGCGCCGCGGGCCGTGCCGCTGCGATCGAGGATCTGCGTCTGATTCGCGCCACCACACAGCTGCTGCAGCCGCGAGAAGATCGCGTCTTCCACGCACACCGAGCCGTAGTGCCAGAGGCCGGGCAGCGCGCCGCCGCAGGGCTGGCTCGCCGCGCACGTCGTCGCGAACGAGATGTTCACCTCGGGAGGCATGCCCGCATCGAACATGAGCATCGCGCTGCCGCCAGCCGAGCCACCACCCGCTGCTCCGCCTGCGCGACCGCCCGCTGCTGCGCCACCAGCCGTCGAGCCACCCGCCGACGCCGAGCCGCCAGCGGCCGCGCCACCAGCCGCCGAGCCGCCAGCCGCGCTGCCACCGCCCGTTCCCGTCGTCGTCATGCATGCGCCGATGGTGCAGGTCTGCGCCGAGGAGCAGGCCGTACAGGCGTTGCCCTGCGTGCCGCAGGCAGTGGAGGTGTTGCCCGCCTGACAGGAGCCATCACTCGCGCAGCAGCCCGCGCACGAGGCGACCGAGCACTTCGCAGGGGCCGGCGTGCCACACGCGAACCCGACCACCGAACCGACCGCGAGCGCGGCCACGAACACCAACGTCTTCTGCATGGGAGTCTCCTTCGTCGGAAGCGCAGGAACCTATTCGCCCCGCCACGCTGAGTCACCCGCCACCGACGGCCGTCGACCGCGGGTTTGAACGGTTCTGAAACGGCCGCTTGCGCTACATCGCGCCGCATGGCCTCGACCTTGACGCTTGGGAACGCGACCGATGGAACGCCGCTGCAGCTCGACCCGAAGGCGCTGACGACCCACGGCTTCGTGCTGGGCATGACGGGCTCGGGCAAGACCGGGCTCTGCGTGGTGCTGGTCGAGGAGCTGCTCGCGCAGGGCGTTCCGGTGATCGCCGTCGACAGCAAAGGCGATCTCGGCACGCTGTTGCTGCGCTTCGACCCGATGGACTCCGCGTCACTCGCTCAGTGGACGCCTGACGCCGGCGCCGCCGCGGGTCAGCTCGCCAACGCGCTCGCGCAGGCTGGCCGCTCGCTCGACGAAGACGCGGCGGTGCGCGCTGGGTACGAAGCGCGGCTGTACACGCCAGGCTCGACGGTCGGGGTCCCGCTCGATCTGCTCGGCAACCTCGCTCCGCCCGCCGATCTGTCCCCCGAAGGCATGAGCGGCGCCGCCGACAGCATCGCGCGCAGCCTGCTCGGGTTGTTGAGCATCGAGGTCGATCCCGTCACGTCGCGCGAGTACCTGCTGCTCGTTCAGATTCTCACCACCGCGTGGCAGCAGGGAGCGACGCCCACGCTGGTCGACCTCGTACGGCAGGTGAACCAGCCTCCGTTTCAGGTGGTGGGCGCCCTGCCCCTCGACGACTTCTTTCCGCAGCGTGAACGCCAGGGCCTGATGATTCGCCTCAACGGCCTCATCGCGTCGCCCAAGTTCCAGGCGTGGAAGACGGGCGAGCCGCTCGACACGGCGACGATGCTGCGCGCGCCCGATGGCCGGCCACGGTTGTCGGTCTTCTCGGTCGCCCACCTGCCTGACGAAGAGCGCGTCTCGGTCGTCGCGTTGCTGCTCGAGCGCATTCAGGGGTGGATGCGGAAACAAGGTGGCTCGAACACGCTGCGCGCGGTGGTGCTGATCGACGAGATCTTCGGCTACTTCCCACCGAACCCGGCGAACCCACCCACGAAGCCCCCGCTCATCGGGCTGCTCAAACAGGCGCGCGCGTTCGGCGTGTCGGTGGTGCTCGCGACGCAGAACCCGATCGATCTCGACTACCGCGGGCTGGCGAACATCGGCACGTGGCTGGTGGGCCGGCTGCAGACCGAGCAGGACAAGGCGCGCATTCGTGACGCTCTGGCTGCGGCGGCGTCGGCGACTGGTGCGACCGCTTCCGAGCTCGATGCGCGAATCGCGCAGCTGCAGCCGCGCCAGTTCCTGCTGCACTCGGTGCATCGCCCGCAGCCGACGGTGTTCAAGAGCCGCGATGCGTTGACGGTGCTCCACGGGCCCTTCAGCGAGGAGCAGCTGAAGGCGATCACCGCGCCGATGAAGCAGAGCGTGCCCGTGCCGGTCGCGGCGGTGGGCGCGGCTGCACCCGTGGCGGCGCCAGCGTGACGACGTCGGTCGCGAGCGCGTCACCGCCGCTGCTCGGTCTCGAGCCCGAGCTGGGCCCCATCTACGAGATCGATCGCGGCGTCGCGCAGCTGTACCTGCTGCTCAAGTTCGGCGTTCGGTACCGCGTGGGCACCGCGGCCAGTGAAGAGACGATTCACGAGCTCGCCTTCCCTGCCGAGCAGGCCCTGACGCCGGGCGAGCTGCTCGAGCACGCGCCCTTCTCGGTGCGTGGCGTGCCGTTTCAGAACTCGCCGCCGCAGAGCGTGACGTTCGGGCCGGTGCCGTCGTGGGTGCAGAGCCTGAAGCTCGTCAAGCTCCAGGCCGCCATCAAGGAGCGCCTGCCCAACAAGCTCGACTCCAAGCTGCTCGTCGACCCCGTGACGAAGCTCATCTCGGGCCCCACCGAGACCGCCGAGGCCTTCGCGACGCGGGTGATCGAGAAGCAAGGTGTGTCGAAGGACTCGCAGAACCTCTTGCGCACGCTCGAGAAGCGCCGCGCCGATCTCGCGCAGGTCGATCGCGAGATCACCAGTCGCAAGGCGCAGAAGTGGCTCGACGTCGGGGCTGGCGTCCTCGGGCTCTTCGGTGGCCGGCGAAGCACGCTGTCGGCCGCGAGCCGCGCGGTCTCGTCCCATCGCATGCAGGGCGGTGCCGAAGCGAAGCTGGAAGATCTGCAGCTCGAGGTGCAACAGCTCGAGGCCCAGCTCGCCGCGATGAAGGACGTCGACCCCGCGCGCTTCACCGAACAGCTCGTGGTGCCTCGCGCGACCGACGTTCAGATCTTGAGGCTGTGCTGGGCCTTCATCGTGCCGTGATCAGCGCTTCTTGAACGTCAGGCACAGCACGTCGGCCGAGCAGTCGGGCGCGGCACCAGCCGACGACGTCGGGCCCTGCTGGAGCACCACGCCCCCCGAACCTTCGGGACAGTCGGCGCGCACGAGCGGCGCGTCGATGAGCAGCTCTCCGAGTTGAATGTTCGGAGCGTCGAGGGCCCGCGTGTCCTGCATGGTCGCGCCGAAGTTCGTCGGGCAGCCGATGGTCTGCGTCGACGTCTGCGTCAGCGTGAACTTCCGCGCCGCTCCGCTGACGGTGAGCTTCACCTCGCGGGTGATCACGTCGAGCTCGAGCGTCGACGCCGTCACGATCGCCGAGGGCGTTCCTTCGCGACCGCGCAGGCCTTCGAACGAGTACACCGCCGACTTCAGCGCGACCGTCTGCGGGCCACAGCCGACGAGCAACAGCATCGACACGAGCAGCGTTCTCATTGACGACTCTCTACGACACTTCGAGTTGCGCGCCCACGCTTTGGCCCCGACACTCCGCGCCCATGCGAACTCTTCTTCTCGCAGTCGGTGCGTTCGTCTTGTCGGCGTGTCCCACCGGGCCCAACGGGAATGGAACCGGAGGCGGCACGGCGTCTCTCGGTGGCGGCTTCTCGGGCACGGGTGGTGGCTTCTCAGGAACGGGCGGTGGCTTCTCGGGAACCGGTGGCGGTAACGCGACGGGCGGCGGGCTCGCGACGGGTGGTGGCTCGACGATGGGCGGCGGAGTCGCGTCGGCTGGCGGCTCGAGCGGCCCGATGGCTGGTTCGCTCACCGTGCCTGCGACGGTCTTGAACCCGAAGGTCGTCGCGACGGCCGACGGCGTCTTCCACGTCGCACACCGCACCCAGACGCCGAGCAGCATCGTCTATGGGCGCTGCAGTTCGAACTGCGGCGTCGCGCAGCAGTGGAGCTTCGTCACCGTCGAGCCCACCGCCACCTTCATCGTCAGCCCACGCCTCGCGGTCGGCGCCGACGGCCGCGTGCACCTCGTCTACACCCGCACCAACAGCCCCGCGAAGAACGTCTACGCGACCTGCGCGGCCAACTGCACCGTCGCGGGCAACTGGACGAAGACCGAGTTCGACGCGCCGACGAACTGCGACTGGGAGGATCAGGGCTCGGGGCTGGTGCTCGACACGCAGGGCCGCCTCTCGTTCCTCACCACCGACTTCAACAGCCGCGTGGTGTGCCTCAACACCTGTGGCGCGAGCTGCGGCACGGCAGGCAACTGGCAGACGGCCGAGATCATCGATCTGCGGCCGAGCAGCAGGAACTCGGCGCTGGGGTTCGCCGGGAGCGGCACAACGCTCCACCTCGTGTACGACGATCTCACCGCTGGCCTTCGGTACCAGCGCTGCACGGGGAACTGCACGATGCCCGCGAGCTGGCAGCGCTCGGCGCCGCTGTTCTTCCACGGAGACGCCCCGGTCGCGCTCTCGGCCTCACCACAGGGCCGCCTCGCGCTCGCGTACAACCAGGGCACGACCGATCCCGGAGCTCCCGTCGAGGTGAAGGCCTTCGACGGCCGGCTCGCGGTCTGGGAATGCACGACGGGCTGCGACATGCGCTCGGGTTGGGCTGGCGTGATCGCGGGCGCGGTCGACGACGGCAAGCACGGCCTGGCCACTGCGTCAGTCGCCGGCGGAGTCGTCGCCATCGCAACCCAGAGCAGCGGCACCAGCGCGCACCTCTGCGAGACGAACTGTGGTGTTCCCGCCTCGTGGACTTCGGCAGATCTCGAGACGACCGCCACGCTCACGGCGGCGCTGCCCGACGCGTACACCCTGCCCGGCTGCGAGCAGAACGGTCAGCCCGTGCGGCCGCAGCTCGCGACGTGGGCGCCCGAGTTTCCCGCGGTCGCCGTGTCGGACTTCGGCCTGGTCGTGCACACGGGCACGCGAGGCCTGCGCACGTGCCCTGGCGTCTCGAGCCCGACGATCTTCCCCGGCTACGGCCGCCTGCTCTTCGCGCCGCCCTGATCAGCAGCCTTCTCGCGCCGTCGCCGGCTGGTGGGCGTTCTGACGCTTGATCGGCTCGATGGAGAGCGACGCTGGCGCGTTCGAGGGCCGCTCTCCCGAGAAGTAGGCGCGAATGGCCTCACGGTACTGCCGCTCGTGCAGCACGTCGGGGTCGGTCACCCCTTCGAAGCTCACCGGCGCCAGCACCTCTCGCTGCCAGCCAGCCCAGCCGCCCTTGAGCGTGAACAGCCGCGGGTTCTTCGCCAGCAGCTTCGGCAGCTCGACCGTCTCGTCGCCGTTCGCGGTGTAGAGCACGAGCTTCTTCGAGAGATCGACGAACATGGTCTCCTGCACCGCCTTGCGGCCCTGCTCGGCGTCGACGTGACAGACGCCGCAGCTGACCGCGTCTTTCACGTGGGCTTTGGCGAACTCCTGCTGGTTGCGCAGATCGATGACGGCGAAGTCGCGGCGGCCTTCGACGATCCACGCCGCGAGTTCTCTCGGTTCGAGCTGCCGCTGCGTCTGCGAGACCCCGAAGTGCAGCTTGCGCTTCGGCTCTCCGCGCATCGACAAGCCCGCGACCGCGACGCCACCGACCATCAACACCGCCGTGAACACCACGGCCCGCTTCGAACCCGGCAGCTTCATGACGTGCCTCGTTTCAGCGCAAAGCGGCGATCGATCACGTGGGTCAGCCCGAAGGCCCCGAGCGCGACCACCACGACGGCGAGCACCACCACACCTGCGGGAACGCCGAGCCACTCGTGCAGCATCACGCGGCCCATGCTCGAGCTCGCGTAGAACGGTGCGATCGTGTCGTACGAGAAGAAGAACGCGATGAGGCCGACGAAGAAGCCACCCATGAAGGTGATGGCGTCGATCTTTCCAGTGGCGCAGGCCACGACCGCCGTGCCCGGGCAGTACTGGCCGACGCCGAACCCGATGCCGAAGATCACGCCGCCGACGATCTGCGGCCAGAGGAACGTGTCGTTCACGTACACGGCCGAGAGATCGACGACGCCGAGGTACCAGAGGCCGAAGAGCCCGACCATCGCGACCACGATCGCGGTGAACATCACCCGCAGCACCGCGAAGTTGTAGCCGTACCATTGGCCCGCGAGGGTGCGTGCGTTGCCGAAGCCCGCGCGCTCGAGCACGAAGCCGAAGCCGACTCCGAGCAAACCGGCGGCGATGATGAGGGCGTTGGGGCCCCACTCTCCGACCTTCGACAGCGGCGCGATCGGATCCATCAGAGCCACTCCTTCCTGACGAAGTACGCGATGGCGTACCCACCTGCGAAGACGGCGAACATGAAGGCCCAGCTCCCGAGCGCGAGCGTCGCGCCGCCGGTCAGGGCCTGGCCCGAGGTGCAGCCGCGCGCGAGCCTGGCGCCATAGGCCGAGATGAACCCGCCGAGCGCCGCGAACGCGAGGCGCCGCATGTTCGTGGTGTGCGGCCCGCGCGCGATCTCGAAGCTGGCGCGACGCGAGAGCACGCCCGAGATGAAGCCGCCCGCCACCACGCCGATGAACATGTAGACGAGGAAGTCGTCGAGCGGGTCGGCCGGCCCTTTCAGGTACTGGCCCGTGTATTCGTTGCGGCGGGCGATGGTGTCACCTGCCGCGGCAGTTCCACCCTTCACCGACGCCTCGAGGCTCTGCAGGCTGTACGCAGCCATTCGCGTGACGGCGCCCGAAGCGCCCAGCCCTCGACCCGTCACGACGAAGGCCGCGAGCAGCACGAGCCCGAGCGCGACACCCGCGACGTACGAGTTCCAATACGGCTGGGGTTGCACCTTCGAGGTCGCCACTGGCACTTCGGGAACCGGCTCGGGAGCCAGCGCGACCTCTGGAGCCACCGCGGGCGTTGGCGCAGCGACGACCTCTGCGGGCACCACGGGGGTGGGCACGGTTGCCTCGACCGCAGGGGGAACGACCGCGTCCTGGTTCTCCGGGGCGCTCATGACGAGACCTCCTTCGGCCCGAGGCGCAAGGCCCGCAGCCCGACGGTGAAGAAGAGAATCGCGGCCGAGATCGCTCCGGCGACGATCAGCACCTCGACGATCGACGGCGTGTACGCGAGGAAGCCCTCGGGGTTCCCCTTGAACGGAGGCTGGTACGAGTAGCGCTCGCCCATCTGCCCGATCACCGGCTTCAGCGAGAACATCTGGCCCTGGTAGACGAAGTTCACCCGCATCACGAAGAAGCTGATCATCAGCAGGAACGCCGCGAGCGACGACGCGCGCCACGACGTGCGCCACGGCCCGAGCAGGAGCACCAGCGGCACCACGATGCCCAGCAGCACCTCGAAGCCCCAGAAGCTGACGAAGAGCGGCCCGGTGAGCGCTGCCATCGTCACCTCGTACTTGCCGGTGAACTCACCCGAGATGCCGAGCACCAGCCGCCACACGCTGATGAGCACCATGATCATCAGGAACAGCGCGATCAGCTTTCGCAGCCCCTCGACGAGCGGCGCGTGTTCAGCCTTGAGCTGCCGATCGTTGGTGAAGAAGTCGGAGAGCGTGACGACGAGCATCAGAATCGCGGCGCCGCTCAGGAGCGCCGAGGCGATGAAGTAGATGGGCAGCAGCGGCCCGTACCAGAAGGGCCTCGCGTGCGAGCTGCCGAAGACCGCGCCGAGGTTCGAGTACGCCTCGACCGCCGCGAAGACGCTCCCGAGCCCCGCCATGCTCGCGCGGCGGTGATCGTCTTTGAAGAGGAAGAACAGCTCGACGACGATCAGCACCACGTAGATTCCGTAGAACATGCCCATCCACCAGATGGGCGCGCGCGGGTTCGGCGACACCAGAATCCACCGAGCCATCTTGAGCGGGCTCTCGAGCTCGGTGGCCATCACCGCGAAGCCCATCAACAGCGAGACGATGGCGAGGAACACGGCGCGCTTGGCGAGCGGCTCGAAGAGCTTGAAGCCGAACACGTGGCCGATGGAGCTGACGAGGCACAGGCCCGTGCTCGACACCGCGAGGAAGACGTAGGTCGCGATGAGAATGCCCCACGAGATCTCAGAGGTGGTGCCCATCACGTGGTGGCCCTGCACGAGCGCGATGCCGCCGGCGACGAGCCCTGCCAGCAACGTGGCGACCAGCACCTGCAGCAGCCGCTTGCCGCGCGCCTGATGTGGCGGGTCGGACGGACGTACTCGGAGCAGGTCGGGCACCCGGCTCAGGCCGTCACGATCGATGATGTCGTTCCAGGGAATGTTCATGGCGCCCTCAGGGAAGAATGAAGAAGCGGGGCCGCGTGCCCTCTTCGGGCTTGAGCACCCTGGCCGGGCGTGACTGCAGCTGGCGGAAGATCTCGGAGCGCGGGTCGTCGAGATCTCCGAACGTGAGCGCCTTCGTCGGGCACACCGTCACGCAGGCGGGGTCTTTGCCCTCCTTCACGCGGTGCACACAGAAGGTGCACTTGTCGATGTAGCCGTCGGGGTGCAGGTACCGAACCTCGTACGGGCAGGCGAGCGTGCACACCTTGCAACCGATGCACTTGTTCGGGTCGACGACGACGATGCCGCCGATGTCGTAGTGGCTGGCCGCCGTGGGGCACGCGCTCACGCACGGCGCGTTCTCACAGTGGTTGCAGCGCTCGCTGCGTGTCTCGAGCGAGAGCAGCGGGAACTCGCCCTTCTCGACCTGTACCGTCCAGCACCGCGCCTCGCCTTCGGGCACTGCGTTCTCGTTCTTGCACGCGAGCACACAGGCGTTGCAGGTGACGCAGAGCTTCTGATCCACCGTCATGCCGTAGCGGGCCATGGCTCAGCGCTCCTTCCAGCGGGAGATGGTGACGAAGTTCACGTTCATGCCGGTGCCGCCCATCACGGGGTCGCGCTTGATGCGGGTGATGAGGCGCGCGTCGGAGGCTCCACGCCGATAGCCGCGGCGCAGCCGTGCGTCTTCGCGCCCGAAGCCGTGCACCATGTAGACGCAGTCCTGGCGGATTCGCTGCGTCACCTTGAGCACGATGGGCCCGGTCTTCACCGAGTCCTGGTTCTCGAGCATCACCTTGACCCCGTGTTTGAGGCCGAGCACGCGCGCCATCTCGGTGTTCATCCACAGCTCGTTCTCGGGCACGATCTCGGTGAGCCGCGGGTTGTTCGTCGTGCGCGAGAACGTGTGCACGGGCGAGCGGCCGAAGAGCAGGCGGAAGTAGCCGGTCGGTGGCTCCTCGGGCGGCTCGTACTCGGGCATCGGCGGCAGGTTCGCGTCGGCGAGCTTCTGGCTGAAGAACTCGACCTTCGTGCTCGGCGTCTTCAGCGTGAGCGGGCCGGGCGTGTAGATGGGCGCGGCAGGGCCGACGATCGCGCCGTCGCGCTTGAGCTGATCGAACGAGAGGTTCGCCTTCGCGAGTCGGGCGGCGAGGTAGTCCTCCGCGTCCTTCCAGGGGAAGTACTCGGCCAGCCCGAGCTTCTCGGCGAGGCTCTTCGCGATCCACCAACCGGGCTTCGTGTCGTACAGCGACGCGACCGCGGGCTGACGGAGCGCGACGTACGGCACCCGGAACGGCGTCGACTCGAGATCGTCGTAGCGCTCGAGGTACGTGTTCTCGGGCAGCACGACGTCGGCGTAGCCAGTGACCTCGGCCGGCATGGTGTCGACCACCACCACGAAGTCGAGCGCGTGCATCGCCTCGATCGTCTTCTCGGTGTTCGGCAACGTGAGCGGAACGTTGCAGCCGTAGACCATCCACGCGTGGATTCGGGCGTCGTCGGCGCCGTCTTTCACCGAGGCCTGCGCGACGTCGTACGCACACGGCATGGTCGCGACCGGGAAGGTGAGCCGCGGCTTGTACGAGTCGGCGTGCGGCGCCTTCGCTCCGGGGTAGCCGGGCACGTTCAACGTCTGCGGTTGATAGAACCCGCCCTTCTTCGCCCAGTTGCCGAGCAGACCGTTGACGATGGCGATCGCGCGCGAGCGCTGCGTGTCGTTGCCGTACCAGACGACGTGCCGGCCCGGGTGTACGAAGGCCGAGGGCGCGTTCTTCGCGAGCTCGCGGGCGGTCTCACGAATCACGTTCGGGTCGAGCCCCGTCTCGATGGCCGCCCACTCGGGCGTCTTGTCTTTCACGTGCGCCGCGAACTGATCGAAGCCGACCACGTTCTGCTCGACGAACTCGCGCTGGTAGAGCTTCTCGTCGATCAGCACGTTCGCCCACGCGAGCAGCAGCGCGGTATCGGTGCCGGGTTTGATCGGCAGCCAGTACTTCGACTTGCCGGCGATGATCGAGAAGCGCGGGTCGACGGTGATGAAGGTGCAGCCTCTGGCGTTCGCCTCCGAGACGTCCTGCACCGCGGTGTTGTGCATGTTCTCGCCGACGTGCGAGCCGATGAAGGCGATGCACTTCGCGTGCGGCGTGTCGATGTTCTCGACCGAGCCGACGACCTCGCCGTAGGTCAGCTCGAAGCCCGTCTCGCGAGGGCCGCGGCATTGATCGTTCGAGGGGGCGACGATGGTCGAGCTGCCCATCGCCTTCATGAGCGTCTTGAAGAACGCGCCGCCGTGACCGTGGCTGAAGAGCGCGATGCTCTCGGCGCCGTACTTCGCCTTCACCTCGTTCAGCCGCTTCGCCGTGTACGTCAGCGCCTCGTCCCAGCTCGCCTGACGCCACTCGTCTTTTCCGTTCACCGTGGTGCGAATGAGCGGGTGCTTGAGCCGATCAGGGTCGTAGAGCGCTCCCACGCCGCCGGTGCCTCGCGGGCACAGCTTGCCGTTCGAGAGCGGGTGTTTCGGGTTGCCCTCGAGCTTGTAGACCTTCTCGTCCTTCACGTAGGCGAGCACCCCGCACTTCCAGAAGCAGAGCTCGCAGAAGGTCGGCACCACGCGATCGGGAACGACGCCGACGTCGTTGGCCTGGGCTGAGTTCGCGCCCAGACTCCAGACCCCGCCAGAGGCAGCCGCGGCGGCGAGGCCCGTAATCTTGAGAAAACTCCGACGGTTGAGCGGTTGCGACATGGTGGCCCTCACCTGCCGAGAGCCACCCCACGAGAAGAAGATTCTGTAATTCTATAATTCGAACAAATTAGCGCATCTTCAGACAGCGCGGGCCTGGCGGTTGTCGGCCGAGCAGCACTGCGTGATCGGTGTGGCAGCTCAGACAGGCGCCCACCGCGACCACTCGACGCTGGGTTGGAACCGACAAAGGAGCCAACCACTCGCGCGTCGAAGCGGCGCTGGCCGTCCACGGCGCGACCCACGCGTCTTGCGGCAGACCATCGCTCGCACGCGGCAGGGACAGGTCGAACGAGGGCTCGAGCGCGCCCTGGGTCTTCGTGAACTTCATGGTGCCGCGGCCGAACCCGAGCGCCGCAGGGTTCACGTGACAGGTGGTGCACGTTCGCGCTCGCGAAGTCGTGTGAGCCGCGACAGGCGCGAAGAGGCGTCGAAGCGGGCGGTCGTCGATCGTGAGGATCATTCCGGGAGCCACCGTCACGATCCCGCCGTCAGCCGTCTCTCCGAGCGCAGGAGGCAGGGCCTCGGCGACCCCGCCCTGCTCTTCCCACGACCCGGCGGCTTCTTCTCGTGCGAGCAGATCGAACATGACGCCGCCGTCGTCGAAGCGCGTGTGACACGAGATGCAGGTGGGCACCCACGCGTCGTGGCAGCTCTGACACGAGAGCCGGCCGTGCAAGCCCTGGCGTGAGCAGGCGGCGTTCGACCGAGGCGCGTCCACCAGCCGAGCCTGGCCACGAACCCAGACCTGAACGCCGCCGTCGACCACGAAGAGCCCGGGGAGCGGTACTCCCGTGCGCTCCGCACGAACGACCACGCCCGCATCGACCGGGAGCCTCGCCAGCACTCGCTGCGACAACGCGTCGAGCGTGCCCTGAAACGCGTTCGGCGTGCCTTCGGGGTGACAATCGGCGCAGGCGATGACGCGTTGATCCTCCCGGTGCAGCGCGAGCCGCCCATCGCCCATCACCTCCGCCGCGCCATGGCAGTCGACGCAGCCAAAGCCCGCTGTGGCGTGGACGTCGGCGGCGACGCGTTGCAGGTGCCGACCGTCGCGCAGGGTCTTCGAGCCTCCGTCAGCCTCGCCGAGGTCGAGCCAGCCTTCGAAGTTGAGCGAGATGCGCCCGCTGCGGGAGTGACACCCGAAGCAGGCGTTCGAGCCGACGACGCCGGCGATCTTCGGGTGCGCCGAGCCGCCGTACTCGAGGTGACAGGCCAGACACCCTCCGCCCCTCGTGCGCTCGTCGATCGGCCCGGCCGTCACCTTCTTCGTGCCGAGGTGACAGCTCGCGCAGAGGTTCCGGAGGTGGCTGTCGGCTGGGCCATGGCCGATCGACGAAATGGGCGTCAGCGCAGTCTGCGTGGGTTGCGCTCCGAACACCCAGCGATCGACCGAGACGACTCCATTCATCGTCGTCATCACGTTGTTCGCGAGGCGCGCGGGGGCGTCGACGTGGCAACCAGCGGCGCCACACGTTCGGCTCGCGTCGTCGAGTTGGCCCGGAAGTCTGACGAGCCCGACGTGCGCGACCTCACGAACCGCCGTGTTGGCGTTCCCCAGGTGACACGCCTCGCACCCCAACTGCGCGTGCGTCGGCTCCCGGTCGGTGTGACACGAGCCGCAGCCGTCGTGGCGGGTCGGCTCGACACGAACGAGCAGCGGGCCGAGTGCAAAGCCGCTCGCGACCAGCACTCCGACGAGCAGCCAGCCCGAGCGCAGCGACATCGTCTGCGCTCAGTGCGACTTGAACCACGCCACCGTGTTGGCGAGCCCGCGCGCGATGTCGAAGGTCGGCGCCCAGCCGAGCACCTCTTTCGCCTTGCGGTTGTCGAGCACGCTGCGGCGCTGCTCACCCAGCTTCGCCTCTGCGTAGAGCGCTGGCGTCTTCACGCCGGCGGCCTCTGCGAGGTGCCGGTACACGGTGTTCACGTCGGTCTCGACGCCGGTACCGATGTTCACGCCGCCCACGAAGCTGGTGTCGAGCGCGCGCACGTTCGCGGCCGTGACGTCAGCCACGTGCACGAAGTCTCGCGTCTGCCCGCCGTCGCCGTAGATGGTGCAGGCTTTTCCGTGCACGAGGCGCTCGGTGAAGATCGCCACCACGCCGGCTTCTCCGTGCGGGTTCTGTCGCGGGCCGTAGATGTTCGCGTAGCGCAGCGCCACGTAGTGCAGGCCGTAGATGCCGCGCCACGCCTGCAGGTAGAGCTCACACGCGTGCTTCGACACGCCGTACGGAGACACCGCGCCACACGGGTGCGTCTCGGGCGTGGGGATCTGCTGGGTGTCGCCGTACATCGAGCCACCCGAGGCCGCGTAGATCGCGCGCTTCAGGTTGCCCGCCTTGCGGGCTGCTTCGAGGATGTTGAGGAGCCCCCCCACGTTCACGTCGGCATCGAAGCGCGGCTCGGTGACGCTGCGCCGCACGTCGATCTGCGCCGCGTGAAGATCGACCACGTCGGGAGCGAACGCCGTGACGGCCTTCGCCGCCTGCTCGCTGCGAATGTCGGCCTGCACCAGCTCGGCCTTTGCGTTCAGGTTCTCGCGTTGGCCCGTCGAGAAGTCGTCGATCACCAGCACCTGGTGGCCGAGCGAGACGAACGCGTCGACGACGTTGCTGCCGATGAACCCTGCTCCACCCGTGACGACGATCTTCATCAGACTGCTCCTGGGAACACGGTCAGCTCGAGGCCCTGCGCGACGGTGTGCGTGGGCGCGTAGCCGAGGCGATCGCGGGCGCGAGAGATGTCGGCTTGAGAGTCTTTGATGTCGCCCGGACGGAACGGGAGGTGCCTGGGCGCGAGGTCTCTCACCTCGGGGCGCGTCTTCGCCACGCGATCACGAATGAAGCCGTAGAGCTGGGTGAGGCTGGTCTTGTCTCCGACGGCGACGTTGTAGACGGTGTCGCTGACGTCGGCGCCCTGAGCGAGCGCGCCGCGCAGGTTC
The DNA here is from genome assembly GCA_016879935.1 of Archangiaceae bacterium. Classification (GTDB taxonomy): domain Bacteria; phylum Myxococcota; class Myxococcia; order Myxococcales; family Myxococcaceae; genus Xiheimicrobium. The sequence goes on along the minus strand of JAACJQ010000321.1, from coordinate 4,254 downwards.
GCCTGCACTGCGTTCAGCACGAAGCAGAAGTCGCGGCTCGTGGTGCCATCGCCGTTGAGCTCGCACGGCTGGCCCGCGAAGAGCAGCGCCATCCACTTGGGGATCACGGCGGCGTACGGGCCGTTCGGATCCTGGCGGGGCCCGAAGACGTTGAAGTACCGCAGGCCCACCGTCTCGAGGCCGTAGCTCTTCTGAAACACCGAGGCGTAGATCTCGTTCACGTGCTTCGTGGCCGCGTAGGGCGAGAGCAGCCGGCCCGCGCGTGCCTCGATCTTCGGCAACGTGGGCTCGTCTCCGTACACCGACGACGAGGAGGCGTAGACGAAGCGCTTCACCTTCGCGTCGCGCGCCGCCACCAGCATGTTGATGAAGCCGTCGACGTTGTTGCGATGCGAGGCGAGCGGGTCGGCGAGGCTGCGGGGAACACTCCCCAGCGCGGCCTGGTGCAGCACGAAGTCGATGCCCGCGCAGGCCTGGTGACACGTCTCGAGCGAGGTGATGTCGCCCTTGATGAAGGTGAACTTCGAAGCCGCGCCCTGCCCTGCCTTCGCGACTGCGTCATCGAGGTTGGCCTGCTTGCCGGTGATGAAGTTGTCGAGCCCGACGACGCGCTGCCCCGCCTTGAGCAACTGCTCGACGAGGTGCGAGCCGATGAAGCCGGCAGCGCCCGTGACGAGCCAGCGGTGGGAGTGGTTGGCCAGCGCAGCGGCGAGATCGAACGAAGCCATCAGAGGCACCAGTAGTGAACGCGACCAGCGGGGATCTTCTTGGGGTCGAGCGCGCTCTTCACGTCGACCAGCACGCCGCCGGGCTTGATGCGCGCGAGCAGGCTCTCCATCGGCATCTCGAGGTACTGCTTGTGCGAGACGGCGAGGACCAGCGCGTCGAGATCGACCAGCTCGTCGAGCTTGCTGACGCCCAGGTTGTACTCGTGCTTCGTCTCGGCCGGGTCGGCGTACGGGTCGGTGAGCATCGGCTCCATGCCGAACTCGCGCAGCTCGGTGAGAATGTCGGGCACCTTCGAGTTGCGAATGTCGGAGACGTCTTCCTTGAAGGTGAGGCCCATGACGCCCACGCGCGCGCCCTTCACCGTCTTCTGCGCGTGAATGAGCAGCTTCACGGTGCGCTGCGCGATGTACGGGCCGATGGAGTTGTTGATGCGGCGGCCCGCGAGGATCACCTGCGGCTGGTAGCCGAGCTGCTCGGCCTTGGTGGTGAGGTAGTACGGGTCGACGCCGATGCAGTGACCACCGACGAGGCCGGGCGTGAACTTGAGGAAGTTCCACTTCGTGCCGGCGGCGGCGAGCACGTCGCGGGTGCGAATGCCCATGCGATCGAAGATCAGCGCGAGCTCGTTCATGAGCGCGATGTTGAGGTCGCGCTGCGTGTTCTCGATCACCTTCGCGGCCTCGGCGACCTTGATGCTGCTCGCACGGTGCACGCCGGCGTCGATGATGGCGCCGTAGGTGGCGGCCACGCGCTCGAGCGTCTTCTCGTCTTCACCCGAGACGACCTTGGTGATGCGCTCGAGCGTGTGGAGCTTGTCGCCCGGGTTGATGCGCTCAGGCGAGTAGCCGAGGAAGAAGTCGCTCCGCGCAAGGCCCGAGACCTTCGCGAGAATCGGCCCGCAGATGTCTTCGGTGACGCCCGGGTAGACGGTGGACTCGTAGACGACGACGTCGCCCTTCTTGAGGGCCTTGCCGACGGTCTCGCTCGCCTTCACGACGGGCGTGAGGTCAGGACGGTTGTCGACGTCGACGGGCGTGGGCACGGCCACCACGAAGAAGGTCGCCTGCTTCAGCTTCGAGGCGTCGGAGGTGATCTCGAGCGGCACGGCCTTGAGCGTCGCGGAGTCGATCTCGCCCGTGCGATCGAAGCCCGAGGCGAGCTCCTTCACCTTCGCTTCGTTGATGTCGAACCCGATGGTGCCCGGGAACTTGCGGGCAAAGCCCATCGCGACCGGCAACCCCACGTACCCCAACCCGATGACGGCGACTCTCTCAGCCATGCGCGCTCCTGTGATGGTGCTGGCCGGGGTTACCCCAAGCCTGAACGGTTTTCGACGGTTGCGTACCCGTCGGCGATCCCACGATTCACGCTGAGGGCGGGTCGTGCGGAGGCTCTTCGGACGGCGGAGCCCCCATGGCGCGCAGACGACCGCCCGGCAGGGTCAGGTGCGCGAGAGCCCGGGCCGCGAAGGCCTTCGTGATGGCGTCATGCAGCGGCTTCTCGGCCTCTTTCCCCGGCTCGGCGACCCATTGATCGACCTCGAGCGGCGTCGCGAGGAAGGTGTTGAGGAAGAAGAAGATCGCAGCCGGCAGCATCGGGAGCAGCAACACCAGGTCGCGTCGAACCAGCGCGTGCACCGCGAACACGGGCACCAGCAGCAACAGCGCGAGCGCGACCGCCCGCAGCATGCGGCTCCACTCCTTCGCGCTCGTTCGCTGCGTGTAGAAGTAGGGGTACTTCGAGAGCCAGGCACGGGTGGGCTCGTCGAAGGCCTCGATGAGCTCTGCGTGTTCGGCGGCAAAGCCCTTGCGCGCCTTCTCCATGCGTTGCCAGAGCGCGAAGAGCGTGAGCACCTCCATCGCCGCGAAGGCGGCGGCGCCCCACATCGGCATGCACGCCCAGATCGCCCAGCTCACCACGAAGACCATCTGCAGCATCTTCAAGTTCATCAGCGGGCTCGTTTCGGAGGCAGGGCGTCGGTGGCGCGCCCCTCACGGGCGACTCGGGTGACGGCCGCGACGGCGTCGAGCCGGCGAACCGCGCGGCCCTTTCCAGCGGGCAGCTCGAGGCCGAGGCGGGCCGCACACGCCTCGACCGATCCCGGGCGACCCGCGTTGAGCTGGCAGAGCTTCGCGCGCACGTCGACGAAGGCCGCGGGTGGCTGCCCTTCGTGCTCGAGCAGATCGCGGCAGTAGCGCCCCCAACCGACGAGCGTGTCGTTCGGCGTGACGAAACGGCTCCACCGTTCGAGCACGGCCGCGCGAGGTTCGGCGCCATCGAGGGCGCTGGCAGGCAGATCGAGGTGCAGCGGAACACTCGGCGCGAGTGGACGCAGCGGACGAAGGAGCGCCTCGAACCGTTCTCCGGTCGACAGCCGCTCAGCGACCAACTGCACCAACTCGGGCTCTCCCGGCGGAGCGTCGACTGCGTCGAGCGGCCACGCGTTGGCCTCACCGAACACGGCGACGAGCGATGCCTTCGGGTCCTTCAGTTCGGCCAGCGGGTCGACGCGCACCGAGTTGCGGTTCTTGAGCCGGGCGTGGCGGGTTCGTTTGCCGTTGGAGTTCGCGTACTCGAGCTGGCGCTCCACCATCGCGTCGAAGGCCGTGAGAATCGGGCGGAACTTGCCCGGCGAGCGCTCCAGCTTCTCGAGCACGATCGCGGTCGCTTCGATGGTCGACACGAAGTCGTCGTCGGGCTCGGCGCGAATGCGGTAGCGACTGGGCGCATCGGGCCGGAAGGCGACGCGCGGCAACTTCGAGAGCAGCGGGCAGTTGATGACCACCTTGCGGGCGTTCGACCAGGTGCCGTCGATGACGACGAGCGTCTCCGGCGGAACGGCGATGGTGTCGGCGTCGGCAGCGTCTTCGGTGGGGAACAGCACGGCGGTTCCCGGCCGGCGGCAGGCGTCTTCGAGCGCTGGCGTTCCCGTGGCGGTCAACGCGACGTGCAGCTCGGAGTTCGGCAGCGAGAGGTGCGCCATTCGGCACGTGCTGACGGGCACGCGGAACTCGCGCGGGTGCTGAATGAAGACGACGTGGGTTCGGCTGGGAACCTTCGTCACTGCGTCGCACCAGCAGACGAGCTTCGGGCGCCGGCAGCGCAGACAGAGTTCACGGAAGGTGTCGGCAGCAGGTGCTTCCATCGTCGGCGGGCCTTGTGCCGTGCCCCGAGAATCGGTGCAAGGCGGGCGAGCGTGGGGCATAGAATCGGGCTTCAACAAATGGGGTGGCTCGTGATCCGTAGATGGCTGGGAGTGGCGGTGCTCGGACTTGGGATGGCTGGTTGCCCATCGCAAATTGGGGACGCCTGCGGCCCCGACCTACCGCCGTGCCCATCGGGTCAGACCTGTGTGCAGCAAAAATGCGCGATCGGAGGAGGGGCGGGCGGAGGCAGCATTGCGGGAGGGTCAGGCGGAAAGGAGCGTGACGATGGCAGTTCTGCGGGCGGCAGTTCTGCGGGCGGCAGTTCTGCGGGCGGCAGTTCTGCGGGCGGCAGTTCTGCGGGCGGCAGTTCTGCGGGCGG
>JAACJQ010000320.1 GCA_016879935.1 Archangiaceae bacterium | reverse complement strand
GGTTGCCCGAGTCGTTCACCGGCACGCCATCGACGGTGAGCTCGATGTCCTGGCCTTCGCGGGCGTCGAAGCCGCGCATGAAGATGCGCTCGGGGTGGCCATCGCCGCCTTCGTTGGTGAGCAGCACGCCGGGCGCGAGCTTGAGGCGCTCTCCGCCGGTCTGCGCGGGCACGAGGCTGAGCTGGCCGATGTCGATGTTGAGGTCGCTGGCGCCGCGTGACTTCGGCGTGAGGCGCCCGGTGATGACCGTCGACATCACGTGTTCGGCGTGGCCGCCGTCGAGGCTGTCCTCCATCACCTCCGACGGGTGTGGCGGGTGCTCGGGCACACCAGCGTCGACGTCGGTGCCTCCGTCTTCACCGCCGTCGGTCGGCAGCACGATGGCCGGCATCGCGAACGACAACCGCGTGCGACTGGCGACGAGCGTGCCTTCGTGCACCGCGGGCTTGAACGTCCACTTCGAGAGCGCGTCTCTCGCGGCCGCGTCCCACACCGGGCCTGCCGACTCGAGCACCACGATGTCGCCCGCCGTGCCCTTCTCGGTCACGGTGAACTCGAGCAGCACGTGGTCTTGCGACGGCGGTGGCGGGTTGTCGGGCATGCGGGCTTCGACGCGCGTGAGGACTTCGGGTGGTGTCACCTCGCCGGCGAGCACCGGCCCCGCGAGGAGCACGGCGAGACAGACGAGTGGTGTGAAAGACGAACGCATACGGCCCCCGAGGGACGGCGAGCGACGAACGGACGAGCAGCTCCGGGCGTCGGGACGAGAAGGCGGTGAGAACGAAGGAACGCTCAGCCGTGCGCGGGCGGTGAGGCCTTGGGGGCCATCAACCACAACGCGAACGGTGCGACGTGCTGCTGATCAGCAAGGTGCGGTGCGACGTCGAGCTCGAGGCTCGGGCCAGCCGCGTCGACGTGCGCTCTGAGCGACAACGTCTCGGGCGTGCCGTGACACGGAGCGTCTCCCCACGACGCGTCTTCGTCTCCGTCGACTTCACAGAGGCTGCGGTCTTCGTGCGCGTGCAGGTCGAGTGAGGCGTGCAGCTCGACGACCGAACCCGAGGTGCTGACGGTGTGCCGCTCGAGCGCCATGTGCCCGACGAGCAACACCTCGAGCATGATCATCCCCAGCGCGAGGGCGGCGCGGTTGATCCGACGCTGGGGCAGGGCAGTCACGACGGGTGGGAGATAGGGGCCGGCCGCGTCGCTGTCAAGGCTACCTGTAGCTGTGTTGCAACATCAACGCGCGAGGCGAGTGGGATTCCGAGGGCCTGGCCGCGCTAGATGCGCCTCATGCGTCTGCAGGTGGTGCTCGTGGTGTCGTTCGTTTCGGCGTGTCAGTGCTTCGTGCCCGTCGACGAAGGTACCGATGCTGGAGGCCCCGATGCGTCGGTCGACGCGGGAGTCGTCGCGCGCGATGCCGGCTTCGTTCCCGATGGTGGCTTCGAGTGTCTGACCGCCGCCGATTGCACCGGCACTCCGTGGGCGCGTCGCTGGTGCGCGGGTGTCGACGCGGGCTTCTCGTGCGTGGTGAACCGCTGCGTCTCTCAGTGTGAAGGCGAAGCAGGGCGAACGTGCACGCCCGATGCTGGCGGCGACTGCCTCGAGTGCTCCGGCACGCCCGCGTTGTGTGAAGCCGACACGTGCCCGACCGACGCGTTCAGCGCGACCATCTCGTCGGTCGAGTGCCGCGTCGGGTTCACGCCTTCGATTCTCGAAGGAGACACCATTTCGTTCGTGCCGCTGCACGGCGCGAGCTGCGAGATGTCGGTGTCGGGCCCGCGCCGCGGCCTCGGTCAGGTGATTCGTGACCGGTTCGCCGCGAATCACTTCTGGTTCATTCGCGAGCTGGGTGGAACGTGCGTCGGCTCCGCGCTCCCTACTGGCGCGATTCGGTCGACGGTCGCGTGCCCGCTGTGCAGCTTCACCGTCGAAGGCTTCTGATGCGGTCCGACTGGGAAGCGCAGGAACTCGCGAGAGAAGCGTTCGAGAAGCGGCGACAGCGGCGCACGTGGATCATCGCGTTCGGTGTCGTTCCGGTGCTGGCGACGCTGGGGCTCATGGCGGCTGGCCTGCTGCGCTTCGACAGCGCCGGCCGCTTCAGTGAAGGCCAGGAGCTGCTGGAGAAGCTCGCGCAACGACAGCTCGAACATCGTCAGAAGACTGGCCAGTGGGCGAGCCACTTCGCCGACCTGTCGCTCCCGCCGTCGGCGTTCTTCACCTGCTTCCTCTCGGAGGAAGACGTGTTGCGGCCGACGTCACCCGAGGCCACCGAGGTCGAGTTCAAGGAGCTGCCGGGCGTCGCCGACGAGCTCGAGCTCGGCGTGACGTGTGACGACGGCCGGGCGTGCGACTACCTCGCGGCCTGCGCGGCGCGGTGGGAATGGAACGGCATGATGACGGTCTGGTTCGTCACCTCACGCGCGCTGCCAGATGGCTCTCGAAAGGCCCACGTGCCCTTCAGCCCCGGAGCCGTTCCTTGAACCGTGCATCACCTGACGAGTCGCGGTGTCTCCTCTCCATGAACTTCAGGTTGCTGTTGATGATGGGCCTCGTCGCGGCGTGCGGGCCGAGCGTGAAGCCGTGTGGTCCAGGTACCTGCCCGGGGTGTTGTGATGCGAGCGGCGCGTGCCGGCAGACGGGCTCCGCCTCGGCGTGCGGCGTGGGTGGAGCGCTCTGTCAGCAGTGCTCGGGGAGCGCATCGTGCGTCACGGGTGTCTGCACGTCGTTGGGCGCGGGTGGTGGCAACGCGGGAGGCTCGGCTGGCGGTGCGGGCGGCGGAGTGGCGGCGGGTGGCAATGCGGCCGGTGGAACCGTCGCCGGCGGAAATGCGGCGGGAGGGAGCGTCGCCGGTGGAAGTGCAGGTGGCAGTGTCGCAGGTGGCGGCGCAGCGGTGGACTCGGGCGTCGTCGACTCGGGTGTGCGTGACGCAGGCCTCGCGCGTGACGGTGGCTGCACGCTCTCGTTCGGCCCCGTGCGCACCCTTTCGGGCGGAGGCGTCTTCATGGCCACCGGCGACTACGACCATGACGGCCGGCCCGACCTCGCGTGGTCGAACCCCTTCGGCAACGAGATCGCCGTCTCGTTGAACTCCGCGTCGGGTCTGCGCGCGGCGGTGCGCACGCCGTTCGCCAACAACTCGTGGCCGGCCGCGCTCGCCTCGGCAGACGTCGACCTCGATGGCTTCGATGACCTCGTCGTCGGCGCCTTCTTCGCGAACGAGCTCGTCTTCGTTCGCAACGACCAGCAGGGGCGCTTCGCCATCACGACGCACTACCAGGTGCCCAACGTGTGGGCGGTGAACGCCGCACCGCTCGACAACGTGCTGGGCAGTGACTTCGTGGTCGCGAACGAACTGCAAGACGTGCTCGTGCTGCGCAACGTGAATGGAGCGCTCGCGCTGCCGAACCCGTGGGCGACCGACGCAGGCCTGCAGGTGCGCGGCAATTGCGTGGGCGACTTGCGCAGCATCGGCGTGAACGACCTCGTCGCGCTCTCCGGTCTCGGGCCGGGCGTGCTCACGGTGCTGCGCAACGACGGCAACGCCCGCTTCGGCATCTTCGAGCAGCTCTCGACCGTCAGCCGCCCGCTCACGTGCACCATCGGAGACTTCGACGCCGATGGGCGAGCCGACCTCGTCGTCACCACCATCGACGCCACCGTCGAGCTGTTCCGTCAGAACGCGTCGGGGCGGTTGCAGGCGTTCGCGTCGCTCCCGGGGCTCAAGAGCGAGGCGCCCGCCGCCCTGAAGGACCTCGATTTCGATGGTCTGCCCGAGCTCGTCATTCCCAACGGCGTGGGAGACGGCGGCGTCTATGTCGTGCGCGCGTTCTCCGACGGAGGTCTGCTCGGGCCCACGCGGCTCATGCCCTCACCCAACGCAGCCGCCGCCGTGCTCATCGTCGACATCGACGGTGACGGGCTCGACGACGTCGTCGGCTCGGGTGGCGGCCAGACGTTCGTGATGCCCAACACCTGCCACTGAGGGCATAAGGCGCGCGTGGCCCGCTCCGCCCGACAGCGCGCGACCGACTGGGTGTACGCGAACGTGTTCGCCCCGGTGGGCGCGTTGTTCCTGAAGCTGCTCTGCGCGACCTGGCGGTGGGACGTGAGCGGTCTCGAGAACATGGCGCCGTTCTGGCGTGAAGGAAGACCCGTCATCGTCTGCTGCTGGCACGGGCGGCTCATCATGTTGCCCTGGGCGTGGCTGATGCACGGCGGCGGCGACGTCTACGTGTTGATGGGCAAGAACCGGAACGGCGAGCTCATCACCCGCGTCGTCGCCCGCTTCGACATGAAGGCGATTCGCGGCGGCAGTCGCAGCGGCGGCAAGGAGGCGCGCGATGAGATGGCGAGGCTCGTGAAGACGGCTCCACGCACCACCCTCGCGCTCACGCCCGATGGTCCACACGGCCCGCCGTTCGTCTCGAAGCCGGGCACCGCGCAGGTCTCTCGCGAGTGTTCGCTGCCGGTCGTGTGGGCGAGCGCCGGCGCGTCGTTCTGCGTGCACGTGCCCACGTGGGACGCGTTCACGCTGCCGTTGCCGTTCAGCCGCGTGAAGGTGCACTTCTCGAAGCCGATGTTCCCGGAGCCGATGAAAGACGCTCCGCTCGAGCAGTATCGCGACGCGCTCGACGCGTTCGGAAGAGCCGAGCTGGCCGCCGTCGATGCGGCGCTGCGCTGATCAGTCGAGCAGCAGCTGCGGCATCACCGCGAGCAGCGCTGCACCACGCGCCACCGCCGTCTGTGGATCCGACTCGATGTCGAGCGGCACCGGCAGGCGACGGCTCACCGCTTCGCGCACCTGCGGCACGAACGTGGTGCCGCCGATGAGCATCACCTTGCCCAGGTCTTTCGCCTCGAGGCCGGCGGCGGTGACCGTGTCGCCCGTCACCTGAATCGAGCGGTCCACCAATTCCTTCCACGGGCCCGTCACGTGCTCGCGGCTCACCATCACGTCGAGGTTTCTGCGGTGACCGGGAATGCCGAGCGCGTCGGGCACGAAGAAGCGCGCCTCTTTCGAGCCAGACAACGCGCGCTTCACCAACTCGCACTGGCGCTGAATGCGGTCGAAGAGCAGGGCATCTTTGGTGACGTCGATGCTGGCCATGCCCCAGATGGCGTCAGCCACCCAGCGCGCGAAGGCGAGGTCGAGGTCGTTGCCGCCGAGGCAGTCGTCGCCGCCGACCGCTCGAACGCTGATGCGCTCGCCCTGCCGCTGCACCACCGTCGTGTCGAGCGTGCCGCCGCCGAAGTCGTAGACGAGGGTCGGCGCCTCGGTGCCAGCTGCTCCAGCGAGACCGCGCGCGAGGGCGCCGGCGACGGGCTCCGAGACGATGCGCAAGACCTCGAGCCCCGCCATGCGGCCGATGCGCACCATCGCTTCACGCACCGGCGCTCCGGCAGCGACCGGCATCGTCATGAAGCACTTGCTGATGGAGCGACCGAAGCGGGCCTCGGCGCGCTCCTTGAGGTGGCGAACGATGAAGCTCGCGACCTGACTCGCCGTGTACTCACCCGAGCGCGTCACCACGCTCACTTCGCGTTGCCCTGCGCCCTTCAGCTTGAACGCCGAGCCCGCGTCGAGCACCCGCGCCGCCGGGCTGTCGAGCGGCCGCGCGATGACGCGCTTGATGCCGGCGATGGTGTTCACCGGGTCGGTCGCGCGCATGCGCTCGGCTTCGGCGCCCACGAGCACCGGCCCCGATTTGGGAAAGTGCACCACGCTGGGAATGCAGGAGTCGCCGCGCCCGTCGAGCGCGTAGTGAAAGCGGCCGTCGATGACGAGGGCGGCGGTGGAATAGGTCGTGCCCAGGTCGATACCCAGGATCGCCTCTGACGAGACAGCCATGATGATCAAGTCATCGGCACGGCTCGAAGGTGCCAGCAGATCAGCGGCGTCAGAAACCTGACGCCATCACTTCGTGCGAATGCACTGACCAGGGCCACCGTCGACCCGTACACACACGAAGCCGGCGTCGGGCAGACACTCTTCACCCGCGCGCGCGCTCGGGTCGCAGGGCAGGCCTTCGAGGTTGTAGTTGCCGAACAGCGAACAGCCTGCCGTCAGCAAACCGGCCGCGAAAAGAACGATGCCCAGCGCGCGCATGACACGTGTCTATCACCCTTCGCGCCCTTGAAAGCCGCACGCGACGTCGGCTCTGGTCTTGTCCCATGCGCCACATCGTTCCGTTCGTCGTGGCGCTCACAGGCATGAACTGTCTGTGTGGTGGGCTCGGGCTGGAGCACGATCTGCGACCAGTCGACGTCGGAGCGCCCCTCGACGCGGGACGAGTGGTCGACGCAGGGCCTTCACGCGATGCCGGTGCCGTCGACGCGGGGGGCGTGGACGCGGGCGTGCGTGATGCGGGCTTCGTGCCCAGGCGCTGCATCGCCGGCACCTTCACCGTGTTTCCTGCAGAACCCGTCGTGATGCTGGTGCTCGACCGGTCGTCGTCGATGGCCGTGCCCATCTCTTCGACGCAGAACCGGTGGGAGGCGGTCGTCTCGTCGCTGGTGGCCACGCTGCCCGGCCAGGACTCGATGATGCAGATTGGCGGCATCGCGTTTCCCAACCTCGCCAACAACGCCGACCCCTGCCAGAGCGGACCGGTCATCGCGCCCGAGCGCAACAACGCGCGCCGCTTCCTCTCGTCGGTCACGAACCGGCAGCCTGAAGGTGAGACCCCGACGGCGGCCGCCATTGTGTCGGCGACCGAAGAGCTCAAGCGACGGCGAGCGAGCAACGTGGCGCGCGCCATCGTGTTGGCGACCGATGGAGAGCCGAGCTGCACGCCCGACCCGCTGGCGGTGGTGGTCTCGATGCTGGAGCGCTCGGCTGCCGCAGGCGTTCCGACGTGGGTCGTCGGCTTGACGGCTGACGCGGGCGACGAGGCAGCGCTCAACGAGATGGCGAGGGCCGGCGCACGGCCACGCTCGGGAGCGCGGGCCTTCTATTCGGCCCAGTCGCCCACCGAGCTCGAGCAGGCCTTCGCCGACATTCGCGACCAGGTGCGCTCGTGCTCGTTCCTCACCGAGTCGGTGCCTGACCGCGACGGCGGCATCGTCGTCTCCTTCGCGGGCGCCGAAGTTCCCCTCGCGGGTGATGCGGGCGTCGACGGGTGGCGGTGGACCGACCGCGAGAACGGCGAGTTCGCGCTGCTCGGCTCCGTCTGTGCGCAGGCCATTCGCAACCCGTCGAGCGCGGTGGTGACGGTGACCTGCGGCCGGTGAGTCACGGCCCGACGGTCACCAGCGTCTCTTTCCCGAAATCCAACACGCGGCGGGCGACGGCGAGCACGTCTTGCGCAGTCACCGACTCCATCTCGTCGGCGTAGCGCAGGTACTTCTCTGGCCCCAGGCCGTAGCAGGCGTCGAGCGCCATGGTGGCCGCGCGCGCGCCGTTTCGTTGCAGGCCAATCTGCTGCGTGCCGACGAGGTAGCGCTTCGCGCGCAGCAGCTCGTCATCGCCGACGGGCACGTCTTTCAACTTCTGCAGCTCTTCGCGCATGCCCGCGAGCGCCGCGTCGACCTTCTCGGGGCTCGTCGCCATGTAGACGGCGAAGTAGCCGGGGTCGACGCCCTCGAGCGTGGTCGACGACACCGAGTAGGCCATGGAGCGTTTGTCGCGCAGCTCGATGAAGAGCCGCCCGCTCTGGCCCGAGAGCAACGTCGACAACACCTCGAGCGGCCGGCGCCAGTCGTCCGTCACGCGCGCGCCGGGGAAACCGAGCACGAGCTGCGTCTGCGCTTTCGCGAGCGTGCGCTTCACCTGACGAGGTGCTTCGACGACAGGCTCAGCCGGCACCGACGGCGCGAGCGGAGTTCCTCTCGATTGCCCGAAGGCCTTCGTCGCCGCCTCGACCACCGCCTGGGTGTCGACGTCTCCGACGACCGCGAGCGTCAGGCGTGACGGGTCGAACCACGTCGCGTGAAAGTCCTTCAGCATCGCGGGCGTGAGTGACTCGACCGACGCCTTCTCTCCCGAGAGTGACAACCGGTACGGGTGCTTCGTGAAGAGCGTCTTCGAGAACAGCTCGAAGGCCACCGACGAGGGCCGGTCCTCCCGCGCGGCGATGTCCTGCAGCTGCAGGTGCCGCTCCCGTGCGACCTCTGCTTCGGGGAACGAGGGCCGGTTCATCACCTCGGCGAACAGGTCGAAGCCGCGCTCGAAGTGCTTCGAGAGGAACTCGCCACGCACCGACATCGAGCTGCGCCCGCCCATCGCGTTCAACGAGCCCGCGAGCGAATCGACGAGGTGGGAAATCTGCTCGGCCTCGTACGACGCGGTGCCTCGCGTGAGGGTGCGCGCGAGGAGCGACGTGATGCCGTTGGTCGCCTCGGTCTCGTAGCGCACGCCACCCTGAAACGCGGCGCGCATGCTGAAGAGGGGCACGGAGCGCTCCTCACGCACGATGAGCGTCGCGCCCGAGGGCAGCTTCTCGATGGTGACGCCCGGCTTCTCCTTGCGGCTCGAGCCTGCCGTGCGCAGCGGCTTCGTCGCCGCCAGGTGTCTCGCGGGCAGGGGCGCCGGCCGCTCCTTCGCCACACGCGCCAGCACCGCCTTCGCGATGCCTTCGTCGAACGCCGTGCCCTTCGGCAACAGCCCCGTCACCGTCGCGCGGTCGAAGGTGAAGTAGCGCTGCGCCACCTCGCGCACCTTCGCCGTCGTCACCTGCGAGATGGCCTCGTAGTACTGCGCCTCACGCTCGATGCCACCCATCGTCGACTCGTAGCTGCCGAGCTTTCGCGCCACGCCCTGCACCGTCTCGCGCTGGTACACGGCGTCGGCCTCGATGAGCGACTTCACCGTGTCGAGCTCGTCCTGGCCGACCTCGGTGGCCGTCATCGTCGCCAGCACCTGAGCCGTCGCTTCGAACGCGGCCTCGACCTGTGGCGTGCTCACCACGAGCGAGGCGGCGAACAGGCCCGGCTCCTTCGGCGTCCACGACCAGGCGTTCACGTCTTTCACGAGCGCCCGTTTGCGCTTCACCTCGAGCGACAGGCGCGACGAATCACCCTGGCCCACGAGCATCGCGAGCACGTCGAGCGCCGGCGCGTCGGCATGGTCGACACCGGGCGTCTGAAACGCGAGGTGCAGCCACGACTCCTTCACGTCGTCGGTGAGCAGCCCGACGCGTACGCCGTCGAACGCGGGCTCGAGCGGCCGCTCACGGCGCGGCTGCGTGGGGCGGCTCCAGTCACCGCCGAGCAGCTCGTTGGTCCACTCGCGCACCTGCGCTTCGGTGACGTCGCCGACGGCCGAGAGCACGATGTTCGAGGGCGTGTAGTGCTTCGCGTAGAAGTTCAGCACGCGCTCGCGGGTGTGGCTGCGCACGTCGGCCTCGAAGCCGATGACGGGCCGGCCGTAGGGGTGCGCGCGGAAGCTGGCCGAGAAGAGCTCCTTCGACGCGCGGCGCGAGGGCATGTCGTGGCTGCGTTTGATCTCTTCGCAGACGACCTCGATCTCTCGGCTCAGCTCGTCGGGGTCGAAGGCCGAGTGGCGAATCGCGTCGGCCAGCACGTCGAGGCCCTCGCGCGCGAACCGGCTCGCCATCACCACGTGGTAGACGGTCTGGTCGAAGCTCGTCCACGCGTTGATCTCACCGCCGTGCGCTTCGATGCTCCGCGCAATCTCTCCCGGGCCGCGCCGCTTCGTGCCCTTGAACAACATGTGCTCGTGCAGGTGGGCGAGGCCGACCTCGTCGGGCGCTTCGTCGGCGCTGCCGACCTTCACCCAGAGCTGAAACGCTGCCACTGGAGCTGCGTGGTTCTCTTCGAGGACGACCGTGAGCCCATTGGGCAAGCGGAATCGTGACGCCATGGCGGGCACGCTCGCATCCTCGCTCCACTGAAGGAAGAGGGTTAGGTTGTGGCCCGTGGCCGTGAACGATGATCCGCTCTTCGAGCTGCGCGAGGAGCTGAACGACGAAGACGAACCCCTGTTCGGTTCCGCGCCTGCGAAGAAGCCGGCGACGGGAGGCTTCGCCGTGCCACCGAAGGGCGCCTCACCGGCCAACGGCGTTCCGTCAGCCCCACCACCTCCGCTGCCACCGCCCCTGCCCAAACGGTCGACCGGGCAAACGGGCGCGCTGCAGCCGGCTCCCGCCACTTCACCGCCGACGCCCACGCGCGCACCGAGCACGTCTCCCGCGCGGGGCCTCCCTGCGGCGAATCCCTCGACCGGCCAGTTCCCCACCGCGCCCGCCGTGCAGTACCAGGTGACGGGCCTGCCGACGTTGCCGCCCATGGTGCAGCGGCCGACGGGCGACCCGTTTCAGGAGCCGCCCGAGCCCCGCCTGCCGCCCGGCGCCGACCCCGAAGAGAAGCTGCGGAGCTTTCGCGCGGTCATCAAAGGCAAAGACGAAGCGCTTGGCCGTGGGCGGTCGCTGTACCAGGCCGTCGACGCCGAGTCGCAGCACCTGCGCGTCATCGCCACCCAGCTGCGCGGTCAGCTCGAAGCCGCGGCCATCGAGCTGCAGAAGGCCTCGGAGTACCCGCAGCAGCTGCAGCACCTGCGAGAGCTGCTCGAGAAGGACACGATTCGGGCCGACGAGGCCGAGCAGAAGATGCAGGACATCGTCGCCCGCATCGCGCAGGTCGATGCCGAACGACGAGACCTCGCCAACGCCGTCACCGAGCTCGAGGCGCAGAACCAGCAGCTCACTGCGCGCGTCGAAGAAGAGCGCAAGACGCGCGAGATGCTGGCCGACGAGCTCATCGGTGCGAAAGAGGCGCTCGGGCTCGCGCAAGACCGCGTCGCCGACCTCGCCAACCGCCTCACCGAGGGCAAGGGGCTCTACGAGAACGCGAACGCGCAGGCTCAGGCGTTCGCCGCCGAGAAGCAGCGCCTCGAGACCGACCTCGCGGCAGTGCGCGCCGACCTCGCCGCCGCCACCGGTGAACGCGACCTGTTCAAAGGCGAGCTCGACGGCACCCAGCTCGAGACCGAGTCGCTGCGCCAGCGCGCCGAGACGCTCGAGAAGCAGCTCGCCGAGGCCACCTCGAAGGTCGCCACCTTCGAGAGCGAGCAGGAGTGGTCGAAGAGCACCCTCGAGCAGTCGACCGGCCGCACGCAGGAGCTCGAGACCCAGCTCGCCGACCTGAAGGGCCAGCTCGAGGCCGTGCAGAGCCAGCTGCAAGAGCGCACCGACTTCGCTGATCAGCTCGCCCTCGATCTCGAGCGTGAGCGCACCGAAGCGAAGACGCGCATCGAGTCGCTCGAGGCGAACCTGCGCGAGGTGCAGGGCGTCGCGCGGTCGGCGGCGGGAACGCTCCAGGCGCAGTTGCAGCAGGCGCAGGCCGAGGTGCAGCGCCTGAACGCCGCGATGGAGGAGCAGGGCAGTCTGCTCCAGACCGCGCAAGACGACGCCGCCACGTTGCACGCGCGCGTGGCCGACCTCGACGGGCAGCTCTCGGCCATCACCGAGGTGAAAGATCAGGCCGAGGCGCGGCTCGCCGAGCTCGAGGCCTCGTACGCCCAGCTGCAGCCTCGCGCACAGGCGGCTGATCAGGCCGAGGCGCGCGTCGCGCAGCTCGAGGCGGCGTACACCCAGCTCGAGGGCTCGCTCGCGCAGCTTTCGCCCCGCGCGCAGGCCGCCGACGAAGCCGAGAGCCGGGTCGCCGAGCTCGAAGCCCAGCTCGCCGACGCCGAGTCGCGCGTCGTCGCCGCCGACACCCGCGCCGCCGAGAACCAGGGCTCGGCCGAGGCCGCACAGCAGGGCATCGACCAGGCCGAGGCGCGCGCCGCCGACCTCGAGCAGCAGATTGCCCACGCCCGCACGCAGGTCGCCGAGGCCACGCGCCGCGCCGATGCCGCCGAGGCGAAGGCGAAGAGCTACGAGCAGCAGGCCCGAGACGTCTTCGGCAAGGTGACCGACGCGCAGTCGCAGCTGCAGGAGCTCGAGAACGCGCGCGGCGCCGCCGAGTCGAAGGTGGCGGGCCTCGAGGCGAAGGTGAAGGAGACCGCCGAGAAGCTGCGAGCGGCCGAGACGAAGGCCGCGCAGAACGAAGCCCGTGCCGCCCAGGCCGAAGCTCGCGCGAAAGACGCGCAGAACCGCGCTGAACAGTCGTCGCGCAACGCCGCCTCGGGTGCCGACGCGAAGGCGAAGGAGCTCAAGAGCCAGCTCGACGCGTCGCTGGCCAACGAGCGCGTGCTGCAGCAGGAGATCGCCGCGATGCAGGCGCAGGAGATCACCCTCAAGTCCGAGCTGTCGGCGAACGAGAGCCGCGCGCAGGAGCTCGAGCAGGAGCTCTCGGACATGAAGACGAAGCTCGACGCTGCGATTCAGAAGGCGGCCGAGGCGCAGGTCGCCGCGAAGAAGCAGCCGCAGACGACGCCGTCGGGTGGCACCGCGAGCGCGGCCGAGCTCGAGAAGCTCAAGACCGACAACGCGGCGATGAAGAAGAAGCTGATGGCCGCCGAGAACGCCATCGAGCTGGCCGCGAGCCTCAAGGCGAAGGTGGCCCGCCTCGAAGCCCAGCTGAAGAAGTAGTCGTCAGACCGGCGCGGGCTCGACGAGGCCGGCTTCGTACAGGCGCAGCAGCGAGTCCTTCACGCTCTGGCGCGAGATGCCGAGGTCGGTGAACGCCTTCTCGATGTCTTCCACGCGCAGCGGCGCCGGCGCGAGCTCGGTCACGTACGTCGCGTCGTCGGGGCTGATCTTGAACGACTTCGCCCAGTCACCCTGAGCGGCGTCGAAGGCCGACTTGCCGTGGTTCTGCGCGGCGGCGAGGGCGGTCTTCCACGAGGTGTGCGCCTCTTCACCCTTGGCGGTGAGGCGGAAACGCTGGCTGCGGGCCCACTTGAGCCGTGGGCGGGACTCCTCGGTCGTCATGCCGTCGTCCCTAGCACCCCTTCCCGGAAGAAAGGGAGATGGACTTGCGCGGCCCTGCCCGGTGGAGCAACAGATGGTCCGTGGCTTCATCTCCCCGCGCACCGATGGACGAGCTGACGAACCTCAGCGCGGCGCGCTTCGCCGTCTACGTTCACTTTCCGTACTGCCTCTCGAAGTGCCCGTACTGCGACTTCGCCTCGACGGCCGCGAAGCAGATTCCCGAGGAGCGCTACACGCAGGCGATTCTGCGCGAGCTCGAGCAGCGCGCCGCCACGCTGTCGCCCCGCACCGTCGACGCCATCTTCATCGGTGGTGGCACGCCCTCGTTGTGGAACCCGAAGCACGTGAGCGAGGTGTTGAGCGCGGTCGCGAAGCGGTTCTCGCTCGGTGACGGCTGCGAGGTGACGCTCGAAGCGAACCCGGGCGCGAGCGACGAAGCGCGCTTCTCGGGGTTCCTGGCTGCGGGCGTCAACCGGCTCTCCATCGGCGTACAGTCGTTCACCCCGGCGACGCTCGCGAAGCTGGGCCGGTCGCACGATGGAGACGCGGCCAAACGCGCCGTGCGGGCCGCGAGAGAGGCGGGCTTCGGCAACGTCTCGATGGACTTCATCTACGGCGTGCAGGGCCAGACGGTCGACGAGGTGCGACGCGACGCAGAGACCGCCGTGTCGCTGGGCACCGAGCACCTGTCGGCCTACGCGCTCACGCTCGACGCGGAGTCACTCGCCGAAGAGGTGCCGCTCGCGAAGCAGCTGGCGCGCGGTGAAGTGCAGCTGCCTCCCGACGACACGGTGGTGGCGATGCAGCGCGTGGTGCGTGACGTGTATCGACAGGCGGGGCTCCATCGGTACGAGGTGTCGAACTACGCGAAGCCGGGCTTTCACTCGCGCCACAACGCGACGTACTGGACCGGGGGTGACTGGCTCGCGCTCGGCGTCGGCGCGACGGGCTCCGTCGGTGGCGCGCGCTATTCGAACCAGCGCAGCGCCGAGAAGTACCTGGTCGAGGTGGAAGCAGGCCGGCTGCCGCAGAAGTCGGTCGAGGCGCTGTCGGTCGCCGAGCGGTTCGAGGAGCGCGTCGCGATGGGGCTGCGGTTGACCTCGGGCCTCTCCCTCGAGCAGGTGTGTCGTGACGCGGGCCAGTCGTACGAGCAGCGGCGCGCGTTCGTCGAGCAGTTGGTGCGTGAAGGCCTCGCGGTGATGGACGGGCCGCGGCTCAAGCTCACCGACGAAGGGCTCGACGTGCACAGCGCCATCAGCGCCCGCCTCATGTGAGTCAGGCGGCGAGGCTGCCCACCAGGCCGTCGAGCTGCTCGGCCTCGCGGGAGAGGCGTTGGCTCGCTTCGGCCGACTGCCGCGCGCTCGAGGTGTTCGCCTCGGTGACGCGTTGGGCTTCGCCGACGAGGCTCGTCACGCTCGTGAGGCGCGCCTGCTGTTCACGCGACGAGCGCTCGATGGTGCCCAGGTGCTGGGCCGTCTGCTGTGCGCTCGAGGCGATGGTCGAGAATCGGCCCGAGACACTCGAGGCGAGGGCGCTGGCCTGCTGGCTCAGCTTCATGGCCTCCTTCAGGCGCTCCTGCGTGCGCCTCGACGCGTCTTTGCTGCGCTGTGCGAGGTCGCGCACCTCGGACGCCACGACGGCGAACGCCTTGCCCGATGCGCCAGCGCGTGCGGCCTCGACTGCGGCGTTGAGCGCCACGAGGTTCGTCTGCAGGGCAAGCTCGTCGATGTCGTCGATGATGACGGTGCTGTCCTTCGACGAGGTGGCGATTCGCTGCATCAGGTTGGCGAGCTCATTCATCGCCTCGCTGGCCTGGTTGGCCTGTTCGCTCACCGCGCGTGCCTGCTCGACGGAGTGCTGCGCTTCGTCATGGGCGCTGCTCGACGAGGTGACGAGGTCGCGCACCTCACCGGCCGTGCGGTCGAAGAGACTGACCTGAAGACCGGCGCCGTCTGCCACCGACTGGCTCATGGTCGAGAGCCCCGACGACGTGTTCGCGATGACGTTCGCCGACGCGGCCACCCGCTCGAGCTTCTCGTCGAGCTGCGAGAGGGCGTCGTTGAGCGCGGTCTGCACGGCGTCGAACTCGGGCGCGTACTGGCCGTCGAGTCGCGCCGAGAGGTCGCCCTGGCGCATGCGCTCGTTGATGGCGCGCGTGGCCATGGCGAGCCGGCCGGTCTGACGCTTCATCCACCGCGCCGCGAGCGTCGAGATGGTGACGATGAGGGCGAGGGCGAGGCCACAGGCGCCCAGCAACGACAGCAGGTCACCCCGCAGCGCGGCTTCGTCGGCGAGGCGCTGCGTCTCGATGACGTCGTCCAGCTGACGCACCAGCTCGGCTGGGCGAGTCGCGGAGACACCGGGACCCAGCGACTGCAGGACAGCGAGGCGCAGCGGCTCGAGCGTGGCGTCGGGCACCGGCGTTGCGAGCTGTGCTTCGAGTGTGGCGGCCGCCGCGGCGAGGCGTGGGTCGGCCCGGCCTGTGAGCGCGAGCAGCTCGGCTTCGCCGGCGCGATGGCGCAGCGTCTGGGTAGCTTCTTTCGTCGCCGCTGCACGCGCCTGCCGTTGGAACACCGTCAACGTCACGCCGCCGACGCCTCCGGCGGCGACGAAGGCTGCTCCTGCCACCACGAGGTAGGTGTGAATGACGCTGAGGCGCACGACGACCATGGCTGCAGTGCGTGTGCCACTCGTCAGTGGGGAGCCCGACCCCAGTCTGCGTCACGCGCGTGACGCGCGCATGCGTCCGATCAACCGCTCCCGAGTTCGAAGGGGCTCCGGGGTGGGTACTGCACGCCCGCATTGGTGACGCGTGACCGACTGCGTTCAAGACCGCTCGGCTATGGTGCGCCGCGTGGGCTCGTCCGCGTGGCTGCAGTGGATCATTCTTTCGGGGTTGACCGGCTCGCCCGTCGGCTCGGCGCTCTTCCTCATCGTGTTCTGGTTCGTCGTCGACCGGTTCACGCTCGGCCTGTTGCCCGACCCGATTCGCTTCGTGATGCGCTGGCGGCGCGCGTCGCTGCTCGAACGAACGCTGCTGGGGAATCCGCACGATGGCCGCGCGCGCCTCGAGCTCGCTGGCCTGTACGTCGACCGCAAGAAGTACCAGCGCGCGCTCGAGCTGCTCAAACCCAACCTCGAGAAGGGCGACCACGACGCGCAGACGCTCTTCACCATGGGCGTCGCGTGTCTCGGCGCGGGCTACGTCGAGCAGGGTGAGAAGCTGCTGGTGAGCGTCGACGACGCAGCGCCCGGGTTTCGCGTGAACGAGGTCGACCTGCAGCGCGGCAGGTTCCGGCTCGCGCGCAAGGACTTCAAGGGCGCGAAGGAGGCGCTCGAGAACCTCGTGAAGGCGCGCTCGGGCACCATCGAAGGCCGCGTCATGTTGGCGATGGCCCTCGAGGGCCTCGGTGACGACGGCGCCGGCGCGTTGATGAAGGACGCCGCGTGGAACGAGTACGTGAGCGCGCCCGGGTTTCAGCGCCGCAAGGAGCGCTTCTGGGCGTGGCGTGCGCGGCCCTCCCGACCGGCGACGTACCTGCTCGTGCTCGTGCTCGGTCTCGCGCTCTTCGTGACGTTCGGCGTGCCGAAGCTGAACGCGTGGGCGGCGTCGATGAAGCGCGACCGCGGCGGGGCGTACGTCGACCCGGGCCTGCAGGAGCCCGACGAGTAGATGCTCGATGCCTTCGACGCGCTGGTGCGGGGGCTCGGGCCGTGGGGCGTGCTGCTCCTCGGGCTGGGCGCGCTGCTCGAGTACGTCTGTCCTCCCTTCCCCGGCGACACGGTGACGCTGCTCGGTGGCGCGTACGCGGCGCGTGGCGACCACCCGGTCGTGCTCGTGCTGCTCTCGCTGATGGTGTTCAGCGTCGGTGGCATGGCGGCCATGTGGCGGCTCGGCGTGAGCCTCGGCACGCGGCTCGACCACGCGAAAGAGGGCCCGCTCTTCTTCGGCATCACGCACGCGCAGCTCCGTCGCGCGCAAGACACGATGCGCACGCGCGGCACCTGGGTGCTCGTGCTCAACCGGTTCATGCCCAGCTTTCGGGCCGTCGTGTTCGTCGCGGCCGGAGCGAGCGGTACGCCGTTGCCGCGAGTGTTGCTGCTCGGTGGCGTCTCGGCGCTCGCGTGGAACGCGCTGCTGCTCGGGGTCGGTGACGCCATCGGCGCGAAGGCCGACCAGCTCGACGATTGGCTGTCGCGGTACCGGCTGGTCGCGCTCGCCGTGACGGCGGTGGTGGTGCTCGTGCTCGTGGTGCGTTGGGCACTTCGCCGAAAGAAGGCCGCGTGAAGGGCAAACACTGGGCGCTGCTCCTCGGCAGCATCGGCGTGTTCGGCTGTCTGGGCTGCGGCCTGCTCACGGCCTTCTTCGCGCGCACCTTCGACTCGCAAGACCCGGAGTGGACCGAGGTGTCCGTCCTCCGCTCCGATGTGCCAAACGTCTTCGGCGTCACGCTGGTCGACGCTCCGCTCGTGTACCGCAGCCACGCCGAGGGCTTTCAGGACGGCTTGTGGAACGTGGTGGCGCGCCTGCCCGATGGCTCAGCCGACCACTTTCTGAAGTCGAATCACCTCAGGCGCTCGCCCGTGTCGTTCCTCGACCAGCGCGCCAGCGAAGCCGTCGCACGCTTCGCCGCCGACGCAGGCGTGTTCACCATCAACGAGCTCGAGCTGCCCGAGTTGCCGACGAATGACGGCGGGTACCAGGACAGCCACCGCCGCGGCTTCCTCTTCGAGCGTGGCTCCGAAGTGTGGCTGTGGCTCGAGGCTTTCGAGACGTGACGCTCCCCGCCGTGAGAGGATGCGGGCCTTCCCGGCCGGCTTTGACTGACGAGGCGATGGTTCGACGCAGCGGAGTGATGAAGGTCGCGGCCCTGCTCGGCGCGCTGGTGTTGGCGGGCTGCCGCAACTGCGGTGGTGGCACCAACATGGTCGAGACGCGGTTTCGCGTGGCGCCCGAGACGCAGTCGGTCGACTTCGGCCGCGTGCTCGAGGGGGCGCTCGTCACGAAGCAGGTGACGCTCATCGCCGAGACGCGCGCGAGCGTGTCGGTCGGCGCGACGACGATGACACCGTTCTCGACCGCGCCGCTCGTCGACATTCCCGGAGGCAGTCAGGTCGACCTCGACGTCTCGTTCCGTGCGGGCAACGGCGAATCGAACGGCGAGCTCGTCTTGACGTCTGGCCGCCAGGAGCTTCGTGTCGCGCTTCACGGCACCGGCGTGCGCCCGCCCGCGTGCCCTGCCGCGACCTGCCGAATGTCGTCGTACTCACTCGAGCTCGATCGCTGCGTCGAGACCGTGTCGCCCGACGAGACCGCCTGTGAGCCGACGAGCCAGTGCCTCGAGCAGGGCCGTTGCCGAATGGGTGAGTGTCTCGGCGTCGCGCGCCGCTGCAACGACAACGACGCCTGCACGAGCGACGCCTGCTCGATGGACGCGGGCTGCATCAACACGCGCATCGCCTGCCCGCAGCCGACGACGCCGTGCCGCATTCCAAGTTGCGACCCGCGCATGGGCTGCGGCGAGGCGATGGCTCCCGATGGCATGCCGTGTGGCACCTCGAACTGCGTCAGCTCGAAGCTCTGCGTGAGCGGCATGTGTGAAGAGATTCCAACCCCCGACGGCACCGAGTGTGCGCCCGCCATCGCCTGCTACGGCGTCTCGCGCTGCAAGGACAAGAAGTGCGAGCGCCCCGACGCGGGTGAGTGGCTGCCGACGTGGAGCGCCCGCATCGAGGGCCAGCCACTGCCCGAGGCTCCCGCGTTGCTCTCGTTCGGTGGCAGCACGGTGTTCTTCACGGTGTGCGGGTTGGCGCCGCTGCCGGTCGACGCGGGTGTCGTCGATGGTGGCGCGGCCGACGGCGGGGTCGACGCCGGGGTCGATGCGGGCGAGCTCGACGGTGGTGACGCAGGCGAGGTCGATGGCGGTGCGGTCGATGCCGGCATCGATGCGGGGCCGCCGACGGAGTGCGCGCTCGTCTCGTACACGGGCACGGGCTTCGAGCGGTTCACTGCGCGGTCTCCCGGAGTCGAGCGGCTGGCGCACGTGGGCCCGGCAGGGGTGGTGCTGCGAATCGACGGCGGCATCGTGTTTCGGGCGCGCTCGATGGGCACGCTCCTGGGCGGTTGGGAGACGGGCTCCGTCAGCGCCTCGCGCGTCGCGATGCTGCGAGACGGTGGCGTGCTGGTGGCGATGCGTGGAGATGGCGGCACGCACCTGGTGGTGACGTCGACGATGTCGGCCGAGCAGCTCGCGTTCCTGCCCTCCGACATCACGCACGTGGCCACCGGGCTCGACGACAGCGTGTTCGCGCTCTCGTCGAGCGCGTCACTCACGCGGCTCGGGCTCGGGGCCGATGGTGGCTTCCTCGTCAGCACGGTGCAGCTCGATGCAGGCCAGACGCCGCTGCTCGCCACCGCGGGAGAATCGACGGTCGCCTTCGACCAGCTCGTGCAGTGGAGCTCCGCCGGGTTCCTGCCGCCGCGCCCCTTCGAAGCGCCACCCGACGCTGGGCTGCAGGCACGCGACGTCATCATCACGCCCTCGACGGTGTTCCTCTTCTTCCGCGGCTGCGTGTCGCTCGCGATGTCGTGCCTGCCCGAAGACGAGGTGGGCTGGGTGCGGGCCTTCTCGCGCAACACGGGCGCGCTGTTGTGGGAGGACCGCATCTTCCCTGCGCGCTCGCGTGGCCGGCTCGTCGAAGCGACGGCGCTGCGAATTCCCGGCGGCATCGAGAGCGCGCTGGCGGCGGTCATCGAAGGTGAAGTCGACGGCGGTGTGGTGAACGGGCTGGTGGTGAACGTCGACGGCGGGCGCTCGCTGGAGTGCCCCTTCCCCGACGGTACGGGGCGGCTCGTCGCGGGCACCTTCACCTCGGGGCAGTTGGTGACGCTCGCGACTCGGCCCGATGGTGGTGTGACGCTCGAGGGCTGGCAGCTCGGCGCGTTGCCGCTCGAGACGTCGGGGTGGGTGAGCGCCGAAGGTGCATCGGGTCAGCGCCGGCCCACGCCCTGAGCACGTCGCGGTGGGCTGGGAACCGCTCAGCTGCGAAGGGAGGAGCGCAGGCGAATGCCCTCGGCGAGGGCGAGCGCGACGACCTCTGCAGGAGTCGTCGGCCACGTGCCGAGCTGAACGGGCGTCAGCACCTGCACGATGACGCGCTCCTTCACGGCAGCGAGCGCGGCCTGCTGGAGCCCGACGGTCAGCTTGAGCAGCGCGCCCTGTTGCGAGGGGCCCGACGCCTCGAGCTCTGCGGCCGTCACCAGCACCGGGTCGGCATCGAAGGGCAACAACACCAGCGCGCGGCTCTCGGCCGTCGTCTTCCAGCGCAGGTCGACGTACGCCGCGAGCTGACTGAAGACGATGCGCCGCACTCGCAGCGGTGTCGTGAGCTCGGCGGCGTCTTTGAAGAGCGCGACGCGGGTGGCGCGCTCCACGGCTGCGGCTCGAGCGCCCGTCACCTGCCACGCCTGAACGTCGACAGCCTTGGCGTCTTCCACCAGGCGGAGCGCTTCGGCTTCGTCGTCCGTCGTGAGCGCGCACACGGGCAGCTCGGTCTGCAGCGCCGCCGGCTTCACGTGCAGCCGCGCCGCCGCGAGAAACGACTGCTCGCGCGAGAGGTGCGCTCCCGAGGCGAACACGCAGCGGCTGGTCTTGAGGAACGGGCGAGGCGTCACGACCCACAGTCTCCCATGAGTCGGCTCGATTCCGTTGAAGACGGACCATCAGCGCGACATGAAGGCGCGTCTTCGCAGCCCAACCCACCGAGGAGAACCGATGCTTCGTCGTGCCCTGACTGCGTTCGTCGTGCTGTCTGCCGCTGCCGCCATCGCCCAGAAGCCCGCGTCGCCTGCGCCCGCGCCCGCCGCCGCCGTGAAAGACGCCGGCACGCCAGCGCCTCCACCCAAACCCACCGCCGCGCTCACCATCACCGAAGGCATCTCGACGCCCGAGTCGGTGCTCTACGACGCCGAGACCGACACGTACCTCGTCAGCAACATCAACGGCTCGCCGCTCGCGAAGGACAACAACGGCTACGTCGCCGAGTTCTCGCCTGACGGAAAGGTCGTCGCCGCGAAGCTCGTCGAGGGCGGGCAGAAGGGCGTGACGTTGAACGCGCCCAAGGGCCTCGTCATCTCTCAGGGCACGCTCTACGTCGCCGACATCGACACCGTGCGCATGTTCGACCGCAAGACGGGCGCGGCGAAGGGTGAGGTGAAGGTGGCCGGCGCGACGTTCGTGAACGACCTCTTCGCGACCGCCGACGGCAAGGTCTACCTGACGGACTCGGGCCTCAAGATGGGCAAGGCCGGCTTCGAGTCGACGGGCACCGACGGCGTGTACGTCATCGAGCCGGGCAAGAAGCCGAAGCTGAAGACGCTGCTCAAGTCGAAGGACCTCAAGGGGCCCAACGGCGTCTTCGTCACCGCCGACGCCATCTACGTCGCCCCGTTCAACTCGAACGAAGTCACCGTGCTCGACCTGAACGGCAAGAAGAAGGGTGACACGCTCAAGCTGCCGAAGGGCGGCCTCGATGGCGTGGTGATGATTGGCGACAAGCTCTTCATCTCGTCGTGGGAGGGCAAGTCCATCTCGTCGGGCAAGCCGGGCGAGGCGTTCACCGAAGTCTTCACCGAGCTCGAGTCGCCCGCCGACATCGGCTTCGACAGCAAGCGCAACCGCATTCTGGTGCCGCACTTCATGGGCAACAGCGTCGCCGCGTGGGACGTGAAGTGACGTGACGAAGGCGCTCGTGCTCGCGGTGGCCGAGACGGACTCGACGTTCGAGTGCGTGCTGGTCGACGGCCGTGAGGCCTGGCGAGGCAAGTGCCTTCACTGCAACACGCCGCTGCTGGTCTTCGTCGACAGCGGCGGCTCTTCCACGGTGACGCTGGAGCACATCGTTCCGCGCACCGCTGGAGGCACCGACGAGCTCGGCAACCTCGGGCTCGCGTGCCCCCGCTGCAATCACGGCAAAGGCGTTCGGCATGACCGAAACGCGTTGACGAACCCGCGCAGCCTCGAGGTCGTGGAGCGGCTGCTCGAGAAGCGCCGCAAGCGGTGGCGCGAGCCGAAGCCGTGGAGCCGCCCGCGCGCTTCGTGAGGGCTACGGCTTCGAGGTCTCGTCGCCCGACGACTCCACCAGCGCCGGCAACGAGAGCTCGAGACCGCCGACGAGGGTCTGGTTCAGGCTCGCGAGTGACGCGGTGCTCAGCTCGAGGCTCGTGCGCAGTTGCTGTTGAACGAGCTCGAGCACCCGCTCCCGCGCATCGACGAGCCAGCGCGTGGTGGTCGCGCGGTGCACACCGTACATTCGCCCGAGCGCCTCGGCCGAGATGCCCTCGACGTAGTGCAACCTCAGCATCGTGCGCTGACGCACCGTGAGCGCCGCCATCGCTTCGTTCACCGCGCGGGCGGCGTGGGGCTCGAGCTCGGCCCACTGCAGCCGGCTCTCGGGGCCCGTGCTCGAGCCAGCAATGGAGGCCAGCTCGAGCCACCCGTCACCGACGTGCTCTTCGCGCCGTCGCTCTTCGCTGCGGCGAGCGTCGGCGAGGCACCGCATCGCCATCACCATCACGAAGGCCTTGAGCGGGCCGACGCCGGTGTAGTCGGCGAGCCGCGGTGCGCGCCCGGCCTCGGCCACCAGCAGCTTGATGTGCACCTGGTGAATCAGCTCGTCGGTGTCGCGGGCATCACGACGAACGGCGAGCGCGATGAGGGGCCGCGTGAAGCGCTCGAAGGCCGCGATGGCGTCGCGCTGCTCGTCGAGACACGCCCACGCGAGGAAGAGGTCTTCGAGGTGCAGCGACGCCAGGCCGTGCCCTTCGACGGCGCGCTCCGCGAGAAACGCGCCGAAGCCCGCCCCGTCGAGCTGCAGCTGGGGCCAGCGCTCCTGAATCGAGCCGACGATGCGCGTCGCCTCGAGGAGCGTGGGAATCAGCCCCTTCGTGGCGGCCAGCAGCGCCTCGGCGTGCGGCCCCGTCATGACGGGCTCCTCACGGTCATCGAGCGCCAACCGCCGCTGCGCCAGATGACGACCAGCAGCGTCAGGCCCACCACCACCGCGCCAGTGAAGAAGCGCTCGGCGAACGCCGGCTGCCACAGCGCCAGCACCTGCCCCGTCACCAGCACCAACGCCGCCACGCCCATGCTCCAGTGGTGAATCAACGCCGCAGTGCCCAGCGCCACCGCGATGAGCGGCAGCTCGAAGGCGATGACCTGCGCGCGCGACAGCTCGAGCCACGCGCCCGCCGCCCGCACCGCTACCTGGCCCAGCGTGACGACGAGGGCGAGCGCCACCATCTGCCGGCTCAGCGCCGAGGCGCGCAGGGCGGCCCTGAAAGCGAATGCCAGCCCACCGATGGCCACGAGGAACAGGAGCGAGGCGATGGTGAGCGCCCACCGCCCCGAAGCGAGCGCGGGGAAAGCAAAGCGCAGCGCGTAGAAGCCGACGCTGGTGACGAGAATCGCGCTGAGCAGCCGAATGCGATGGTCGCGGCCGACGCCAGGGTCGTGGGCCCGCGCGTAGTGTTGCAGCTGGCGCTGCGCTTCGACGGCGTGCTCCACCTGCTGCCGCAGCGCCGGCATCGGCGTCGGGCTCGCGTCGAGCACCTGTGCCGCGACGCCGGGGTGGCCATCTTCCAGCGCGCACTCGACCTGAAACGTCGTCAACGCCCGTGCAATCGAACGGGCGCCCTCGTGGTCTGCCGCCAGCTCGAGCGCCGTGAGCAGCGCAAACGACGCTTCATTGGCCGTTCGCGTCGCCGCGTCGGACTTCGCGGCCCGTTGCTCGCGCGCGCGAGAGAGCAGCTGCTGTGCCCGTCGCACCAGACGCGAGGCGTGCTGCGTTCGCTGGCAACCCTCGATGGCGCGCAGGAACTCGGTGGCGCTCGCGTGCCGTGCGTTCGGGTCCGCTGAGAGGGCGCGCCTCGCCACCTCGACCAGCTCCGGGCTCTCGACCTCTCCTTCGAACGAGGGCACGTCGGTCTCCGAGCGGTGCGTCACTCCGGCGAACGGCGCGCGGCCGAAGAGCAGCTCATAGAGCACCGCACCGAGCAGGTAGACGTCGGTGCGTTGAGACAGCGGCGTTCGTGCGCCGGGCAACGTCTCGGGCGCCTGGTAGGGCGGAGTGCCTGCGCCATCACCGGCGACGACGTGCGGCAGCCGGCCGCTCGGGTCTTCCTCGAGCAGGCCGCCGATGCCCCAGTCCATCAGGAGCACCTCGCCGAACCGGCCAATCATCACGTTCGCCGGCTTGATGTCGCGATGGAGCACGCCGCGTTCGTGGGCGAAGGCCGTCGCGCTGCAGACGGTGGCCAGCACGCGCAGGTTCCACTCGAGCAGCTCGGCGCCGAAGCGCTGCTGCACCGCATCACGGTCGCGCAGCAGGGCAGACCACGGCTCGCCCTCGACGCGCTTGAGCACCACCTGCAGCTCACCCTCTTCACTGGTGGCGAGGTAGTGAACGGGCACGATGGCCGGGTGCTCGAGCGCGCCCGTGAGGCGGGCCTCGCGGAGCAGCTGGTCGTGCGCGCCCTGCCCATCGCGACGCCGCGACATCTTCACCGCGACCTCGCGCTCGAGGCTGTGCTGCGTCGCCAGCATCACGGTGGCCATGCCGCCGCGGCCGAGCACCCGGCGCAGCGAGAGGCCGTCTGAACGAACCGTCACCTCGGGTTCGAAGAGCGGCCCACGGGCCGGGCGAGCGACGAACTCGGCGAGCTCACGCCGAAGGGTGGGGCTCTCGTCGAGCGCCTGCTCGAAGGCCTCGAGCTCAGCCCCTGCCAGTTCTCCCCGCGCAAACAGCCGCAGGCGCTCGTCGCTCGACATTGGCGAGAGAGAACAGCAAACGGCCCGGCGTTGTCGAGGCCGACGGCGTGCGCCCACGCGCGTCGACGTTTCGACCAGGAGCCGCCATCAACCGGTTCGACTCGCCGTTCCCCGCGGCGAGCCGTGCATCACGGCAGCAGGCCCTGCGCTTTCAGGTCGGCGACGAGCAGCTCGGCTGGCGTGCCCTGCGCCCGGCGTTCCTCCCGCATCGCGTCGACGGCCCGCATCTCGTACGAGAGGTAGGGCAGCCCCGGCTCCTCCTGCTCCAGCGCCTTCATGCGCGCGTCGCGCTCCACGGGGTCGATGGCATCTCCGTAGACGCCGGTGTCGAGCGGGGTGCCGCTCGCCAACACGGCCAGCGCTGCGTCGAGGTTGTTCGTGCGCGCGAGCGCAGCGAGGTCGGCGCTGCTCAAGCCGGCGTTGGCCAGCATGCCTGCAGCGCGCCCCATGAGCGCCTGCGTCTGCTCGGCGGTGAGGCCGTGCGTTCGCGCCAGCGCCGCGTCGATGGCCGCGTGGTACTCGTTGTCGCCAGCGATCTGCCGGGTGACGAACTTTCCGCCGAGCGAGAGGGCGCCGACGACGCCGGCTCCGATGGCGATGGGGCCCGAGGCGAAGACGGCCGTCACGGCAGCGGCCGAGCCGAGCGCTCCGAAGCCCGCGGCGCCGAGGCTGGCCGGGTCTCCCGTGCGCATGAAGGCCGAGAGGTCGGCGCCCGCGCCGATGGCATTGCCGATGGCCGAGAGCGCAGGCGTTCTGCTCGCGAACCCCGCTGCGCCCAACAACCCGCCCGCCGTGCGCACCGCAGCCTGCGGGTCGGTGCCCGCGGCGAGGTCTTCACGCAAGCCAGTCAACGCCGCACGTTCGGCGATGGCGGCCGTCTCTTCGCGCGGCACCGTCGCGTCGTGCCCTCTGCCGTAGCGGCCCGCGAGCTCGATGGCCTGCCGGTACTCCGAGGAGCCAGCGAGCGTCTCGAGGCCCTGCAGAATCTCGAGGCGCGGCCCCGCGTTGCCCAGCGTCATGCCGTCGGCGCGAATGGCCGGCTCGGCGTCACGAAGGGCGGTGGCCAGCGACTGCGCCGTCGAGCGCTCGGCCTCGTAGGCGTCTGCGTGCTCGGCGAGGAACTCGGTGCGGAACCGCTCGGCCGCTTCGGGGTCTCGCAGCGACGGCTCGGTGCGCAGCGCACGCTCGAGCTGGCTGTTGAGCCGGGAGACCTCGGTGCGGGCGTCGGCGTAGGCGGTGCGTGCGGCAGTCACCTTCGCGGTGGCCTCGACGACGGCCGGGCTGGCGACGGCGAGCATGCTCAACGGCGCTGGGCGCGCGGCTTCGAAGCTGCTCGCTTCTCGACGTCGTGCCGCCGCGGCCTCTGCTGCTGCCGCTGCGCGTTCGGCCGCTCTGGCCTCTGCGGCCCGCTCTGCCGCTGCGCGCTGCGACTCCGAGGTGCGATCCGTGCTCCCGCTGCCTCCACCGTTTCCGACTCCGCCGATTCCAGCCATGGGTGTGCCCGTTCTTGAAAGAGTGCGATTCACGGCGAGGACGCTCGCGGCGCCCAAGTGTCGCAGGGTTTTCGGGTTCGGCAGTGAGATTCAGAGGTTGCCCGAACGACGGGTTATACTTCGAGCGTGCCTGAGCGCAGCGCAGCCCTCGCCCTCGTCAGACGTGGAGCCTTGGGACAGGCCGAGGTGTTGCTCGTGCACCCGGGAGGCCCGTTCTTCGCGAAGAAAGACGCGGGCGCCTGGAGCCTGCCGAAAGGGTTGCTCGAGCCGGGTGAAGACGCGCTCACCGCCGCGCGCCGG
>JAACJQ010000319.1 GCA_016879935.1 Archangiaceae bacterium | reverse complement strand
GCGAGCTCGCGCATCTGCAGCAACCGCACCGCCGCGAACACCGGAGCCGCGGCCAGCACGGCCGTGCACCAGCTCGGGCTCGTCACCCAGAGCGGAACGAGCATGAGCGACTCCATGACGGTGGCCGTCCACCCGAAGGCGAGCTTGCGCGTGAGCGCGAAGAGCAGGGTGGCCAGGAGCAGCAACACGAGCGCGGGGCCGACCAGCATCACCACGCCGAGCTGCGTCGACGCGTCTCGATCGACGATGAGCGCGAGGCCGGCCACCACGACGGCAAGGCTCCCCGACACGAGCAACCACGACGCGATGAGCTGCGTGCCGTAGCTGCGAAGGCGCTCGGGGAGCCGCTGCTTCGTCTCGACGATGGCGCACTCGGGGCAGGTGAGGTGCTCGGTGCGCAGCGCAGCCTCGGTGCAGCGTGAACACACGAAGCGGCCGCAACGGCGGCACGTGGCTCCCGCGCCCATGGCCGGGTGCTGCGGGCACTTCGGCGCCGTGGCGTCGACGACGGGCAGCGCGTCCTGGCTTGGAGACGCGGAGTCACGGTGGCCTTCCAGCACGCCGAGATCGACACCGCAGCCCGGGCAGAAGGTCTCGTTCTCCGAGGCTGAGCCACAGGCGCCGCAGACCATTCACCTCGATTGTACCCAACGCGCCGGTGGCTGCCCTCCCCCCTCGGTGCGTGTTTCGCGCCCGAACGCGCGGTGCGCCGTGACAAACTCGCGCCGTGGCTTCCGACGACCGTCTCGACTCTCAACGTGCCAGCGCTTTCCTCTCGGCCTGCCTCTCGCTCGCCCGGGCGCCGGTGCACACCACGACGTGGTCGACGCTGGCCCTCGAGACGCTCGAGACGACGTACGGCGAGCGGCCGCTGCTGCACGCTCCGACGCTGGTGCTCGACTTGACCGTGTTGCTGCAGGGAGAGCGGCTCGCGCCCGTGCAGCCCGAAGCGCCGCAGCCCGTGCGAGACGCGCTGCGCGCCTACGAAGACCACGTGCTGGCACGCCTCACCGCCGACCGCCGGTGGATGCGGGTCTCGGAGGGCATCGTCGCGGCGCCCAAGGAGCTCAAGGCCGCGGCCGTCGCGATGGTGGTGACGCAGGTGCTCGGCCGGCTCGGCGTCGATGGCGGCAGCGGCGTGAGTCAGGCCGTCGTGCGCAGGCTCGCAGCGCAGCCCGTGAGCGATCTGCTCGAAGCCGGCCGGCTCGCCCTCGAAGACCCCGAGACCGCCGCGCGCGTCGCCGAGGGGCTGCACGTGCTCGCGAAGGCCGCCCGCCGCTCGCGTGAAGTGCTGAGCGACGCCGAGGTCTTCGTCGTCGAGAACATCGGCTCGCTGAAGACCCTGGGCGCCCGCGTCGCGCTCACCCAGCTCGCGACTGCCGCACAGCTGGTCGAGGAGCGGCTGCCCGCGCGCCTGCGTGGCCACGTCTTCGAAGACGGCGACGCGCCCACCTCGCTCGAAGAAGACAGCGCGTACCCGGTCGGCGGGTTCTCGAGCATCTCCACGTCAGGCAGCCTCGAGAACCTGATGACGAGCGAGCTCATCTACATGGACGACGACGGCGCGCCGCGGCCCGACCTCTTCGACGTGCGCTTCGTCGAGGGCGAGCTGCTCTACTTCGCGCGCGACGAGTCGGTGGCCGTGCGCAAGAAGCGGCGCGTGGTGTTCGTCTTCGACCCATCGCTCAACGCCGCGCGCGTGCTCGACCCGAAAGCGACGTACCAGCGGCTGGTGTGGCTGCTCGGCGCGGTGACGGCGCTCGTCCGGAAGATGGCCGACTGGTTCGACACCGAAGCACTCACCTTCGAGCTCGTGTTCGTGAAGGGGAAAGAGGCCGTGTTGTCGGAAGAGCTCGGCGTGGCGTCGCTCGTGCTTCGCGAGTTTCGCGAACGTGGGCAGGTCGACCTGCGTGAAGCCGAGACGACGGCGCAGGCGTGCCGTGACGCGAAAGAGACGTGGCGCCAGCGCGCACGGGTGCTCGTGTTCGGCACGCAGTTTCCCTCCGGCCTCGACGAGACGAATCAGCCCGACGCGTGGGTGTCGCTCAAAGCGGGGCGCCCCGACATCGCGTGGAAGGCCGGGCCGGTGCCTTCAGCCGACGACACCGCCGGAGCTGCCGATGTCTGGGCCGTGCTGTCGCGGGCGTTGCTCGACGGGTTGCTCGCGCCGTCGCGACGGAAGTGAGGCGTCAGCGCGCGGGGGCCGGAGCCGCACGCCTCGACACCACGACCGACTCGGCGACGAAGACGACCAGGCTCGCCCAGATGAGGGCAAAGCCGCTCCACCGGCCTGGCGACATCGCCTCGTGGAAGATGGCGACGCCGCAGAGGAACTGCAGTGACGGCGCGAAGTACTGGAGCAGCCCCAGCTGAGCGGAATGCGGTTCGCTGCAGCGCCGAAGCAGATGAGGGGCACCGCCGTCATCACGCCAGCGCCAACCAGCAGCAGCTCGGTGCGCAGCGGCGCGTGCCCGAAGGCGCCCGTGCCCTGCAGCTCGAGCCACCCCAGGTACCCGAACGCGAAGGGCGCGAGCACGAGGGTCTCGAACGAGAGGCTCTCGACGCTCCCGACACCTGCGTGCTTCTTCACCAGCCCGTAGAGCGCGAACGACGGCGCCAGGCCCAGCGCGATCCACGGGGCCCGGCCCGCGTCGAAGGCCAGCACGAGCACGCCGACGAAGGCACCCAGCAGCACCAGCCGCTGGGCCGGCCTCAGCCGTTCGCGCAGCACGAAGACGCCCAGCGCGACCGACATGAGCGGGTTGATGAAGTAGCCCAGCGACGTCTCGACCACGTGCCCGCTGTTGACGGCCCAGATGTAGAGCACCCAGTTGAAGGCGACGAGCACCGCCGCCAGCGACAGCCACGCGAGCTTCTTGCGCGCGACGGTGCGCATCCAGGCGAGGCGTCGCATTCCGACGAGCAGCGCCAGCACGACGACGAGCGACCAGACGACCCGATGCGCGAGAATCTCGAAGGCACCCAGCGGCTTCAGCAGCGGCCAGTAGAGCGGGAACAGGCCCCACATGAGGTACGCGGCCGCACCCAGCACGACGCCTCGTCGATCTCCCTGCTCCGCACGCACCGCGCTCCAGTGCCAGTCACCGCGCGAAGGCGCAACGCTCATTCCGCCGCCGTCATGCCTTCGGGCAGGCGCTCACTGCACCTCGTCGCCGAACAGCCGCTCGCGTTGCGGGTTCGTGCTGTTCAACATGCCCGGCAGCGGCATGTCGGCCGTCACCTTGTAGACCTCGAGCCGAACGATCTGCCGCTGCGGGCCCCAGCCGAGCGCGTTCGGCCGTCGATAGAGGTAGTCCTTGAAGTTGCGCCAGTGGTGCCGCCAGCCGGGCATGCGCGCGTGCACCTCGCACCAGTGCTGGTTCATGAACCACGGGCCGTGGTCGATGGTGTCGAAGTCGGGCGGTGCGCCGGTGAGCGGGTCGACGTGCGTGCCATCGGCGAGCGTCGCGTCGACGACCAGCCGCGTGTTCTGCCTGGGCACGTCGGGCGCGAACATCGACCAGCCCTGCGGCACCTGCCAGTAGTTCACGATGTCGGTCATCCAGTCCGGGCGCGAGGCGGGCTTCAGCGACGGCGGTACGGCCCAGTTCTCCATCAGGTTCTGGCTGATGACGGCCGAGAGCACGAGCGCGGGCCCCACGAGCTCGACGGCCCACCGCGCCTGGGCGAGCAGTGGTCTGGGCAGGGGCTTCGGCGCCGGCTGCACCGAAGGGGCGAGGGCGAGCAATGCGGTGCGCGCGAGGGAGAACCCCGCGGGCATGGCGACGAGCCACGACAGCCACCGCCACCCCGGCAGCACGTCGGCGATGCGTTTGAGCTCTGCCGGCCCCAGGCGCGCACCGGGCACGGCTTCGAAGTCGAGCACGCGGCCGAGGTCGAGCCGCGCCACCACACGAACGCCGAGCCGATGCAGCCCGCTCGCCTCGTCGTACTTCACCGTCACGCGGGGCCGCGCCGCCCACCGTCGCTCGAGCCACTGCCACACCCCCGGCGTCGTGCAGAGCAGCCCGAACGTCATCATCGAGTACGAGAACGGCCCGATGGTGCTCAGCAGCGCGATGCTGCCGTGCAGCCCCCAGATGAAGAGCAGCGCCAGCGGCCGCGCCTTCGACTGCAGAAATGGAGAGAGCAGCAGCACCACGAGCGAGCCCTCGACGACGAGCGTGCCCCAGCTCAGCGCAGGGCTCAGAAAGCCGGGCTCGTGCAGCCGCACCCACTCGGCAAGCGCGGTCGCCATGCGGTTCTGCCACAGCAGGTAGTGCACCGCGGTGCCGTCCTGCCAGGAGGCGCCCTGCTTGTGCACGGTGTTGAAGAAGTAGATGGCCGCGTAGTTGAAGAAGACGCCGAAGATGGCGAGGCCGGTGCGGGTCGGAACCTGATCACCCGTCCACGAACGCGCCGACAGCTCCGAGGGTGACGCGCCGGGGTGATGCCGCAAGCTCGCGAGCAGCGCGTCGACCGAGAAGCGGTCGCCCAGCGGCAGGAACACCGTCCACACCGCGAGAATGTTCATCACCACCGTGCCGCCGTGCTGCGGCAGCAGAAAGCGGAAGTTCACCGACTCGACGCAGAGGAGCGCGAGCACCTGCATGAGCCGCGTCTTCCAGCCCACCGTGTACAGCACGTAGATGACGACGATGACGGCCATCGCCACGCGCACTTCGTTCGGCGAGCTGAAGCCCGAGAGCAGCGACCAGTAGCCCGGCGTCGGCGGCAGGAAGAGCGCGTAGTGGTTCGGCCAGATGCCTTCGTTCGAATAGAAGCTGACGAGGTCGTCGCCGAAGAAGCCGGTTCGGTCGAGCAGGTTTCCGATGAGCAGCAGGCCGAACGCGACGCGGAACAGCCCCAGCGTGCGGGTGTCGAGCGTGCCCCAGCGCTCCTTCACGAAGCTCCACATGGCTTGGTGTCTACACGAGGTGTGCGAGGCTTGCGCCCGGCGTGAACGACTTTCCCTCGCTCGAGTTGGTGGCGCTCCCGCTCGCGGGGAGCTCGACGCTCTCGCGGGGCCGGCGCTGGCCACTGGCGCCTCGTCTCGTCATCGGTCGCGCGAGCGGCAACGACGTCACGGTGTCATCGCCCGCCATCTCGCCGCGCCACGTGCAGCTCGAGTTCCGGCACGCGCGCTGGTGGGCGCAAGACCTCGGCTCCGAGAACGGCACGCTGCACAACGGCGACTTCTTGAACGACGCGGAGCTCGTCGACGGTGACGTGCTCGAGCTGCCCGATGGGCACTGCTTCGTCGTGCACCTCGACGAGGAGCGCGACGTCTCGAACTCCGCCCTCGAGAACGCGGTGCTCGCGCAGCCCGACGACGAGGCGTTGTGGAACGTGTGGGCCGACTGGCTCCTGGAGCAGGGCGCTCCGCTCGGCGCGCGGCTGCGTGGGCAGCTTCCCAGTTCGACGCCTCCGTCGCAGGCCTTGCTCCCCGCGCCGAGGGTCGATGGCGAGGAGCCGCTCGTCAGGCCTGCGCTGGGCTCCCTCTCGGGCTCGGGTGACGCGCGGTTTCTTCGCACCATGGCGCGCCGCTTTCGCACGGGCTGGCTCGACGTGGAGTGGGCGCGCGGGCTGCCTCGCCGCGCCGTGATTCGCGCGCCCGGGCCATTTCGATTGGCGAACGAGACGCCGGGCGCCCTCGTCGAGCGGCTGTTCGAGGAGCCGGCGTTTCGGTTCCTGAGGGCGCTCGAGATCGACCCGCTCAGCTTCGGGAGCGGCGCACGGGTCGCTGAAGAGGTCGACGGCCTGCTCGAGGTGCTCTCACGAGTCAGGGCTCCGCCTGCGCTCGAAGCGGTGCGAATCGGCCCCATGCCCGAGCTCGAGCCGAGCGCCGCGCACCGCGAAGCCTGGACGCGTGTGCTGAAGCAGAGCCCGCGCCTCGCGACGCCCATCGAGCGCTTGTTCTTCTCGTCGGGCAACGCGTCACTCGAGGTCGTCTCGGCACCGAAAGAGGTCCAGGTGCACCCGAAGCCGCGCTCCACGGTCGGGCTCGTGCTGGGCGAGCCCAACTTCATCGGTCAGCTCGACGAGTGCGCGGTGCAGCTCTCGGCCGACGACGACCACGAAGCCTCTCGTCTCGCGCTGCGCATCGATCGCGACAACGGGCGCTGGTTCATCGAAGACGTCGCCGGTCGAGCCGGAATCCGTGGCGCGCAGCTGAAGGTGAATGGCCGAAACACGCGGCTCGCCCACCTTCGTGACGGCGACGTGCTCGAGCCCTGCGGCGGCTTCACCCTTCGGTTTCGTCTTCGTTGACCCTGCGCTTTTGCTGCGTGGGGCAGAAAGCCGACGCAAGAAGTGCACGAGTGGCGTGCGGCTCATCAAGCTGATCCGCCACTTTGCGCGCGGCTGACCATTCGCATTGTCGAACGTGCATGAAACGAACGACCCTGGGCTTCATCGGCGGCGTGGCGCTCACTGCCGGTGCCTTCGCCCTCAGCCCGAAGGCTCAGTTCCTCGCGGGCGGCGCGATGGCGAACGCTGCGTACCGCATGCAGGACCATCTTCACGACTACGACCTCGAGCACAAAGACGCGACGCCCGAGCAGGTGTGGGCCGAGTTCAAGTCGCAGAACGAGATGGCCGCGAAGGTGCGCGAGACGTTCCCCCGCACGGCCTACCACCCCGTCGTCGCGATGCTGGTGTGCATGGACGCGCGCATCGACACCAACGAGCTCGTCGGCGACACGCGCCGGAACTACTACGTGGTGCGCACGGCTGGCTCGGCGATGAGCGCGAAGGAAGAAGAGATGCTCGAGCTGGCCGTGAACAACGGCGTGAAGCTCATCGTGCTGACCCGCCACTCCGACTGTGCCGCCGAGAAGGCCGCGAAGAACCCCGAAGCCCGCGCGAAGTACCCGGCGCTGGTGGCTGCGGTCGACGAGCGCGATCAGAAGATCGCCGAGTTCCTCGCGCGACCGGCCATCGCCGAGCGCATCGCGTCAGGGAAGCTCATCGTGAAGCAGCTCGACATCGACACGGCCAACGAGCACCTCGCCGAGCACTC
Source organism: Archangiaceae bacterium (assembly GCA_016879935.1). GTDB lineage: Bacteria > Myxococcota > Myxococcia > Myxococcales > Myxococcaceae > Xiheimicrobium. The sequence goes on along the minus strand of JAACJQ010000319.1, from coordinate 13,421 downwards.
GAACGCAGCGCCAGTCGAGCACGCCGCCGCGCCCTCCGAGGAGCACGGTCACTGAGACCTCGCGTGGTATGACGGGCCATGGCTTTCGACTCGTGGCTCGCGCAGCGCGCTGGTGACCTCGACGTCGCGCTCGGCCGCCTCGTCGAGGTGAACTCGTTCTCGGGGAACCGCGAAGGTGGCAACGCGCTCGTCGGCCGCCTCGTCGAGCTGTTCACCATTCCCGGGCTGACGGCGCAGCGTATGCCTTCGGGCCGCTTCGCCGACCACGTCATCTTCCGCACGAAGGGCCAGCGCGGCGAGGCGCCCATCGCGCTGCTCGGCCACTCCGACACCGTCTTTCCTCCAGGCACCTTCGAGGGCTACCGCACCGAGGGCGGGCTTCGCCGGGGCCCCGGCGTGTTCGACATGAAGGGCGGGCTCGTCAGCATCGCCTTCGCGCTCAAGGCCATCGCCGAGAAGCAGTCGCTCGACACGTTGCCGCCGCTGCGCATCGTCATCGTCGCCGACGAAGAGGTGGGCTCGCCCGAAGGCGCGCCGCTCATTCGTGCGTTCATCTCGGGCGCTCAGGCCTGTCTCGTCTTCGAACCCGGCCGCAGCAACGACGCGATCGTCACCGAGCGGCAGGGCACGGGCTCGGTCTTCTGTCATGCGCACGGCAAGGCCGCGCACTCGGGCAACAACTATTGGGACGGCGTGAGCGCCATTCGCGCGCTCTCGAAGTTCGTCGATGCGGCCGAGGCGGTGAGCGACAAGAAGACCGGCACCATCGTGAACGTCGGCACCATCAGTGGAGGCACTTCGAAGAACACGGTGCCAGCCGAAGCGACGGCGGGCGTCGACCTGCGCTTCCAGACTCCGGCCGATGGCGAGCGCCTGGTGACGACGCTGAAGGAGCTCGCGGCGAAAGCGGCCGCGGCGGTTCCGGGTTCACGCCTCGACGTCGAGCAGGGCTCGATGCGGCCACCGATGAACAAGGCCGACGGCGTCGACGACCTGCGCCGCCGCTATGGAAGACACGCGCGCGCGGTTGGCCTCTCGGATGACGAAGCACCGCGGCAAGGCGGCGGCAGTGACGGCAATACGGCCGCCGCCATGGGTATTCCGACGCTCGATGGCCTGGGCCCGAGAGGGAAGGGCTTTCACACGCACGACGAGCAGATCGAGTTCGAGACGCTGCTGCAGCGCACCCGTGCGCTCGCCGCGTTCCTCGCCGGCTTTTCGGGCTGACACTCCATCCCGAGGCGACTGGTTTTTCGCGTAAGCCGTACTCGCCTCACCTGTAAACCTGCGCGTAGGAAGCCGCCCATGCCCAAGACCCTGCCCACCACCGGAAAGCCCTCGGCCGACGTGCTCGCCGATCTGCGCGCCATGCACGGCGACGACGCGAAGTGGAAAGACGGCAAGACCTTCAGCCTCGTCTACTACGCGGGCGACGAGGTCTCGCAGTTGCTCAAAGACGCCTACGGCGAGTTCATCGCCGAGAACGGGCTGTCACCCGTCGCGTTCCCCTCGCTGCGCAAGATGGAGTGCGAGGTGGTGTCGATCGCCGCGTCGCTCTTCAACGGAGACGCCGACGTCGCGGGCACGATGACCAGCGGCGGCACCGAGAGCATCATGATGGCGGTGAAGGCCGCGCGTGACTTCGCGAAGAAGACGCGAGGCATCACGGCTCCAGAGATGGTGGTGCCCTGCACCATTCACCCGGCCTTCGACAAGGCGGCGCACTACTTCGGCGTGAAGATCCTGCACGCGAAGACGCGCCCCGACTTCCGCGTCGACCTCGAAGACATGGAGCGCCTCATCACGCCGAACACCGCGCTCATCGTCGGCAGCGCACCGCCATACCCGCACGGCGTCATCGACCCGATCAGCGACATCGCGGCGCTCGCGACGAAGAAGGGCGTGTGGTGCCACGTCGACGCGTGCCTCGGCGGCTTCTTCCTCCCGTTCGCCGAGAAGCTGGGCCGCCCGATTCCTCCGTGGGACTTGCGCGTGCCCGGCGTTCACAGCATCTCGGCCGACCTGCACAAGTACGGCTACGCGGCGAAGGGCGCCTCGGTGGTGCTGTACCGCAACGGCGGGCTGCGCCGGCACCAGTTCTTCACGTGGGGCGGGTGGAACGGTGGGCTCTATGCGTCGCCGTCGTTCTGCGGAACACGGCCGGGTGGCGCCATTGCTGCGGCCTGGGCCGTGATGCATCACCTCGGCGAGGCCGGCTATCTCGCCCGCGCGAAGTCGGTGCTGGCGAGCACCGAGAAGCTGAAAGCCGGCATCAACTCGACGCCCGGGCTGCGCGTGCTGGGAGAGCCGCACGCCGGCGTGTTCTCGTTCGGCTCAGAGACGCTCAACGTCTACGAGCTCGGCGACGCCATGGACGCGCGCGGGTGGAAGCTCGACCGCCAGATGGACCCGCCAGCCCTCCACTGCATGGTGACGCCGGCGCACGAGAAGGTCGCCGACGTGTTCATCACGGACCTGAAGGAGTGCGCGGCGAGCCTCGCGGCCGGGCATCCCGCTCCCGAGGGCAGCGCGGCGATGTACGGCATGGTCGGAGCCATCGGAGACCGCACGCAGGTGAACGAGTTCCTGCTCGACTTCCTCGACGGTCTGTTCGAGCGCGTCTGAGTCGTGGGCGTGCTCGCGTTGTCGGCGCTCGTGCTGGTGAGCTTCTTCGTCGAGGCGGCCGCGGGCTTCGGCAGCATGGTCGTCGCGCTCACGGTCGGAGCGCTCTTCATGCCAGTCGACGCGCTGCTCGGGTTGTTGGTGCCGGTGAACCTGGTGTTGTCGGTCTATCTCGTCGCGCGCGGGCTTCGCTTCGTCGACTGGCGCTTCCTCGTGCGGCGCGTGGTGCCGCTCATGGCGCTCGGGCTCGTCGGAGGAACGTTGCTCACGCGCGTCGTCGATGCGTCGGTGTTCAAGCCGGTGTTCGCGGTGTTCGTCGTGATCGTCGCCGCGACGCAACTGAAACAAGCGCTGTCGGTGCAGAGCGCTCCGAAGCCATTGCCCGAGGCGGCGCGGGTCGGTGGGCTGCTCGGCGCCGGCGTCATTCACGGCATCTTCGCGACGGGCGGCCCGCTCGCGGTCTTCGTCTCGGCACGTGAGCTCGCCGACAAACATGCCTTCCGCGCGACGCTCTCGGCGTTGTGGGTGGTGATGAACGCCCTCGTGGTGCCCCGCCTGGTGCAGGATGGTGTGGTGACTCTCGATTCGCTGAAGACGAGCGCGCTCATGTTGCTGCCGCTCTCGCTGGGAACGCTGCTCGGTGAACGGGTGTACTCGGCGCTCGACGAGCGGAAGTTCAGGGTCGCGGTCGCGGCGTTGCTCGTGGTGGCGGGCGGCGTGCTGCTCGCCGGTTCGGTGGGCCGCGCATGATTCAGGCGGTGGCGTGCTTCGTCGTGCCCGCGCTCGCGATGTGGGCTGCCGAGCGGGTGAAGCTCTTCAAGATCCTCGGGCCGGTGGTGCTCTGCTACGCGGCGGGCATCATCGCGGCGAACATTCCCGGGGTGCACGTCGACCAGAAGGTCGCGATGAGCCTCAACGAGGGCTCCGTCGCGCTGGCGATTCCGCTGCTGCTCTTCTCGACCGAGCTGAAGAAGTGGCTCTCGCTCGGGTGGAAGCTGCTGCTCTCGTTCGCGCTCGCGTGCGTGTCGGCCGTCGTCGCAGCCGGCGGCGTCGCGTGGCTGTTCCGTCATCAGACCGATGAGTGGTGGAAGGTGGCCGGCATGCTCGTCGGCGTCTACGTCGGAGGCACCGCCAACATGAGCGCCGTGGGCCTCGCGCTCGAGACGAAGACCGAGACGTTCGTGTTGCTCAGCGCGGCCGACGTCGTCGCCGGTGGAGCGTGGCTGCTCGTGCTGCTCACCGTCGCCCAGCGCGTGCTGGGAAGGGTGCTGAAACCCTTCACGCTCGAGGCGCACCACGAGCTCGTCGAACACCCCGGCGAGAGCCTGAGCGTGTGGACGAAGAAGCACATTCCTTCGATGGTCACCGGCTTCGGGTTGGCGATGGCGATGGTGCTCGTGTCGGTCGGGCTCTCGCTCGGCATGAAGGGCAAGATGGACATGATGGTGGTGCTGCTCACGCTCACCGCGCTCGGCATTCTGGCGTCGCTGCTCCCACAGGTTCGCGCGCTCAAGGGGCCGTATGAACTCGGCGAGTACATTCTGCTCGTCTTCTGTGTCGCGGTCGGGTCGCTCGCCGACGTGCGGCAGGTCGCAGGTGGCAGCGCCGTGCTCTTCGCGTTCGTCGTCGCGGTGATGATGACGGCCATCGTGCTGCACATGTTCCTGTGCTGGGTGTTCCGCATCGACGTCGATACCGCGCTCATCAGCTCGACCGCGACCATTTATGGGCCGGCGTTCATCGGGCCCGTTGCGGCGTCGCTCAAGAACCGCGCGCTCGTCGGTCCGGGCCTGACGATGGGCCTCGCCGGCATCGCACTGGGCACGTGGCTGGGAATTGCGACGGCTCAAGTGCTCCGCGCGCTCGCGCCCTGACGTCGATGTCGCGGCCGTGATCGAATGCGGTCGCCGCACGGCGGATGTCTCGGGAAGTGCTGGGGCAGAAGAGGGCATCGCGTTTGCTTGAGCGCAACACATGCTCGCGTTGACGCTGACCATGGTGCTGGGCGCGGTGGACTCGGTCGAAGGCGCTGCACCCGAGGCGTGGGCGGTGATGCAGGAGCGCGAGTCGGTGCGTGTGCGCGGCGGCATCGGCTTCGCGGGCCAGTTCAGTCACTCCTTCGCGTTGAGCATGCAGTTCCCCGGGCTGGGGCTCTCGGCTGAAGCGGGGGCCACCATCGCTGATCGGTACGCACTCTCGGCGCGCTTCACCTTCACCACCATCGGTCTGCTGTCGGCCATCGGCGCGGGCCTCGAGTTCGACGTCATCTTCACCGACAGGCTCATGCTCGGCGTCGGCGCGATGTGGAGCGGCGTGGGCGGTCTCGATGCCCCCGGAGCTTCGATGGTCGGAGTCCCCGTGCGCTTCTTCTTCGCGCCCTTCGAGCGCAAGTGGTCAGACGTGGGGCGTCGCGGGCTCTCGATCTTCGCCGAGGTCATGCCGGCGCTCGCATATTCCAGCTCCCCGGGCCTCTCTCCCCGAGCGGTCGGCTCCAACCCCTTCGTCATCTCGACGATGGTCGGCGTCGGCTACGCATGGTGGTGACGCGGGGCTCTGCTACAACCCGCTCCCCGTGAGCGCGGATCTCGCCGATGGGCAGACGGTTCAGGTCAAGGGCTCCGGCTCTTCCATCTACACGCTGAAGAACAACGGCGGCGTGTACTCGTGCACCTGCCCCGCGTGGATGCACCAGGGCCTCGCCATCGAGCGCCGCACCTGCAAACACCTGCGCGCGTATCGCGGTGACGAAGCAGAGACTGCGCGCCTGGGTTCCGCTCCGCTCTCGGGAAGACCGTCGCGTCCGAAGACGCCGAAGGCTCCGGGCGAAGCCGCGACCGACGATGGTGACGACGAAGGCCCGCCGATTCTCCTCGCGCACAAGTGGGAGAACGACGTCGACCTCACTGGCTGGTGGATCAGCGAGAAGCTCGACGGCGTGCGCGCGTACTGGGACGGCGAGCGTTTCATCTCTCGCCTGGGCAACGAGTTCTTCGCGCCGAAGTGGTTCACCGCGAACTTTCCCAGAGTGCCGCTCGACGGAGAGCTGTGGGGCGGCCGCAAGCTCTTCCAGCGCACCGTCGGCATCGTGAAGCGGCAAGACGAGACGCCGCTGTGGAAGGAGCTGAAGTACGTCGTCTTCGACGCTCCGAAACACGGCGGCGTGTTCGAAGAGCGCGTCGCCTTCATCGAAGAGACGATTCGTGCGCTGAAGCACGAGTATCTGCACGCGTGTGAACACGTCGCCTGCGAGAACACCGAACACCTGAAGCGTGAGCTCGCGCGCGTCGAGGGGCTGGGCGGTGAAGGCCTCATGCTGCGGCAGCCGCGCTCACGCTACGAGGCGGGCCGCTCGAACACGTTGCTCAAGGTGAAGTCGTTTCACGACACCGAAGCGCGCGTCATCGATCACCTGCCCGGCATGGGCAAACACAAGGGCCGCCTCGGCGCGTTGCTCGTCGAATTGCCCGACGGCACCAAGTTCAACGTCGGCACCGGCTTCAGTGACGCGGAGCGCGAGAACCCGCCGAAGATCGGCTCCATCATCACCTTTCGCTACCAGGAACTCTCGAACACGGGCGTGCCGCGTTTTCCCAGCTACGTCGGCGAGCGCATCGACGGGAAGTTTCCCGCAGCCGGCTCCGTTCGTCGCGTCGAGGCGATTCACTCGAAGCCGTCGTCGTCCTCGCCCATCACTGTCGTTGCTCCACCAACACCGCAGCCCATTCACCAACCACCGAAACCGAGAGGGAACATGCCGCTTCGCCGCTTCGAAATGACCGATGGTGACACCAACTACTTCTGGGAGATCGACACGACCGGGTCGAAGCAGAAGGTGCGGTTCGGCACGTTCGAAGAGAAGGAGAAGGTCTTCGAAGACGACGACGAGGCGCGCGAGAACGCCGAGAAGAAGATCGCCGAGAAGGTGGGCAAGGGCTTCAAGGAGGTCGGTGGCTCGGCTGCTGCGGCGGGGAAGAAGAAGAGCCCGTTCGACGACGAGGAAGATGACGCGCCGAAGAAGAAGCCGGCGGCGGCGGCTCCGGCCCCTGCAGCGGCACCGGCTGCGAGTGGCAAGTCGTCGAAGGGTGGCGAGGCCGGCGCGCGATACTTCGAGTTCATCGAAGGAACGTCGGCGAAGTTCTGGGAGATCCGCGTCGAGGGCAGCACGTTCTTCACGCGCTACGGGAAGATCGGCACCGACGGGCAGGTGACCCAGAAGGACTATGACAGCGATGCGAAGGCGCAGGCCGAGGCGAACAAGCTGATCGCTGAGAAGACGAAGAAGGGTTACGCCGAGAAGTGAGCAAGCGGCGCGTTCGCCTCTCGACCTCCGAGTTGGACCGGCCCTCGCTGTTGATGGCCGGCGACTCGCTTGCCGTGGGGAATCGCCGCGACGATCTCGAGACGTACGAACTCCTCTTTGGCAGTGTGGCTTCCGCTCAGACGGCCGCGTTCACGTTTGCGGTCGACTTCGCTTGGGACTTCACCTCGCTCTTTCGTCCGATCGCCGTTCGCGGCCCGTTGGTTGTCGTTCACGCTGCCGTGAATCCTCAACTCTCGGAGCGCCGAGATGGCGTTCTTGCGTGCCTCAACGTTCGTACGGGGAGTTGGGAAGAACTTGGGCGCGGCGAGTTCACCGTCGCTGCTGCGTCGCCGAACGGGCGCTGGATTGGCTGGCAGGATGAGGACCAGCTTTCGGTCATTGATCTCGATTCGCGGCGAACAAGCTTTCAGGTCTCCGCAAGCGCATGGCGTCTCGCGCTGTCGAGTGAGCTCATCGCCGCAATCTCGGGGATGGAACTGACAGTGTTCTCTTTCGACGGAACCCTGGTCGCACGATCGCCATTGCCCGAACAACCGTCGTGGTTGTTCAGGTGTCCTGATGGGTTTCTTTCAGTCTCGATATCGGGCCGACTCGAACGATGGAGCAGGGAAGGTCTGAGGCCGCTTCCTTCACTGCCCTTCCAGCTACTCGACAGTAACCACCTCAAACTCGAGTTGATCTGTCTGGGCACTCAGAGGCTCTTGTCCTTCGACCCAATCGCCCGGACTGCAGCCGACCTGGGGCCGCACGGGGATAGCGACCGTCTGAGCGTCGACTTCTATGAAAGGCGGCTGGCGCAACTCGGCGACCGCGCTCGCCACGCCACCATCAGATCGTTCTGATCAGCCGCGTGTCATCGAGATCGTTCTGGTCGCCGGGTTGGACGCTGGCATAGCGTCCGCCCGCCTTTGACCGGAGGGGTTCATGGCTGAGCGTCCCGACATCACGCTCGAGGATCTGAAGACACTGGCTCGCGGCCAGGCTCCCGACCTCGCGCAGGCCATCATCCAGTTCGCGGCGCAGCCCGTGCCCGAGCCCGAGACGGTGCCCGAGGGGGCGCTCCTTCCTGAACAGTTCGAGCAGATGCTGCGTGAGGCGCAACGTGAGCCTCGTGAAGCGCAGCGTCGCATGAAGGTCGCGCTGATCTGGCGCCGCTACCTCACGCAGCCCGAGCCGCCACCGTCGGGCAAGTACCTGCTCGCCGACTTCATCACCGAGCTCTATCTCGCCGGCACCGAGCCCACCCGCGCGGCGTTGCTCGACCTGATCAGAACCGCTCCCTTCGACCGCGGCATCTGGGGCGGCATCAAGCGCATCTACAAGCTCGCCGAAGAGCGCCAGGACGCACTCTTTTTCGGCGCGACGCTGGGCCGCATCGAAGCGAGCGAGTCGACCAACGCCGTCACGCGCGGCACCATCGTCTACCTGCAGCGCCGCGGCTGGCGGTACCTGAAGAACCTCTCGTACGCGGTGCCCGAGCTGTACCCGGTCTTCGTCGGCTCGCTGCTCGGTGAGCTGCCGGCCGAGGCGACGTTGTGGCGTGGCGTCGCGTGTTACCGCGCGATGAACGCGCGTGAAGAACGCTACGAGAACGCGTGGAAGCTGAACGCCGACCCGTTGATGGTGCTGCTCGAAGCGGCGAAGCAGAACGACGTCGCGAAGTTCGCCATCGAGAAGCTCAAGAAGCACTTCCCCACGCTGCTTCGTCAGACGAACCCGGCGTGGCTGCAGCGGCTCGCGCAGCGCCCCATCGTCGCGATTCACGACCTGCTCGTCGACATCCTCACCAACACGCCCGAGCTGCACCCCGCGAAGCTGGAAGGGCTCGGCCTCAAGCCGACCGTGCTGTTGCTGCTGCTCTCGCCCTCGGCCGGCGCGCGCAAGTACGCCATCGAGTACGCGCGGGCCCACGCGAGCGATCTGCCTGCCAACGAAGTCGTCGACTACGCGCTCAAGGGCCAGAACGACACGCGCGCCTGGGCGCTCTCGGTGCTCGAAGCCCGCAACGCGAAGACCATCGGCCTGCCGCTCTTCTCGAAGCTGCTCGCCGAGCAAGCCACGTCGGCGTGGGCCGCGACCCGCCTCGAGGCGCACTTCGATCGCAACGACCTGACCGACGCATTCTTCATCGAGCTCGTCTACGGCGCGCATCAGCAGCGGGAATGGGCCCGCAAGTACCTCGCCGAGCGCGTGAAGGTGAGTGAGCAACTCGCCACGTTCATCAAGGCGCTCTTCGCAGATCCGCGTCGCCAGGACTTGTCGAACGCCTCCAACCTCGTGCGCTTCGCGCGGCAGTTGATGCCGCTCGTCGCTCCCGAACACCTCGGGGCTGCGTGGCTGTTGCCGCTGCTCACCGAGCAGCCGTTCCGCCCGATGGCCGATGAAGTGTTGCGGCGCGCGAAGACGTTGCCCGGGCTCGATCTCGAAGCGGTGAAGGGCTTCGTCTTCGATCGCTCGATTCGTGAGCTCGCGCTGCACCTGCTGTCGACGCACGCGACGTTCAAGGCCATTGGTCTGCCTTGGCTGCTCGCGCTCGCGCGTCGTACCGATCCTTCACTCTCGGGCTTCGCCACCCGCATGCTGCTCGGTCAGGTCGACCCGCGAGACTTCGGGGACGGCGATCTCGAGCGTGGTGCGAAGCGGCTGCTCGAGCTGGCCACCGGAGCAAAGGAGCCCGACCCGGTTCGCGTCTTCGCCCAGACGTACCTGCGCTGCCATCACCCGACGGTCGGCCCGCAGCAGCCCGAGGCGATCGCGCACGCCATCACCCCAAAGCTCACGCTCGCGCAGTTCACGCCCGAGCCGTTCTGGAAAGCGCTCTTCGACACGCGCGCCGACGTTCGCCGCTTCGCCGTCACCATCACGAAGGCCGACCTGCGGCGCTGGGGCTACCACCTGCGCGTGTACGAGCTGGCCGACAGCGAGAACAAAGAGGTTCGCAACCTGTGCATGAACGCGCTCGAGAACGCGGGCGCTCCAACGGCCGATGCCGCGTGCACGTTGACGGTCGAAGAGATCGACCCCGCGCAGGTCTTCCGCCTCACCGAGAGCCGCATTCGCCAGAGCCGTGACGTCGCGATGGAGATGATCGCCCGTCACTACACGCGCCTCGGTGGTCCCGAGCGGCTCGCGTGGCTGATGGAGAGCGCCGACCGCGGCGTGCGCACGATGGCCGTTCGTATGCTCTGGGAGCGCCACCGCCCCGCGACGTTGCCCGAAGGCTGGAAGCCGAAAGGCCCCGCGAAGGTTCCCGAGAACGCCGGCCGCTTCCAGAACGTGCAGGTGCTGCAGGACTTCTTGCGCACGCTCATGTTCGGCCTTCCTCCCGGCCGTGCTCCCGAAGCGCGTGAAGGCGACATGCCTCGCCGCAACGCCGGAGCGCAGTCGGCGAAGCGTCGTGCCATCGAAGCCGCCCGTGAGCTCGCGGTGCAGGACGAAGGCTTCGCGCGCGCCGTCAGCCCGCTCTTCCTCGAGTTCTCCGGCAGCATCGCGCGTGGCGAGTGGCAGACCTGCCTCGCCGCGCTTGCGACCGTGAAGGTCGCGCACCCCCACCTCGACGTCGGCCTCACGCTGAAGGCCTGACCCAGGACACCACATGGCCACGTACACCATCGGTCATCTCGAGCAGGTGAAGGCGCTCGCGGCTTCGGGCCGCACGCTCGCCATCGGCGGCACGCGCCTCGACGGGAATTCGGCTGTCACGCTCTTCGACGCCGGCACGCGCAAGGTGCTGCGGCAGGTCGCCGTTCCCACGCACGCGAACGCCCTCGGGCTGACGGGCGAGAAGCTGTTCGTCGGCGGCGCCGATGGAAAGCTGCATCGGTTCGCGGTGGCGACGGGTGAGAGCGCGGGCGCGGTCGAGGCTCACGCAGGCGGCGTCACCGCCATCGCGGTCGCGGGCACGCACGTCGCGACGGTTGGAGTCGATGGCCGCGTCGTCGTGTGGTCGGGTGACACGAAGCAGTACGAGTTCATCTCGAAGGGCCCTCAGCGGGCCGTGGCGCTCGACGTCGCGAACCACCGCGTCGCCGTCGCCGGTGATGACGGCGTCGTTCGCGTCTTCTCGTTCTCGTCGAAGACCGTGCGCGAGATGGAAGGGCACCGCGGAGCCGTGACGGCGCTCGCGTTCACGCCGCGCGACGGCCGGCTCGCTTCGACGGGCGACGATGGCACCGTTCGATTCTGGTACCTCGAAGGCGCGGTCGAGTGCGAAGTGCGCGGTGAAGGTGACACGGGCCACGCCGGTGGAGCGACGGCCTTCGCCTTCCTCCCCACGCCGAAAGCCGACGCGAAGGACCAGAGCGATCGCCTCGTCTCCACGGGCCACGACGCGAAGGTGCGCACGGTTCGGCTCGACGACAAGAAGCGCAGCAAGACGTTCGACGTCGATGGGCCGCAGCGCGCGTTGGCGCTCGTCGAGAGCGATCCTCGCAAGGCACAGGTCGAGATCGTCGTCGCGGGAGACAGCCGCAAGCTCACGTTCATCACCGTCGCGGTCGACGGGCAGCTCGCCGACGCGACCGACTTCGGGCTCGACGGGTTCGCTGGCTACGCCGCGCAACTGAAGACGGCGCAGCGGGCCGCGAAGGAAGTGCTCGCGAAGGACCTGCCGAAGATCGCCGAAGCCGACGTGATTCCGTTGCTCGAGGCGCTCGCGGCCGATCGCGAGGCCTCGGTTCGGTTGACGCTCGCGAAGACGCTCAGCGCTTCGCCTCGCAAAGACACGCGCTCACTCCTTCGCACGCTCGTGAAGGACAAGGACCAGGCGGTCGGCCTCGCCGGTCTCGAAGCGCTGGCCAAGACCGAAGACCAGCCGTTCGTGGCGTGGCGTGAGGGCATTCGTGGCGCGGCTCCGGCCGTGCGCATGGCGGCGTTGAAGGCGCTGCCTCCGCTGTATCCCGCGGTGCCGCTCGTGCCCGCGCTCATCGCCAGCACGCTGAAAGACGCAGACCCGACCGTTCGTCTCGCCGGGCTCGATGCGCTGCAGGCCGTTTTCCCCGAGGGCATCGAGGCGCTCGCGACGGGTTTCGAGAAGGGCACGGCCGACGTTCGGGCCGAGGTGCTCGTTCGTGCACTGCTGAGTGGCCGGTTGCCGCAGCTCCAGTCGATCTCAGGCCGCGCGCTCGACGACGAGAACGTGCTGGTTCGCCAGGTCGCGTTCGTCGTGCGCGTGCTCGAGCGGCCTGCCGTCGCCGTGCTGCTCGAGAAGATGCTCGAGCTGCCCGAGGTCTTCCGCCGTGCGAACGGTGGGAAAGACCCGAACCCCGAGCAGCTCGCGGCGCTGCGCTCGAAGTTGGGCCTGACGACGGCGGCGAAGGACGTCACGCAGGACGATCTCACGCCGCTGCTCGTGGCCATGTCGGCGAAGTCGACCGACATCGCGAGCCGCGGTGCCGCCGGTCTGCTCTTCGCGGCGGGTGACGTGCGCGCGATCTCGGCGCTCCTGCAGCTCTCGCGTGAGGAGCCTGCGTCGCACCGCGTGTGGGTCGTGCAGACGTTGACCCAGCTCGCCGATCCCCGCGCGCGTCAGCGCGTGGCGTCGATGATCGACGACACCGACGCGTCGGTGCGTGCCGCCGCGGCCGATGGCCTCACCAAGCGCAAAGACGAGACGTCTCCGCTCGAGTTCACCGGCATTCTGCTGCGCTCGGCGTACGAAGACATGCGCAAGCGCGGGCTCTCGCGGCTCGTCGCGGTTCAGCAGAAGGATCGCACCGAAGACGCCGAGACACTGCTCGGGCACGCGCTCGAAGACGAAGCGCCGTCGGTTCGCGCCGAGGCGTTCAAGACGTTGTGGTCGTGGCACGAGAAGGACGCGACGGGTGCCATCGATCGTGCACTCACCGCCCGCTTCGCCGACCTTCGACTCAACGCCGTTCGCCAGATGGCGCTCATCGCGAAGGCGCCGACCGATGACGACCAACCGGCTCCGAAGGGCACCCCGGCGTGGGTGCTCGAGCGGCTCGAGAAGGCCGTCACCGATCGCGACGCAGGCGTTGGAGAAGCGGCCATCACGACGCTCTCTCGACTGCTCGGCCGTGATGCTGCGAAGCCCTGGCTGAAGGGCCTCGAGTCCGAAGCGGTCGCCACGCGCATTCTCGCGGCGCGGCGTTCGTCGCAGCTCGCGGGCAAGGCCGAAGCCGAGTCGCTCCGGTCGCCGCTGGTGAAGGCGCTGGCCGATCTCTCGATTCCCGTTCGCCTCGCCGCGCTCGAGAGCGCAGATGCGTTGGTGAAAGACGACGCAGGTCCGCTCACGGCGGGGCTGCTCGCTGATTCGCTCGAGGTTCGCGTTCGTGCGGCCGAGCTGCTCGCGAAGCGCGGAGACGAACGCATCATCGAGCCGATGCGCGGCTTCGTGCTCGACGCCGATTTGAAGCTCCGTCACCCGGCGGCGTTCCTCGAGCCGTTGCGGGCACGTGCCGTTGGCGCGCTCGCCACCCTCGGCAGTTCACGCACCGCTGCGCTCTTCGCCGACCCG
>JAACJQ010000318.1 GCA_016879935.1 Archangiaceae bacterium | reverse complement strand
TGGCGGCGTCGAGGCCGTGCAGCTGGTCGACGCGGGCGAGGCGCTGGTGGATGGAGGGGTCGAAGCGCCGGCCGACGGCGGAGCAGACGACGCCGACGAGGAGCCACCCGACTGGGCCCACGGAGACCACCTCACCACCGAGTGGGGCGGCGCCCGCACCTGGCTCAGCGAGCACGGCCTCTCGTTCGACGTCGTGTACGCGGCCGAGGTGTTCGGCGTCGCTCCACCCACGGGCAACACCGCGCTCGCGAACGGCCACCTCGACGTGGCGCTCACCGTCGACGTCGAGGCGATGGGCCTGTGGAAGGGCGGCAAGTTCTACGTGCTCGGCCAGAACAACCACGGCGAGGGCATCAACCAGGCCGTCGGGAGCGTGACCGAAATCTCGAACATCGAGGCCACGCCGTACACGCAGCTGGGCGAGTTCTTCTTCGAGCAGAACCTGTTCGACGTGGTGCGCTTTCGCCTCGGCAAGCAGGACGCGAACCGTGAGTTCGGCACGCCGCGGTTCGGCGGCAACTTCATCAACAACAACTTCGGCATGTTCCCCTCGTCGCCCCTGCCCTCGTACCCGACGAACGGGCTCGGCGCGGTGGTGGTGGTGAACCCGGTGCCGTGGCTCGCAGTGAAGGCGTCGGTCTTCGAGGGCAAGCCGCAGGTCGGCAGCGTGGGCTTCGACTCGGCCTTCGTGAAAGACGCGGGCCACTTCATCATCTCGTCGGTCAACGCCACGCACCGCTACGGCGCCGACGGTCGCAACAACGGCACCACGACGCTGGGCTTCTACCGGCAGCAGGGGCAGTTCGAAGAGCTCAACCCAACGGGCGAATCACCGCGCACGTTCAACGAGCTGTGGGGCCTGTTCGCGCAGCACGACGAGCGCATCTACTTGAACGACGACCTGAACGACCCGCGCTGCTTCACCATCATTCCGCGCATCGGCTGGGCACAGCCCGACCGCTTCAACATGTCGCTCTTCATCGGAGGCTCGGTCGCCTTCCATGGCATCGGCATGCGCGAAGACGACACGGTCGGCATCGGCTTCGGGTACTTCACGGTGAACAAGCAGGCGAACGGCACGCCCGGCCAGGGCTCCGAGGTGTTCGCCGAGGCGTTCTACAAGTTCCGCATCACCAGGTTCATGAGCCTGCAGCCAGACGTCCAGTACTACCGGACGCCGGGCGGAGACGGCAAAGACGCGCTCCTCGTCGGCACGCGGCTCAAGTTCAAGCTGTGACGACGTTCACGTGAGCCGGCCCACAGGTTCGGACGGGGAGCCGAACCGGTGAGCCGCTCGACGCGCTCCCCCACTTCGATTCATCGCACCGGCTCGAGAAAACGGAGCCGGCGTGGCAGTCGATGAAGCTCCGCTCGTTACTTCACGGCCTTCACACGCGGGCGCTTCTCTTCGGTCTCTTCCATGTCGGGCACGGCCTGCATCACGGGCGCCTGGTTCTTCACGCCGTGCTTCTCGAGCACCTGCTTCTCGATGTCGGCCATCACCTCGGGGTGCTCCTTGAGGTAGTCCTTCGCGTTCTCGCGGCCCTGGCCGATGCGCTCGCCCTTGAAGCTGAACCACGAGCCCGACTTCTCGATGATGCCCGACTCGCTCGCGAGGTCGACGAGGTCGCCCTCACGCGAGATGCCCGTGCCGTACATGATGTCGAACTCCACCTCCTTGAAGGGAGGCGCGACCTTGTTCTTCACCACCTTCACGCGCGTGCGGCTGCCGACGACGGTCTCGCCGTTCTTGATGGCGCCGATGCGGCGAATGTCGAGGCGCTGCGAGGCGTAGAACTTGAGCGCGTTGCCGCCCGTCGTCGTCTCGGGGTTGCCGAACATGACGCCGATCTTCATGCGAATCTGGTTGATGAAGATGAGGCACGTCTGGCTCTTCGCCACGGTGCCCGTCAGCTTGCGCAGCGCCTGGCTCATGAGGCGGGCCTGCACGCCCATGTGCGCGTCGCCCATTTCACCTTCGAGCTCGGCTTTGGGAACGAGGGCGGCGACGGAGTCGATGACGAGGCAGTCGATGGCGCCCGAACGCACGAGCATCTCGGCGATCTCGAGGCCCTGCTCACCGGTGTCGGGCTGCGAGAGCAGCAGGTCGTCGGTGCGCACGCCCAGCTTGCGCGCGTAGCCGATGTCCATCGCGTGTTCGGCGTCGATGTAGCCACACACGCCGCCGCGCTTCTGCGCCTCGGCCACGATGTGGAGACAGAGCGTCGTCTTACCCGACGACTCCGGCCCGTAGATTTCGACGATGCGGCCACGCGGCACGCCGCCGACGCCGAGCGCGATGTCGAGCGAGACCGACCCGGTGGGAATCGTGGTCACGTCTTTCGCCATGGGCTCGTCGTTGCCCAGGCGCATGATGCTGCCCTTGCCGAACTGCCGCTCGACGGCCTGCAGCGCGAGCTCGATTGCCTTTTCCTTCTCTTGATTCATCGCCATGACTCGTCTCCCCTCGGGGTGGTGGAACCTGAACGCCTGTTTCGTATCAGACATTGGCCGTCATAGACCAGCGGTCTGACATCCTCTCGAAAGCCGCCTTCTTCCAATGACTTACGAAATCACGGCTTCGACGCGCTCTGCACGGCGATGCCCTGAACGATGGTGCAGTACCGGCTGACGATGAGGAAGTTCTGGTAGTACGTCTCGGCCGTCACCTGAATGAGTGCGTCGCCCGAACGCTGGCGAATCGCATCACGAATGGCGGCTTGAAAATCGTTGCCGCTCGAGATGGGAAACACGCTGAAGAGATACCAGAGGCAGTCGGTCTCTTCGACGGGCCCGAGCTCGGTGTAGCCGCCCGGCGCGAGCGGCCGCGTCGACGTCATCATCGCGATGGGTGAACGAATGCACGACGACGACGAGACCGCCAACAACCCGAGCAGGAGTGCGAGGCGCATGGCCGGCGCATAGCGCGTCGGTCGGCGACACGCACGGGGGTCAGCGCACGCCAGCGGGCCAGCCGATGGTGGCGTCGCAGGGGCCGCCGCAGACGACGGTCGGGTCGGGCGTTGGCTTCGGCGCCTGACTCACCGCGACGCCGGTGACGACACCCGCCACGACGACGGCAGCGACGCCGGCCCAGACGTACCAGCGCGCGTAGAGCGGCGTCACCTTGGCGCTCCGCTTTCCGGCGAGCTCGAGGTCGAGGTCGCTGTCGCCATCGGGCGTGAGGTCGACGGCGACGGGCGCGTCGGTGCCGGGCACGAGGGCGATGGAGATGGACTGGTCGACACCCGCGACGACCTCCACGGTCTGTTGCTTCGCCTTGAAGCCGTCGGCCGAGACCGTCACCTCATGTCGGCCGGCGTCGAGCACCTTCGAGAGCGGCAGGCTCTCGGCGGGCGCGCCGTCGATGGAGGCCGTCGCGCCTTCGGTCGGTGACTCCACCGCCACCACCGCGCCCGTCGCGACCAGCGTGAAGCTGAACTCGTTCTTCTTCGCGGCCACGATGGTGACCGTTTCGGTGAGCGTGCGGTAGCCGGGGCGCTCCACCTTGAGCGAGTGCTCGCCGGGCTTGAGCGTCTTCTCCTCCATCGGCAGCGGAATCGGCGGCTCGCCATCGATGATGAGCTGCGCGCCGGCGACGGGCGCCGTGAGCGTCACCACCACGCCCGTCTTGCGCGCCTTCTTCTTCGGCGTGAGGTCGAGCCCCTCGAAAACCTGTGCATGGGAGCAGAATGAAGCGACGATGAGCGCGACTCCCAGCGGCCGTGCGAGTCTCATTTTCACACCACAGTAGGGAGGCGCTCGCAGTGGGTCAAACGTCCTTCGCTTCACGGCTCTTCCTGGTGTGTGTGCTCGTCTCCGCGTGCCCACCTTCGCGGTCGGCGATTCAGGTGACGGTCGAGGTCGACGCTGCGGTGAAGAGCACGTGCTTCACGGTGGTCGCGCGCGGAGCGGATGGCAGCGAGAGCGTCTCGGAGCCCGTCGCCCGCAAAGACCGCCTCGTCGTCGCCGTGTACTCGAGCGACAAGCTCGATGGTGAGGTCACGCTCACGGCGCGCGGCTTCGTGGGCAAGGGCTGCGAGGCCCCGCAGGTGCTCAACGACGAGAGTGAGCCCGGCACGGGCGCCTTCGTGAAGGACGTGGTCTCGACGGTGACGCTGGTGGTGGGCGCGCCCGCTCCGTCGCTCGACGCCGACCGTGATGGCTACCGCGCCTCGCTCAAAGACGGGCCCGACTGCGCCGATGGAAATGCGGCCGTGCACCCCGGAGCCACCGAGGCGTGCACCGACGGCGTCGACAACGACTGCGACCTGCTGACCGACTGCGCGGCGCCGACGTGTGAAGGCTCGAGCTGCAACGACGGCATGCTCTGCACCACCCAGGACCGCTGCCAGCAGGGCGCGTGTCGCGGCACGGCGGTGCAGTGCGCTCCCGGCTCGGGCCAGTGCGCGGCGGCGGGCGTCTGCAACCCGGCGACGGGCGCGTGCGTCTTCACGCGCGTCGACGCGGGCACCTCGTGTGACGACGGCAACCCGTGCACCGGCCCCGACGTGTGTCTCGTCGACGGAGGCTGTGCAGCGCAGACGACGATGGCGTGCGCGACGCCTCCGGGGCCCTGCTTCGCGGCGGTCGGCATGTGCATGGGTGACGCGGGCTGTGTCTATGCACCGCTCGACGCGGGCGCGGCCTGCAACGATGGCAATGCCTGTACGACGACCGACCGGTGCATGGCGAACGGCTCGTGTGCGGGCACGATGGTGACGTGCGCCGCGGCGCCCGGGCAGTGCTTCGCCACCTTCGGCACCTGCAACCCAGGCGATGGCGGGTGCACCTACCAGGTGAGCGCCGGCGCGGCCTGCAGCGACTCCAACGCCTGCACGCTGGGCGACTCGTGTCAGACCGACGGCGGCTGCGCGGGCACGGCGTTCTCGTGCACGACGCCTCCCAACGGCTGCTTCAACGCCGCAGGCGCCTGCCTGAGCGATGGCGGCTGCTCGTACCCTGCCCGCACCGTCGGCGCGGCCTGCGACGATGGCAATCTCTGTACAATCAACGACGCGTGCTCGGCGACCCAGACGTGTGATGCCATTGCGCGCAGCTGCAACACGCCGCCGAGCGCCTGCTTCAGCGCAGGCTCGTGCGACGTCGACGCGGGCTGCATGTATTCGTTGAGCCCGGGCGCCTCGTGCAGCGACGCTGATTCGTGCACGACGGGTGAGAGCTGTCTGGCCGATGGTGGCTGTGGTGGCGGCTCCACCTATTCTTGCACTGCCCCGCCTTCGTCGTGTTTCGCGCCGAGCGGCGCGTGTCAGGGAGACGGCGGCTGCGTGTACACCGTCGGCACCTTGTTCCAGGCGTGTGATGGCGGAGCGTGCCGCGCCGATGGTGGCTGTGCGGCGCCGTCGTTCCCCTACACACCCAGCAACTTCCACCCGGCCGTCGTCGCGGCAGGCGGGCTCGTCGGCTCGGTGACGCTCAACTGCGCGGCGGTGTTCGACTCGTCGCCCGATGCGTCGACGCCGTTCGTGACGTGGTGCAACCAGCCGCAGCCGAACGTCGTCACCGTCGCGCAAGATGGAGGCCCTGACCTCGTGGTGCTCGGCATGTACGGGCTCGACGTGACGGCCGCGGGCAGCCTGCGCGTGCAGGGCTCACGCCCTGGCGTCTTCGCCGTGTTCGATACCGCGACGCTCGCAGGGCCCGTGCAGGCGAACGCGCTGCTCGACGTGGCTGGCGCGGGTGGCTCGACGGCGGTGTGTGGCTCATCGACGGGCGGCGCGGGCACGACGAACTCGGGCCGCGGCGGCGGTGGTGGTGGTGGTGGGTTCGGAACGGTGGGCGGCGCTGGCGGGCAAGGCAACAACGTGGGCGGCACGATTGGCGCCGCGGGAGCAGCGTTCGGTGCGGCGACGTTGACGCCGCTGCGCGCGGGCTGCTCGGGCGGGCCGGGCGGAGGAACGCTCTCTGGCGTCGGCGGTGCGGGTGGTGGCGCGCTTCAGCTGTCGGTCGCGGGCTCGCTGCGGATCTCGAACGTCGTCACCGCGTCGGGCGGCGGTGGGAGGCAGGCGACGAACAACTCATCGGGAGGGGGCGGCGGCGGCAGCGGCGGAGCGGTGCTGCTCGAGGCCTCGTCACTCACGGTGACGAGCGCGGGACGGCTCACGGCGAATGGCGGCGGCGCAGGCGAAGGGGCCGACC
>JAACJQ010000317.1 GCA_016879935.1 Archangiaceae bacterium | reverse complement strand
ATCAGCGGAAGAACACGGCGGTCTGACCGGGCGCGACCTCGAACTCGACGATCGAGTCCGTCGCGTCACGCAACACCCACCCGGGCTCGGGTCGCCAGAGCTCGAACACGCCGTCAGCTCGCTCGACGTACATGACGTTCGAGCCTTCGGGCTTCAGCGCGAGCACCGCGGGGCTCGGCAGCCTGCCTCCCTGACCGAATACCTGCTGAACGCGCGCCTGTGGCAGCGAATAGCGCGACGTCACGGACGAGCGCAGCGCCGACAGCGGGCGCACCAGCCCGTTGATCAAGCCCGTCGCGGACTCCTGTTCGAACCAGATTCGCGCAGAGCCAGCCACGGCGACCTCTTCACTGCCAATCGCCCTGAGGCTCCAACAGCCACCATCCATCTCGCAGAGTTCCTGACCGCTTCTGAATTCGAGGCCACGCCCCTGATCGACGATGCGCAGCGTCGCTTGCTCGCTGCTCACGGTTCGCTGCGTCGAGTAGCCGCCGTCTTCGGTGGCCGTCACCAACAGGGTGCCGGCCCAGACATGCGCCTCGTCTGCGGCTTGGACGGTGACGCTTTCGAGCGGAATGACGTGGGTGCGCTCGAAGCGCCCCGGGCTTCTTTCGACGTGGCGCTCGACGAAGGCGTTGCCAGACCGCTGCCCCTCGAGCCACAGCACGTCGTTCGCGAGGGTTGCCGCCGTACCCGGAAGCCGCACCGCTCCACCGTCGGGCTGAAGAATCGCGAAGGTGAGCGAGCCCTCGCTGCACACCGAGGTGCCGAGGGCGGTGCGCGCGTGACGGCCCGGGCACGAAGGCTCAAGGCGCGGCGACGGCGGGCTCGACCGATCGATGGCGACGATCAGGTCTTTGTTGACCGCCGCGATCGTCGGCTCGATGAAGATCTGCAGCGAGTACTGGCCTGGTTGAACGCCCGAGACGTCGACGTTCACGCGCGAATCGGTGCTGGTCGAGAGCGCGATGGTCGAGGGCACGGTGCGCGCTGGCTGGCCACCACCCGAGATCGTCGCCGTCACCGTCACGATCGTGGGGTCGCTGGGAATGCAGGTCACCTGAGGCGCCTCGACGCTCAGCATTCCCGGGGTCACGACGATCGTCTCGGGCAGCGCGCCCGGGCCCACCGTGGTGGGAAACGAGAAGCCGGCCCTCGGCAGGCACCCGGCCTCGGGCGGGACGGGACACGCCGTCAGCAGCAGCAGCGCGCTAGCGAGTACGAGTCGCATCGAGTCCCTTTTGCAGAGAGGTCGCTTCCTGGCGAGAGCCGTAGGTCGCAGGCCAGCTGGCGAGCGCTTCGTCGACCAGGGCCTTCCGCCGCAGCGGGTCGGTCTTGCCGAGGGCCTTCGCCAACAGAAACGCTGCGTCGCCACGCTCGATCGTCTTCGCGGTCGACAGCGACAGGGCCTGCTCGAGGTAGCCGCGCGCTTTGCCGGCGTTGCCCTCGAGCAGACTCGTCGCGCCCAGGCCGGTGAGGTTCCGCGCGAGCTCGGGGTTCGCAGGGCCGAGCGCCGCCTTCCGAATCTCCAACGCTCGCGTGTCGGAATCGGTGGCGAACTGAAGATTGCCTGTGCGCCGTTGGGCGGTGGCGAGGTTGGTGAGCGTCAACGCCACCGTGAGCGCCTTCGCCCCCGCGGTCTTCTCCTTGATCGCCAGCGCGCGCGTCAGCGCCTCGAGCGCCTCGGTCGGTCGGTCGGTGTCGAGCCACACGGCGCCGAGGTTCGACAGCGACTGCGCCACCTTCGGGCTGTCGACACCGAACGCCTTCTCGCGAATCGACAAGGAGCGCTTCAGTGACGCGATCGCCTCGTCATGTTCACCCGCGTCGTGGAGCGCGTTCGCGAGGTTGTTGAGCGTATCGGCGACGGCAGGGTGATCGGGCGCGAGCACCTTCTCTTCGATCGACAGGGCCCGGCGGAACTCGACGATCGCTTCTTTCGTCTTGCCCATCGCCCGCAGGGTGATGCCGAGGTTGTTGTGGCTGCGGGCGGCCATGGGCGACTCGGGGCCGAACACCGCTTCTCGCAGCGTCAACGCCCGGGAGTGCAGCGTGAGCGCCTCGGCGTGTTTGCCCTGCCGGCTGCGAATGACGGCTTCGTTGTTCGCGAGCGACGCCTCGAGCTCCCGCGGTGCACCGTACCGATTGACTGCGACCCGCGCGTACCGGGCCCAGCGGAGCGCGTCTTCGAGATCGAGGTTGCTCGCCCCGGCGAAGCCGACGCGGTCGACCCACGCGCGCGCCACGAGTTCGTCACTCTGGTGCTGCTGCGCCAGCAGAATCGCGTCTTCGGCGAGCTGATCGGCCTTCACGAAGTCGAGCTCGGCGCCGGCGAGTCGCGCGCTCAGCCACGTCGCCTCGGCCATCGCGTCGGTGGCCTCCTGCGAACGGGCCTGATCCATCACGAGCGAGATGCGGCCGTGCGCTTCCTGGAGCTTTCCTGCCTCGATGAGCGCCTTCACGCCGGCGAGGCCTCGGCGAACGTCATCGGCTTCGACGGTCGCGTGCACGGGCGCCGCTTGATCGCAGGCCCCGAGCGGAGGCAGTGAGGCAGCGAGCGAGACGGCGCGCTCGACGACGTCGTCATCGGCTTTTCGGAGCAACTGCGCCGTCGCATCGAAGTCGGCGAGCCGGCGGCTCAGACACACGATCGCCTGGCCGACCTGCTCGTCTGCGCGACCATCACTCGCCTCACACGCGGCGCGGCGGCGATCGACCCAGCGCTGGCCCCAGCCGTCCATCAAGCGCTCGGTCTCGGTCCACGCGGATCCAGCCCACGGCCGGCTCGATTTCGTGAAGGCGTCTCGGGCTTCGGCCTTCGCCCGTTCGTCCCAGATGCCCGCCATTCTGGAGGCGACCGTGGCGCAGCGCTGCGCTTCCCGCCGCGTCAGCGCGACGACGATCACCAGCGCCACCGCCGAGAGCACCGCGACGGCGATGGTGAGCACCTGGCGGCGCTGCGAACTCTTGCGCCTTCCCAGCTGAATCAGGAACGCGCGCAGCGTCTGAAAGCGCTCGTCGGGGCTCGCGCGCAGGGCCTTCACCAGCAGCTGATGAATGCGTCGCGGAACGGCCGTCTTCTTCGGGGGCGCCTTCACCCGGTTGAGCTGAATCTCGGCGGCGACGGCGGGCGCGGTGAGCCCCTCGAAGGGCCGGTAGCCGTACAGCGCCTCGTACAGCGCGATCGCGAAGCTGAACTCGTCGCTGCGCGGGTCGGTCTTCTGACCGTACATGGCCTCGGGCGACATGTACGCGGGCGTGCCGAGCATGATGCCGGGCAGGGTGATGCGGCGGCGAATCGAGCCCGTCGGCGTCTCGGCGCTCACCAGCGGCGTCGCCGGCTCCTTGTTCGTCTCGTGCGCGTGGGCGAGCCCGAAGTCCATCACGCGGGCACGGCCGCTCTTCCCGATGACGACGTTGTCGGGCTTGAAGTCGCGGTGGGTGACGCCGGCGTCGTGTGCGGCGGCGAGACCTTCTCCCGCCTCGAGGAACACCGAGACGATCTCTCGCCACGAGCGCGGCTTCTCGGTGAGCCACTTCGTCAGCGTCAGCCCTTCGACGAACTCCATCGCGAGGTAGACCTGACCATCGACGATGCCGACGTCGTGCACGGCGACGACGTTCGGGTGGGTCATTCGTGCGAGCGCCTGGGCCTCGCGCATGAGCCGCAGGCGCAGCTCATCGGCGATGTCGCTCGACTGGTGTTCGGCCTTCAGCAGCTTGAGGGCGACCTTGCGGTCGAGCACGGGATCCCACGCGGCGTAGACCTCGCCCATGCCGCCCTTGCCGAGCTGCTCGAGCACGACGTAGCGATCGAGCGCTTCGCCTTTCTGGAGCGTCGGTTTCGCAGCCTTCGCCGGGTCGGCGTGTTCTCCCGAATGATGCGTCGCCTCGAACGCCGGGTCGGTGGGCGGACCACGGCCTGGCGTGAGCGTGTCGCCAAGGAACGGATCGTCTTTCGGGTGCGAGTCCGCCACGCGCGAGAAGGAGTAGGGTCGACGACCGGGCTCGCCGACTCGGCCCTTCAACCATGTTCCGTCTCAGGGCTCCACCAGCGTCGATGGCTGCCATTGCGGTGGTTGGTTTGTGCGCTTGTGTTGCCGTGAGGTCACAGCTGGCGGCCAACGTCGAGCGGGTGCGGAACGAGGCGCGTGGCCAGTGGACCATGACTGGCCAGTGTTTCGGCCACGAACTGGTGCAATGCCAGAACGGTCGAAGAGAGCTGAGGGCGAGCGACGGCTACTCCTACTGGGTGACGGCCTACGATGCGCGAGACGTGCTCGTCTATGAACTGGAGGGAGGCTGCGTGAGTCGCCAGTCGCGAGGGCTCTCGCTTCCATGTCGGGCTCCTGTTCTCGAGCGAGATCTGTGTCAGGAGGAGCTGGGCAGGCTCGAACTCCGAGTGGCGCGCGTGGTCGTCACCTGTGGCTCGCTTCAGAGGACCGTCGAGGTCGCCAGGGGTGGCTCGGCGCGACTGGAGCTGGTGGCGGGCGCAGCACTTCAGGTCAGCACCTCCCACGGGTTTGAGGTGTCGTTCGAGAGTGCGCCAGACGGCGTCGAGGTCTCGGCATGCGACAGCGGTGCGTGCAAGGCCCTGGCACCGAGCCAGTTGTTGACCTCGCGCGAGGTCAGCGTCTCCGGTCGAGATCGCACCCAGATCGACTGCACGTGGGCGCCTCTCGGGTTCGAGTTCGCGGAATCCGTCGACACAGGCCCCTCGAAGTTCGGATCACGATGAGCGTGCGTTCTGCGATCGTGTTGCTCACCCTCGCACTCAGCGCCTGCCTCGCGTTCCGTCCGCAGCTCCCCGAGAACCTCGAGCGCGTTCGCCAACGCGCAGACCGCCGATGGCAGAAATTCGGCAACTGTGGCGACTACACACTCGTTCGTTGTGCGAACGGCCATCGACTGCTCACGATGACCGACGGCTGGAACTACAGCTGGGTCACTGCCTACGACGAACACGATCGACTCGAGTTCGAACACGAGTGGAGCTGCACGGGCGCTGAGACCTGGGGGCGCGCCATCGATTGTCCCGCTGAGACCGCGACCGTCGAACGGAACCTCTGCCAGGAGGCGCGCCAACAGCTCGAGGTGACGCAGGCCAGGGTAGAG
Source organism: Archangiaceae bacterium (assembly GCA_016879935.1). Taxonomy (GTDB): domain Bacteria; phylum Myxococcota; class Myxococcia; order Myxococcales; family Myxococcaceae; genus Xiheimicrobium. Next base: position 6,160 of record JAACJQ010000317.1, on the reverse strand, counting down.
GTCTCCTGTGGGAGCAAGTCGAGAGAGTTCGTGGTCGATGCCGGTTCGAATCTCGTCGAGTTGGTCGAGGGAGCCGTGCTGCGCGTCGATGTGCCGTCGGGCCCCGAGCTTTTCGAGGTGTCTTTCGATCACGCACCTGACGAAGTCGTCGTCCGGGAGTGCGAGACCGACTGCAGTCTGCTGAGCGCTGGTCAGTTGCTCCACGCGCAGGACCTTCGTCTTCGTCGCGGCACCGCGAAGTCAGTCGATGCAGCTGGCGGGTGCGTGCGCTGCTCCGGTCGACGCGAAGTGATGCCGGCATCGCCAGCGCGAAGTAGGGTGCCCGCGCCATGTCCGCCGATGTGAAGACCCTGCGTCTCGTCTCTCCTCAGCTCACCGCCGACCTGCTCGACGGTTTCATCCGCTACCAGCGCACGCTCATCGCGACGCTCGCTGGCACCGCCGGGCCTGAACACACCTCGTGGGCCGGCCGGTTCGCCTTCGCGCACGGCAAGGCGCTCGCCGAGAGCCGAATGGATGCGCTCGATCAGCAGCGCGTGAAGGTGCTCGTGAGCGAGTTCTGCGGCAAGCGCTCGGCGTGGCTCACCGTGAAGCAACGCGCGGCCGATGCCGAGCTGGCCGTCCAGAACGCGAAGGCTGCTGGCAAACCCGTTCCACCCAAGGAGCAGGTGTTGCTCGAGCGCTTCAAGAAGGAGCTCCACCGCCTTCAGGACTTCTCGCCGTTCATCGACCGCTACGGCCAGGCGGCCTTCGATCTGCTGACTGCGCGTGAGCTCGAGATCGTCACGATTCACCGCGAGCTCAGCAAGCTCGAGGGCTCGGGCGGCCACGTACATTTGTAGTCATTTTCAGAGGTTGACACCCCGGGCGAGGGGCGTCAGAAGCGCCGCCCGATATGACGACCAAGAAAGAGCTGAAGGAACTGAAGGCCCCCGACGAGCTGCAGAAGCTCGGACAGCAGGCGGTGCCCTTTCTCGAGCAGCACGGCAAGAACATCGTCCTGGGCGTGCTCGCGTTCGTGGGCATCGGCGGCGGCGTCGCGCTCGTTGGCCACATTCAGAAGCGCAGCCTCGAATCGTCGATGTACCAGTACGGCGCCGCGCTCAAGGTGCTCGATCGCGAAGTGAACGCGAACGCCACCGCGCCAGTGAAGGTTGGTGAAGAGCCGCCCTTCAAGACCGAGAAGGAGAAGGACGAGGCGATCATCGCCAAGCTCTCGAGCTTCCGCGCCGATCACAAGGGCAAGAAGACGGCCGCCAACGCCGCGCTGCCGCTCGCGCAGGCGCTGCTCCGTCAGGGCAAGGCCGCCGAGGCGCTGCCGCTCGCCGAAGAGTTCCTCAAGGAGTCAGACCCCTCCGACACGCTTCGCCCCATCGCGCTCGAGACCCGCGGCTACGCGCTCGAGTCGCTCGGCAAGCTCGACGAGGCCTCGGCCGCGTTCGACAAGCTCTCGCAGGAGAACAAGTCTGACTTCATGAAGGGCATGGGCCTGTACCACTCGGCTCGGCTGCTCGAGAAGAAGGCCGACCTGAACGGCGCCATGAAGCGCTACAGCGAAGTCACTGCGAGCGCCTCGGAGTCTTCGGCCGCCCGCCTCGCCAAGGAGCGCATCGCGCTGCTCGCGGCGAAGGGCATCGCGGTGCCCGAAGTCGTCGCGGCTCCGGTCGCCGTCGACGCCGGCAAGTAATCGGCGCGGTCTCCCGTCGTCTCTTCGAGCATCGATGATCGCGCTCCCGTCGAGGACAGCTCTCGCAGCACTCGTGCTCCTCGCGGGCTGCAAGGCGATTCCGCTCAACAACGATCCCACGATGCCGGTGCGGGTGGCGCAGGTCAGCCCGCCCGCGCTGTGGGAGATCGATTGGTCGAAGCCGCTCGTGAAGACCGAGCTGCTCGAGTACCAGCCGCGCGAGACGGCACGGCCCGCGATCGATCCCGAGACCGAGCGCATCATCGTCACCACGCGTGACGGCGGCATTCGCTGCCTGTCGCCGAAAGACGGCTCGATTCTCTGGGAGAAGAAGACCTTCGGTCGCTTCTTCTCGGGCGCGCTGATCGATCACGGCATCGCCTACGTGCCCGGCGGAGACGGCGTGCTCTACGCCATCAACGTGCTCTCGGGCGAGACGGTGTGGCAGTTCAAGTCGAACGAAGAGCTCATCACCACGCCCGTCGTCTCCGAAGGCCGCGTGCTGGTGATGTCGTCGCAAGACACGCTCTTCGCCGTCGAGATCGCCACCGGCAAGTGGGCCTGGCAGTACAAGCGCGACATGCCGCAGGGCTTCTCGATTCGCGGCGCCTCGATGCCGGCCGCGTACGATGGGCTCGTCTACGCAGGCTTCGCCGATGGGTTCCTCGTCGCGCTCGGGCTCGATGACGGCGTCGCCCGCTGGGAGCGCAAGCTCACCATCTCGGGCGGCCAGCAGTTCAAGGACGTCGACTCCACGCCTGTCATCGACGAGAACGGCCACGTCTTCGCCGCCAGCTACAAAGACGGCGTGTTCGCCCTCGACGCGAAGACCGGAGACATCCTGTGGGCTTCGGCCCGTGGCGGCGTGACGTCGCTGCTGCAGCGTGGAGAGGTGTTGTTCGCGACCGGCGACGGCACGCTGACGGCACTGGAGACGCGTGGTGGCCGTGCGCTGTGGAGCCTCGACCTCTCGGACCGCACGCCCAAGGGCAAGACCAACAACGCCGGCCGGCCCCCCGTGATGACCCGTGGCTACATCGTGGTGCCGACCTCCACCGCGCTCGCGTTCGTCGACCCCACCGTCGGCAAGGTGCGCGCTGCGTGGAACCCCGGCCGAGGCATCACCGCGACGCCGACCCGCTTCGTCTCGGCGCGTGACGGAAACCGCCTCTACGTGCTCACGAACCTCGGAACGCTCTTCGCGCTCCAGCTGATCGGGAGCGGTGGATGAAACGCATTCGGGTGGTCGCCGGGCTGATCGCCGACCCGACCGATCCGACGCGTTTCCTGGTGCAGCAGCGCCTGCCCAACGCCAGCCGCGCGAACCTCTGGGAGTTCCCCGGCGGGAAGATCGAAGCCGGCGAGACCGAGCCGCAGGCGCTGATTCGGGAGTGTCAGGAGGAGCTCGACGTCACGCTGAACGTCGGCCGCAAGCTGTGGTCGACGGTGCACGAGTACCCCGATCTCGTCGTCGAGCTCGAGCTGTTCGCCGCCGACATCGCGACCGGTCAGCCGAAGCCGCTGGGCGCGCAGGCGCTGAAGTTTGCCAACCCCACCGAGATGAAGGCGCTGCCGTTCTGTGAGGCCGACCTGCCGCTGCTCGACGCGCTGGTGACGGGCGAAGTGCCCACGCGATGAGCGGGTTCCTCGAGCGCACGTTTCAGCTCTCGAAGGGCGTCGGGCCGTACCGCGAACGTGAGCTCTGGGCCCAGGGGCTCGAGACCTGGGAGCAGTTCGAAGCCGCCGCAGCGAAGGGCGTCGTGATGTCGAAGTCGATCGACACCGCCACCCTCGAGAAGATCGCCCAGGCCCGCGCGGCGCTTGCGAAGAACGATCTCGCCACCCTCGCCGGGCTCGTCTCTCCCAAAGAGCATTGGCGGCTGTACCCGCACTTCGTCGACCAGGCTGCGTTCTTCGACATCGAGGCCGACGGCGACAACGTGCCCACGGTGGTCGGCGTGATGGATCGTGAAGGTGTCGTCAGCTTCGAACGAGGGAAGACGCTGCCCGACCTGCCCGCGCGCCTCGCGAAGAGCCCCATCTGGGTCACCTTCAACGGTGCCGTCTTCGACGTGCCCGTGCTCGAGAAGGCGTTCGAAGACGTCGAATTTCCCAGACCGCTCGTGCACATCGATCTGCGCTTCCTCGTGCGGCGCACGGGCCTCAAGGGCGGGCTCAAGGGCATCGAAGAGGCGCTCAAGCTGCACCGGCCGCCACACCTCAAGGGCGTGAAGGGCTTCGACGCGATTCGCCTGTGGCGCGAGTGGACCGAGCAGAAGAACGTCACCGCCCTGCGAATCTTGCTCGAGTACAACCTGTACGACGCGATCAACCTGCGCTCGGTGCTCGAGTGGTGTCAGTGGCGCATGACCGAGCAGTTCGCCTGGCAGATCGAGCGCCGGCCGATCTTCGAGCGCGGCGAAGTGCTCTACGACGTGACCCGGCTCGTGCTGGCCGCCGGCTGACTACTTCTTCTTTTTCTTCTTCTTCACGGGCACGCCGGGCTCGGACTGCACCTCGCCGCCGATGCGGAAGGGCATACGCACCTCGTCGTACTGAGCGCCACGCGCGTCGCGAAAGGTGTCTCCCGTCTCGGCGTCGATCAGGAGCGAGTACCCGCGGCCTGTCTTGAGCGGCTGAAGGAACACGATGCGGTAGGCGAGCCCACCATCGGTCACCGACTCGTCGTCACTCGCCACCACCGCATCGTTCCAGTCCATGACGCGGAACCGAACGTCGTCGAGCGGAACGGGAAAAGAGAGGGTGATCGACTTCAGCGGCTCGACGGTCATGCCAGCGTCGAGGCCCGCGATCGTTCCTGCGTCGACCGTCTCGAGCTCGATGGTGAAGCCGAGCGGAGTCGGACCAGCGTCGACGCCCGCATCGGTACCCGCGTCGAGCTCGGGAACACCTGCGTCGATCACCGGCTCCACCGGTTTCGGGCAACCGGCGAGCAGCAGCACCACGAGCGTCGCTCTCACGAATCGCATGAAGCCTGCTCTTTAGCAGCCGCAGGTCAGATCGTCGGCGTTCGGCGTCAGGCACTGGAGCCGGCAGGCCGAGGTCGGCGTGAACCGCACCCGGCGGGTCGACGAACAATCGCGCTCGGGCAGGTGCGCGTACTGCTCGGGGCAGCCGACGTCGATCGCCTGCCAGACCTGCTTGAGCTCGAGGAAGCGCGTGCCGCCATCGCTGCCGAGATCGCTCCACCGGTAACGCAGCCGTCCACAGCGCCGCGTCGGCTCACCGCCCAGCACCAGCTCGACGTCGGTGCCGTTGGCGAAGTCGGTGCGAGAGCCGGCGATCAACACGCCCGCGTCTTCGCGCGCCGGGCCCCAGAACGACACCAGAGACGAGGTGACGACGAGGCGGCCGTTGGTCTGGGCTCCGACGAAGAGCGAGCCAGTCGTTCCCGTGAAGCGAGCAGGGCGGCAGTCGTCGTCGGCCGTCTCGAACACCATGGGGCCGAGGCTGCCGGTCGCGTCTTCAGACACCGGCTGCTCGCAGGCCGCGATCAGCACCAGCCCGATGAGAACCCGTCGCGTCACGCAGACCCCAGAAATGACGAAGGGAACCGGCCTTTCGACCGATTCCCTTCAAGTGCCCAGGAGAGGACTCGAACCTCCACGCCGTTGCCGGCACTAGACCCTGAATCTAGCGCGTCTACCAATTCCGCCACCTGGGCGAGGCGCGGGGCTTGTACGGGCTGAGCCCCACCGTGTCAACGACGACATTGCAGTCGAACGCCTGACGCGATCACGAGAACTTCGCGGGCGGCCATTTGCCCTCGGCCTCGAGCTTGCGGCGCTCGTCGGGGTTCTCGTCCATGTACGCCTTGAGCGACTCTTCGGTGATCACCACTTCGAGATCGTCTTTGCCGACCCTGGCCTGACAGCCCAGTCGCGAGTTCGCGCGCACGTCGAAGGCGAGGTCGAGTCGATCCATCTCGAGATCGTCCTGCTCCGAGAGCGAGTCGAGGCCCTTCTTCACCCAGACGTGGCAGGTCGAGCAGGCGCAGACACCGCCACACGAGTGACCGACCTGCGCGTGCGCCTCTTCGGCGGCGTCGAGAATCGACGTGCCTTCGGCCACCTCGACGGTGAGATCCTGCAGGGGGCTCATGAAGTGAATGCGAGGCATGTCAGAAGCTCTGGATGCTGTGACCGACGGCCGCCTTGGCGATCGCCCGGTTCATGATGCGCTCGACGAAGGGCTTCGCCTGCTCATCGAGTTCGTGAATCGCGTTCTTCAGCGTCGCGTGATCGGTGGTGCTCTTCATCAGAGCCTCGAGTGCCTCCACGCCGAGCTCGAACCGTTTGCGTTCGTCGGCCGACAAGAGATCGCCGTTCTGCACGAGCTGCTTTCGCGCATCGACCAGCACGCGCGTCGCCTCGACCTGCTGCTCCACGAGCAACCGGCGCTGAATGTCGGCCTCTCCGTTCTCGATCGAGTCGAGCAGCATCTGCTCGACCT
>JAACJQ010000007.1 GCA_016879935.1 Archangiaceae bacterium | reverse complement strand
GTGACGCGGAGCAGCCTCGTCCGAAGCTCGGCGAGGTGCTCGAACAGGCTCATCTTGTATTCGTCGGGGGTCACGGCCGCGGCGGGCATGTCGGCGCTCAGGGCTTCTCGGGCGAAGGCTCGGTGGGAGCGGGAGCAGGAGCGGCGGCTTCCACCGTCGGAGCCGCGACCGGTTCGAGCGGAGCAGGCAACGCGACAGGCTCGGCCGCCGGCGCGCCCTTCATCACCTGTGACAGGTCGGCCTCCGGCGCAGGCAGCGCGTCAGGCAGCTCACCCGCGTGGTACCCGTGGGCGATGGCGTCTTGTGCCGGCTGGGGAACCGGAGCCGGGACCTCTTTGGTCAGCTCCTGGTCCATCTTGTAGAACTCGCGCTCGACGGTGTTGCGCACGTCGTCGGTCTGACGGCGGAAGTCGCGCACCAGCTTGCCGATGGTGCGGGCGAACTCCGGCAGCTTCTGCGGCCCCAGAATGAGCAGGGCCGCGATCGCGATGAAGATGATTTCGCCCGTGCCGATGTTCAGCATCGCGCACGGGTTGTAGCCGGGTCAGCCACCGACGGCTACCGACGAACGGGGAAGGCCGTGCCCTTGCCGCAGTAGACGAACGTGCCGTCCGGCGCCTTGCCAGCGCGGCGCAGACCCGAGAACGCCAGGTTCGAACCAGCGCGCGCAGGCCCCAGCGTCGGGTCTTCGATGCGGAGCACCACGGGAATGCCCGAGGGCAGGCCGTCGAAGGGCGAGATCAGCTCAGACATCACGAAGCTCTTGCCCGAGCCGCAGCCGTTGTTGGCGATGCCGTAGTACGGGAACTTGTCGGTCACCGAGATGACCTTCACGCGGGCGTCTTCGACGAGGCCGGCCGCCGAGAAGCGAGGGTCGCTCTTCGCCTCGTCGAGCGAGCGCGCGGGGATCATCGCCCCAACCGAGGCCTTGCCACCGAGGTACGCGTCGGGCGCCTGGTTCTTCGGCTGGGTGCCGGCGGGCGGAGGCGTGTTGTTCGCCGGCGCGGTGTTCGAGCCATAGGGCTGCGGGTTCGACGACGGCGGCGGCGTGGTGTTGGACGGAGGCGGCGTGGTCGCGGCGACGTTCTGCGACGGCGGCGGCGTCTCGCCAGGGCGAATCACGCGGCGGCTGGGCTCGCTCGACGGCGCAGGCTGCTTGGCGGCCTCGGCGGCGAGACGCGCAGCTTCCTTCTTCTGCTCCTCTTCGAGCTTCTTGCCTTCGGCCTCGAGGCGCTTGGCTTCGAGGGCAGCGTTCTTCTCGTCTTCTTTGCGCTTCTTCTCTTCGTCGGCGAGGCGCTTCTTCTCTTCGGCGGCGAACTTCTTCTCGTCTTCCTTCTTCTTCTTCTCTTCGTCGGCGAGGCGCTTCTTCTCTTCGGCCTCGGCCTTCTTCTTCGCCTTCTCTTCTTCGGCCAGGCGCTTCTTCTCTTCGGCGGCGGCCTTCTTCTCTTCTTCCTTCTTCTTGCGCTCCTCTTCGGCGACGCGCTTCTTCTCTTCAGCGGAGTTCTTGAACTCCTCTTCCTTCTTCTTCTTCTCTTCGGCGGCGAGGCGGGCCTCTTCTTCGGCCTTCTTCTTGTCCTCTTCGGCCTTCTTCTTCTTCTCTTCGGCCTCGAGCTTGGCCTGCTCTTCCTTCAGGCGCTTCTCTTCGACCTCGCTCTTCTTCTTCTCGAGCTCGACGCGAACCTTCTCGATCTCCTGGCGCTTCTTCTCGAGCTCTTCGTCGCGCTTCTTCTCTTCGGCGAGCTTCTTCTCTTCTTCCTTCTTGGCCTTCTCTTCGGCGGCGAGGCGCTTCTTCTCTTCGGCCTCGGCCTTCTTCTTCTCTTCAGCCGCCTTCTTCTCGTCTTCCTTGCGCTTCTTCTCCTCCTCGGCGAGGCGCTTCTTGTCCTCCTCGAGCTTCTTCTTCTCTTCTTCGAGGCGGAGCTTCTCGGCCTCGGCCTTGGCCTTCTTCTCTTCTTCGGCCTTCTTCTTGGCCTCGACGGCCTCCTGCTCGGCCTTCAGGCGCTTGGCTTCGGCTTCGGCCTTCGCGCGGGCCTCTTCTTCGGCCTTCTTGCGGGCGTCGTTCTCGGCGGCGAGCTTGCGGGCGGCCTCTTCGTCGGCCTTCTTCTTCTCTTCGGCGGCCTTCTTGGCGGCCTCTTCTTCGTCCTTCTTGCGCTGCGCCTCGGCCTTGATGGCGGCTTCGCGGTCACCCTTGGTGATGGGCTTGCGGCCACCCGTGCCAGCCTCCGTCGTCGCCGCAGACTTCGGCGTGGCGACCTCGACCTCGTCTTGCGCGGTGGCGAGAACGGCGGCGAGGCAGAGGGACAGCAACGACAGGCGAGAGAAGGATTTCATGGAGCGGCGCGTGTAGCCGAGGATCAGCCCGGGGATCAATCGAGACTCAGGGAAGCGTCCCGCGCAGCCTCTCACGCGCCCGAACCTCGTCAGTGGCGCTGCGGGCACGCTCCGCTTGCGCGAGGTCATCCGGGTCGTGGGTTGTCTCTGCGCGCTGGGCCCAGGTCGCTGCACCGAGCCTCAGACACGCGACCTGCCCCCGCAGTTCCCCGTCTGGTGCAGAGAGCAGCGCCGTCAGGCCCCGGCCCGTTTCGTCGGGACCACGCGCTTCTCGACGATAAAGAGCAGCAGCGGAATCAGCAACGACATGGTCATCGACACCATCGCGACCGTCGCCATACCGACCAGCTGACGGGGTGGCCGGCCGGGCAGGTCCGTCGCCAACGGCGTGCGCGCGATCTCGGTGAGCATGAGCCCCGAGCTGAAGGCCGCGAGCGACGTCGCCGCGTGCTGCACCGCTGACTGCAGGCTCTGAAACGTGGCGCGCCGCGCGGGGTCGGGCACCTTCGTCGTCAGCGTGTTGTACGAGACGTTGCGAAAGCCCTGCGCGAGCATGAAGCCGCCGAACGAGGCGAAGACGAGCCACGACGCGAGCGACTCCCGGGGCAGATAGAAGAAGAAGAAGATGACGCCGATGACGAGCAGCGTGCCGCCGGTGCCGACACGGAACGAGCCGAAACGATCGACCAGCCGCCCACCGAGCTGCGTGGCGATGAAGCTCGCGATGCCGCCGAACAGGTACGCGAACTTGATGTGCGACTCGGGCACGCCCAGGTTGAACTGCAGGTACGAGGCGATGTTGGGAATCAGCACGAACCCCGCCGACATCACGATGGCCGTCATCAGGAACGAGAGCTGAACGTTTCGCTCGCTGACGAGCGAGATGATGTCGGGAATCGTCCGGCGGGGCGCGCCGAGATGCCCACGCAGCGGCGGCAGCAGGAAGATCGACACCACCAACACCACCGCCCCGAGCGCTGCGACCGTGAAGAACGGAGCCCGCCAGCCGAAGTGCTCCGCCATCCACAACCCTGACGGCACGCCGAAGACCGAGGCGACCGAGAACGCGCCCATCACCGTGCCCATCGCCTTGCCGCGCACGTGCGACGGAATGGTGTCGGCGATGATGGCGAAGCAGAGCGAGGTCGCAGGGCCACCGAACGCGCCGGCGAGGCTGCGCGCGACGAGCAACGTGGTGAAGCTGCCGGCGAAGCCACACAGCGCGGTGCCGATGACGAGCCCGAGCACGGCGACCCCCACGGCCTTGCGGCGATCGAAGCGGTCGAGGAAGAGCGCGCCGAGCAGGCCCATCAACGACGCGGTCGCGGTGTAGCTCCCGTTCATCCACGGCAGGTGCGACGAGGGAAAGTCGAGCGCCTGCGCCAGCCGTGGGCCGATCGGCATCACGATGACGAAGTCGAGAATGTTCACGAACTGCAGCGCAGCAACGAGCAAGACGATGCCCCACTGCCGGCTGGTGAGCGCCATCGAGGGCTTCTCGGTCGCGGGGGGCGCCGTCATGACGTGCAGTGCTGTACACCAGCGATCGCGGCCGCGCCCCAAAACCATGCTCCCCCGCATGGCCGGTGGTAGGTGGGCACCATGCCCATCACTCCCGGAACGAAGCTCCCTGACGCGACCCTCTACGAGTCCAAGGCCTTTGGAGACGCGTGCCCACTCTCACCCGAGAAGGTGTTGGTCGCCGACGCGACGAAGGGGAAGAAGATCGTCATCTTCGGGCTGCCCGGCGCCTACACGCCGACCTGCAGCGCGAAGCACGTGCCTGGGTACGTCGAGCAGCTGCCGGCGTTGAAGGCGAAGGGCGTCGACGAGGTGTGGTGCGTGTCGGTGAACGACGGCTACGTGATGGCCGCGTGGGGCAAAGAGCTCGGAGCGTTCGGCAAGGTGCGCATGCTGGGTGACGGCAGCGCCGACTTCGCGAAGAAGCTCGGCCTCGAGAGCGATCTCACGCCGTTCGGCATGGGCGTTCGCAGCCAGCGCTTCTCGATGTTCGTCGTCGACGGCGTCGTGAAGAGCCTCAACGTCGAGCAGGGCGGCAAGTTCGAGGTGAGCGACGCCGCCACCATGCTCAAGCAGGTGTGAGCCGGTCGCGCAGGCGATCGATCAACCCGCGCGCGTCGGCGCTCGACGGATCCAACCGGGCCGCCTCGTGCGCGACCTCGAGCGCGTGCAGGAAGTGACGCCGGGCCGCGTGCTGCGCGCCCGTGAGCAGCTCGAGTTCTCCGTACGCTTCGAGAATCGTCGCGAAGAGCACCACCTTGTCGGCGCGGCCCAGCAACTGCGCCGCAGCGTGGGCGTCGACGAAGGCGAGCGTCGAGGGCTCCATGCCGAGCGCGTTCCGCGCAGCGTCGTCGAGCTGGGACTTCGCCTGCGAAGGGTCGACGAGCGCGAGCTTCAAGATGCGGGCGATGAACTCGGTGAGCTGTTTCACCGCGCGCATCACGTAGTCGCGTTGGTCGAACACGACGAGACCCTAACCACGAAGCCCCGAGCGTCAATCGGTGCGGTCGAGCGCGGCGCGAACCCGCTCGAGCAACGTGCGCGGGTCGAAGGGCTTGTCGAGCAGGTC
>JAACJQ010000316.1 GCA_016879935.1 Archangiaceae bacterium | reverse complement strand
TCATGTCGGGCTGCGCGAGATTGTTCGCTACGCGGATCGGCTCCCGAAGCTCAAGGTCCTCGGTTTCTCAGGTTCGACGATGATGTCGTTCCCCTTCGAGGAGTACGAACCACTGTTTGGCTCGCCGCTCGCGGCTCAGCTCGAGCATCTCTCACTCCATTGCGAATTCGGAGACGCCGACCGAGTTCGCGACGCCGCTCGAGCCGCAGGCATCAAGCAGGTCGACGTCACCGAGTCCTGACCCGGAAGCCGGTGACGGAGTCTTCCTGTTCGGCGCGGTGATGCGGCGGGTGTTCCGACGGAAGTGATCAGTTCCGCAGGTCGCGCTTCGCGTCTTCGAGCAACTTCTTCACGACGTCTTTCACCTCGTCGTTCGCCGGCGGCACGCGGTCGAGGTGCGTGAGCTGCTTCGTGACCTGCTGGTGCGGCTCGTTCGCCCGTTCGGAGCGCCAGTGCCTCGCCCACAGCGGAATCGCCGACCACGCGCGCGAACCATCGAGCGGTGGAATGGGAAGCAGGTTGATGCCGATGAGCAACAGGTTCGACCAGACGAACGCGTACGTGAGCGCGTATGCGAACGGGTCGGTCACCAGGCCCGAACGGAGCAACGGCCACGCGACCAGCAGCAGCAACGCCTGCGCCGCCACGCCGCCCCACGCGATGGTGGCGACGCCGCGCTTCGAGACCTCTCCACGCCACGCGCACTCGCCGCCCATGAACACGAAGTCGATGCTCACCACGCGCGCACGAAAGCGGCGCACGACCCACGCGTGTCCCGCTTCGTGGAGGAAGACGATGATCACCATCGCCAGCCAGCGCACGGGATCGAAGCGGTTGAAGATGAACCAGCCGAGCGGCGCGAGCAGATGCACCCGCACGGGAATGCCGTTCCACTTCAGCAGCTGGAGATAGCCGTTCTGCAACACGCGCGGACTCTACGGCTCAGCGTGGGGTGCGTCGATCGCCGATCACCCGCGCAGGAACACCGCCGACGATCGCCCACGCTGGCACGTCACTCGTCACCACCGCGCCCATGCCGATGACTGCGTGATCGCCGATCGTGACGCCGTCGGTGATGCCAGCGTTCGCTCCCACCCACACGTCGACGCCCAGCGTGATGCCCTTCGAGGTCACGGGCTGCTCACGAACGAAACGGTCGGGCGCCATCTGATGATCGAACGCGTAGATCGTCGCACCGCTCGCGATACGGCAGCCGTCTCCAATGGTGATGCCGACAGCGCCTCCATCAAGGCTCGCGCGCGCGTTGATGCTGACATCAGCGCCGATGGTGAGTGGCCCATGCAGAAACGCGTGCGCGCCCACGGTCGATCTCGGCCCGATGCGAATCGGCCGGCCGAGCTGCGCGAAGATGCCGGCCTCGGGAGCGATGAAGCAGTCTTCGGCGATGGTGACGGTCTCTTCCCGCATCAGCTTCGCCTGAACCTCCAGCTGCCACGGCCTCGCCCAGACGAGGTGCTTCTCTTTGAGCGACGCGTAGAGCCACGGCATCCACGACAGGCGCTTCTTGTGCTGCTCGCGGAACTCCGGCGGAGACTCGAGCTCGTTCATGGCACGAGGCGCGAGAACGACTGGTAGTGATCGTCGCTGTAGTAACGCTCGCCATTCGCACCCGTGACGATGCGCCGCGCGCCTCTCGTACGTTCTCCCGGCGTGATGACGGTGTACTCGCGGTAGTAGCCGCCGGGCCGGTACGGCAGCTTGCCCTCGCGATTCTTGAACTCGATGCCGTCGCGGTCGAAGGGGTAGGGGCCGTTCGATTCGATCAGCTTCAGCGTGTCGCGAGCCTCGTCGGGCAGCTGGGAGATCTTGATGGTCGACTCGGTGGCGCCCTTCTCGCGCTTCGGCAGCGGAGCCTCTTCCGGCGGCGCTTCGACCTGCTCCTCTCTTGGAGCACTGGCACCCGTACGTTCGAGCACGTTGGTGCGGAACTCGTCGGCGCCGAGCTCTCCACCGGCGGGCAGGCCCTTCAGCGCAGCGGCGATCTGCTCGAGCCGGTTCTCGGGGTCTGGGTGCGTCGAGAAGAACTCGGGCGTGCGGCCACCTCCGGCGGCCTTGAGCACCTTCATCACCTCGCCCATCTGCGCGGCGTCGTAGCCAGCCTCGTGCATGAACCGCACACCGAGCCGGTCTGACTCGAGCTCGTCGTCGCGGCCGAACTTCATGGTGATGAGCTGGGCCGTCGCCGCTGCCAGCGCTGCCTTCGCGCGCGCGTCGCCAGGCCGGTCGGGATCGGACGTCGCCACCACGGTCGCGCCCACGAGGCCTGCCGTGAGGTCCGCCTTCGCCAGATGCTCTGCGCCATGCCTCGCGACGACATGGCCAATCTCGTGACCGAGCACGCCCGCGAGCTGTGCCTCGTTCGTCATTCGGCTCAGCAGCGCCTCGGTGATGAACACCGGCCCGCCCGGGAGGGCGAACGCGTTGATCGTCTTTCGATCGGCCAGCACGGTGAACTTGAACGGGTACTTCGTCTTCGCCGCGGCGCTCCTGGTCGCGACCCGCTGGCCCACGCGGGTCACGTACTGCGCGAGGTTCGAGTCCGACGTGGCCCCGCCGAACTGCCGCGTCAGCTGCGGCGCGCTCGAGAGCCCAAGCGAGACCTCCTGCTGCTCCGTGAGCTTCACGTACTGCGTCTCGCCGGTGAGCTCGTTCGTCGTGCGGCGCGAGAAGTACGTCAGCACCGAGATGCCGGCGATCACGAGGCCGATGAGCAGTCGGGCGCCGCCGCTGTTGCGTGAACGTTCGTAGGCCATGGCGCTCCTCTTAGCTGGCGCGGGCGGGGAGCTGCTTCATCGACCACATCAACGTGAGCCAGCCGCCCAGCTGCGCGAACCCGCCGATCGGCGTGATGGCGCCGAGGCCACGAATGCCAGTGAGCCCCATCACGTAGAGGCTGCCCGAGAAGATGAGAATGCCGGCGATGAAGAGCCCGGCCGCGACGCGCGGCGCCTTCGAGGTCACGTGGTGCGCGACGACGGCGGTGAAGCCGAGCGCGAGCGCGTGGGTCAGGTGGTAGCGGGCGCCGGTCTCCCACCAGCGCAGGCGATCGGCGGCATCAGCGAGCCCTTCGACGCTGCCCTTCAACGCGTGCGCGCCCATCGCTCCGAGCACGACACCGAGAAACGCGAAACCTGCCGAGAGCATGCCGATCGTCCGGTTCATGCGCGCCGATATGCCACGGAGCTTCGGCGAGCGTCGCCAGCGAAGACCGCGTCGCTCCTACTTGGTCGTGTCGGCCTGGCTGAGCGAGCCCTTCCAGTCGTTGGGCATGCCGCCGTCAGCGCCCGGTGCGCGGTACTCGTTCGAGTGGTTCACCATCAACCGGTTCGTCTTGAAGACCTGATCGCTGGCGTAGGTCCCTTCGACGACGACGCCGATGCCCTCACGGAACATCTGGGGCGGCGTCACCTCGCTCGAGACCTTCACCTTCTGTGCGGTCGGCAGGTGGTTGTCGGCGACCTCGAAGGTGAGGCTCGTGTGCTCGGCCGACCACTTCAGGCTGCCTGGCACCACGACGCCGCCGAGGCGAACGGTCGCGCCGTAGGCCTTGTCGCCCTGGGCCACCATCTCGGAGGGCTTCCAGTAATAGACGAGGTTCTCGCCGATGTTGCCGAACGCGACCCACGCGAGCGCAGCGCCGGCGACCAGAATCGCGCCGATCGCGATCAACCTGTTTCTCGTTTCACCCGTCATGACGCCTGCTCCTTCGGTCGCCGTACGAATAACGACGCGCCGTAGCCAAGCACTCCAATCACGGCGAGCGCGTAGCAGGCGTAGACGTACTCCCAGCCGCCCTGAATGACACCTGACCCAACGGCCTTCTCGATGCCCATGGGGTGTTGCGGAGCTGGTGCAGGCGCGGGCGCCGGTTCGACGACGGCGGGTGCCGGCGCAGGTTCGGGCGGCGCCTTCTCGGGCGGAGCGATGTCGGCAAACGCGAGCGACGCAGCGACGACGAGTCCGGCGAACAGGGCTCTCATGCGGCCTCCGGGCGGGGCGCTTCGAGGGGCGGCAGCTCCATGGCGGCCGTCTGGCGCGCGCGGGCGATCTCGTAGCGCTTCACGATGAAGGGGAAGAGGAAGCAGAGCAGGGTGACGAGACCCCAGAGCAGAACGCTGCCCATCGTCTTGTCGACGCTCGCGGTGCTCGACTGCACCTGGTGCAGGCTGTTCCACCAGCGCACCGAGTAGTACGTGATGGGCAACGACACGCCGCTCAAGATGCCGACCGCGGCGCTCCACGTGGCACGGCGCTCGGGGTCTTCGGTGAAGCTGCGCAGCGCGAGGTAGCCGACGTACGAGAGTAGCATCACCGTCGTCGAGATGAGGCGCGGGTCCCAGTCCCACCAGACGCCCCACGTCGGGCGCGCCCAGATGCTGCCCATCGCCACACCCACCGCGCCGAAGAGCACGCCGACTTCAGCCGACGACTCCGCCAGCGCGTCGGTCACCCACGACTTCTTCATCAGGTACGCGAACGCGCAGCCGACGTTCATGAGGAACGCGATGAACGCCATCCAGATGTAGGGCACGTGCACGTAGAGAATGCGGCCCACGTTGCTCATGAACGCCTCGGGCGGCGCGTAGAACATGCCGAGGTACATGAGCAGGCCGAGCATCACGAGGCCGAGCGCAGCGGAGACCTTCCACAGAATCGGGCGGGTCTTCGGGACGACCACGTGCACGACGACCATCACCGCGAGCGCGAGGAGCAGCAGAAGTGGAATGGATGCAGGCATCAGTCTTCCTCAGCGATCTTCGGGAACACCAGGAACCCGACGGACAAATAGATGAGATCGAACGCAATCAGCAACTTGAGCCAGGAGCCGAGCTGGTCTTGTGGGTCGGGTTGAAAGGTGAGCTTCGTCGCACTCGCCGCAGCGAGCAAAAGCGGGACCAACACCGGAAAGAGCAGCAGCGGCAGCATCACGTCGCGAGCGCGCGCGTTCGCCGAGATGGCCGAGTACACCGTGCCGGGAGCGCTGATGCCGAGCGTGCCGAGGAACAACACCAGCAACAGCAGGTGCGGCACGCGCGTGAGATCGACGTCGTAGAGCCCGATGGTGATCGGCAGCAGCACCAGCGACAGCGCGAACAACATGCTCGCGTTGCCCAGCACCTTGCCGATGAAGATCGCGCGTGGCTCGACTGGCGTGAGCACCAGCCCCGTCAGCGCCTGGTTCTCAGACTCGATGCGAAACGACTCGCCGAGCGAGAGCACGCTGGCGAACAAGAGGCCCAGCCAGAGATACCCGTGGGCGTGCGCGCGCAGCGACGTGACGTCGGGCCCCATGGCGAACGAAAACAGGAGCAGCGTCGCGCCCGAGAAGAAGATGAGCGCCGTGAGCCGCGCCCGCGTGCGCCACTCGATCTGCCAGTCCTTCTTGAGCACCAGCCAGGCGGCGGTGAGCAACGAGATCTTCGGTGTCATGTGGGCGACACCTTTCGGCCGCCTTCGAGGTGCAGCCGCTCCTGCGTGAGCGACAGCCCCTGCTCGATGAGGTGCGTGGCGAGCACCACCGAGGTGCCTTGCGCCTGCAGATCACGAATGAGCTGCTCCATCTGCAGACTGCCCGCGGGGTCGAGCTCACCGAACGGCTCGTCGAGCAGCGCCACCTTCGGGGCCTTCATCAGCAGCCGCGCGATCGCCAGCCGTTTGCGCATGCCGGCCGAGAACTGCCGAACCGCGCTGTCCGCACGGCTCGACAGGCCCATGCGCTCGAGCAGCTCCTTCACGCTGGAGGCGGGATCCTTCACGCCGAGGAACTTCGCCGAGAGCAGCAGGTTCTGGGCGGCGGTGAGATCTTCGTAGTGAAACGACGCGTGCGAGACGAGGGCGACCGAAGGGCGAAGGGAGTCGCGCTCCTTCTTCGAGTCGAAGCCCAGCACCTTGAGCGTTCCAGCCGTGGGGAACGCGGCCGTCGAGATGATGCGCAACAGCGTCGTCTTGCCCGAGCCGTTGTGGCCGGTGAGCAACAGCGACCGACCCTGAGCGAGCGAGAAGCTCAGGCGCGAGATGGCCCAGCGGGCGCCGAACCGCTTACTGATGTCGATGGCTTCGACTGCGAGCGCTGACACGTGAAGGCCCTTACCAGCCTCGGCTTGCCCATCAAGCCTTGCGGCCAGACAAGGCATCCTCAAGTCGTGCCAACCGCTTCGACAGACTCAAGAAGTCCGTTTCGGTGAAGAGCGCTTGCGCATCGTCTGCGCTGAAGTTCGGAATCTGGATTTCCCGCGCACGTTCTGCGTCGGGCAGCTCGAGGGGAATGCCGAGGCGCTCCTGGAGGGTGAGCCGCAGTTGCCGGCGGAGCGCTTCGATCAGCTCGGGCTCGAGCTTCGCGCGCTGGGTGAGGCGCGCCATGGCCTCGACGTACTCGGTCGACGAACGGAGCGCGGGCGGCGGCTCGGCACGAGGTCGGCCCAGGCGTGTTCCCCGACCCACCACGAAGATCGCGGCGGCGAAGAGAAACTGCAGACCGGGTGCCCAGAGGTTCACGGTGGGGGCCTGAAGCGTGCGGGCCACGTGGTGCGACTCGTCGAAGTACATGGGGCCTGCGGCGGCGAGGTTGGCCCAGAAGCGCGCGTTGTCGGCGAGCCCCAGCCGCGCGTTCTCGGCGAGATCGGGCCCAGCGCTGACGAAGAGCGTGCCTTTGCCGATGCGGCGTGCCCACAGCGCCTCGGGAATCGTGAGCGAGATGGCGTCGGGGTCGAGCGCCTCGAGGCTCGGGTCGATGGAGACGCGCAGCGACTTCACGTTGCGCAGGGGCCCGATGGGCAGCGCCACCTCGAGCGTCGCTCCAGCGCCATCGAAGGGCACCGGCGCGATGCTCGCACCCGCGATCGTCTTCAAGTTGATGAGTGGGCGGAAGACCTGCTTGCGCGTGTCGCGCGCCACCATGAGCACCACCGTCGCCCCGGCTTCGAGGCGGGTGCGGAGCGCCTGCACGTCTTCATCGGTGAACGGCGTCGCGACGGGCGCGGCGATGACGATGGTGGCGACGTTCGCGGGCGCCTGACCCAACGGCCCTTCTCCGACCCGAATGTCAGCGCCACGTTCCTTGAGCCAGGTGTGCAGCACCTTGAGCCCGTGCGGCCCCGAGTTGTTCACCGTCGGGCGAACCGAGGTCGGTGCGTCACCGCCACCCGCGAGTCCGACCGCGAGCGCGAGCAGCAAGAGCACGCCGAAGAGCGGCCACGCGCCGAAGCGGCTCATGTGGTGCGCCCCGCCGCTCCGAACGCGCCGATCTTCGCGACGACCTGGGTGGCGCGCTCGAGGAACGCGCTCGCGCTCGTCGCGTCCAAAGGCTCGAGCGAGTACCAGGCGCGATCGAACCACGAGAGCTGCGCGCTGACCGCCTCGACCAGCTCAGGCGGAGCTCCGCGCTGGGGCAGCTCCTTCGTCAATTCGCGGTTCGTCTTCACGCGGTCGGGGCGCGCGAGCCGTTTGCGCTCGAGCGCCGCCAGCATCGCGAGCAGGCCTTCACGGGCGCCCGCACGCGCGTCGGTGCCGATCAACGCCTTCGCCCTCGCGAGGTGAACCGAGGGGTCGGCCAGCTCGAGCGCCGTCGACGATGTCTGCGTCTTGCCCAACGACTTCGATCTGACGCGGCGGCCGACGAAGCGCACCGAGACCGCGATGACGACGAAGGCCGCGAGCAGCAGCACGATCACGCGCGTGAGGTTCGAGTACGTCTCGGCGCCCGAGGTCTCGAAGACGCTCTCGAGCCAGCGCTGAAACCGCTTGAGCAGATCGCTCGTCTGACTGGCGCGCGCGTTCCTGAACTCGGGCCGGTCGTAGAGCTCGGCGAGTCCATCGACGCCGGCGGTGGTCTGAAAGCGCTCGTCGATGGCGCAGGCGGCGTCGCGTTGGTCGGGAGGCAGCTGCTCCCCGACGGGGCACGCGGCCAGCACGAGCGCCAGCACCACGCTCATGCCGTCACCGGCTTCGCCGCCAGCTCGAGATCGAGCCCTTCGCGGCGCACGCGCATGTCGACGTAGAAGACGACCTGAAACACCATGTACAGCGGCGTCACCACCGCTCCGGTGACGACCTGCAACAGCTGCGCGGGAACGACGAGCGCCTGCGGTGCCGTGCCCGACGCCGCGCCAGTGAGCTCCCCGAACATCGCCTTGATGCCCAGCTCGGGCAGTCCCGTCACGAGGCCAACCACCGTGAGAATGAAGGCGATGATCGAGATGAGCAGCGTGAGCCGGCCCTTCACCAGCCCCGCAAACCCCGGCCCCACGCGGCCGCTCGACAGCGCGTCGGTGCGACGGAAGCAGCCCAGGGCCGAGACGTCTTCGACCGCGAGCACCTGCGACGTGAGCACGAACCGAATGAGGAACCAGAGGATCAGCACCAGGCCGCCACCGAGGATCAGGAACGTGCCGAGCAGGGCCACTCCTGTGCCGGCCTGTTGGCTGTTGCTGACCGCCAGGTAGACGCCGCCGCCGACGGTGAGAATGCCCGGCAACATGAAGAGCAGCCCGGCGAGCATCGTCCACCCCAGCGTCAACACGAGCACGCCGAAGGTCGGCCCCAGCTTTCGCACCGCCAGCTGCATCGCTTCCCCAATCGACGGAGCTCCTGCGCTCGTCACGCGGGGGAACACGAACGCGCTGATCGCCACGCCCGCCACCTGACTGACGAAGAAGTTCACCAGGCCCACCACCATCACGCTGATCGCGATCGGCCAGACCTGCGGGAGCCACGTGCTCGGGTCGGCCTTCATCAGCTCGAACGCCTGAGCGGGGTTCTTTGCCGCAGGCAGCGTGCGATCGATGAGCAGCTCGATGCCCTTGAGCGAGATGTACTGCACGAGCTGAAAGCCCAGCAGCAGCTGGAACAACGCCTTCCAGTTGGAGCGCCACAGGGAGGTGGAGCGATCGACGATCTCTCCGATGGAGAGCGGCTTGAGTGCCATGGGTCGGGCGGCAGCCTACTTGAGCCGCCATGCCTGTCGACGACGACTGAAGCTATGCTAGGGCCACTCGCCGGGGCGGCAGGCCGGGAGCACGTCACACAGCCCGCCCCTTGCTACGAGCGGAAGGTTCCATGCGTTTGCGTCTCTTGTGGGTTGCCGTCGCGGTGGGTGTTTCGTTTCTCGTGACCTCGGCGTCGTGTGGCATGCCCAATCGGTGCAGTGCCGCGACGTGTACGACGGGCTGCTGCGACATCAGCGGCCGGTGCGTGACGGGCAATACGAGCTCTCAGTGCGGCGCACGTGGGGCGACCTGTTCGTCGTGCACGCTCGGCCAGACCTGCGATCTCGGCGTCTGCAAGGGCGGCCTCGGCACCGGCGCGGGCACCTCGGGCAGCGGTGGCGGGAGCAGCGGAACCGGTGGCGGCTTCGCGACGGGTGGCGGTTTTGCGACCGGCGGCGGCTCGGCCACGGGCGGCGGCCTGGCGACGGGTGGCGGAACGTCGGGCTGCAACAGCTCGAACTGCCCGGGCTGCTGTGACTTCGCGGGCCAGTGTCAGGCGGGCAACACCACGGCCGCGTGCGGCAGCCTCTCGACCACGAGCGGCGTGTGCGTGCAGTGCTCGGGCGCGCAGACGTGCAGCGGCAATCGCTGCGTCGGGAGCACGGGCGGTGGCTCGGCGACTGGCGGCGGCGCGCCCACTGGTGGCGGCAGCCCTCCCAGCTGCCCCAACGGCTGCGTCTTCAATGGCACCACCTGTCTTCAGGCCGGCACCACGCAGCAGAACAACAGCCTCTGCGGCTTCGCCGGCGCGGTCTGCTTCGCGTGTACGTCGCCCAACAACACCTGCTCGAGCGGCTTCTGCATTCCCGGCGGCACGGGCGGCGGCACGCCTCCGGTCGGCGGAGGTTCGCCCACGGGCGGCGGCTTCGCGACGGGTGGCGGCTTCGCCACGGGCGGCGGATCTGCGACGGGTGGCGGCGCCTCGGGCTCCTGCACCACGCTGAACCTCGCGACCACCACCCTGCCGGGCGGCTCCTTCACCAAGGTCGACTACGGGTACAACACGTTCAACGGTGGCGTGTTCAACGTCGCCAACTTCGGCAGCACGTCGCAGGTGATCGGCTTCGAGCTCGTTCGTGCGACCTCCACGTCGATCACGTTGCCTTATCAAGGCACGATTGCAGCGGTCGACTACGGCACCTGCGAGGCGTGCATGC
The DNA here is from genome assembly GCA_016879935.1 of Archangiaceae bacterium. GTDB lineage: Bacteria > Myxococcota > Myxococcia > Myxococcales > Myxococcaceae > Xiheimicrobium. Next base: position 20,073 of record JAACJQ010000316.1, on the reverse strand, counting down.
AGTTCGGCGAGTCGTGCTCCGTGTCGCCGCCGATGTTCAGCTGCACCCGCCGCTACCTGGCGCAGTCGGGCACCATGAACGTCACCTCGGCGACCGCCAGCGCGACGTCTGGTTCCTTCACGGGCTCGGTGAGCAACGTCACCCTGCGAGAGTGGGACTTCGGGACCGACGCCGAGGTGCCCGGCGGTCGCTGCTACACCGTTCCGTCGATGGCCTTCAGCGGCAGCTGGCCCTGAAGCAGTGAACGCGCGGCGGCCTTCGGGTCGCTCGCGTGCAACACGGAAGCGATGACCGCGACGCCGGCTGCCTTCACGGAGCCGGCGTTCGTCGTCTCCATGCCTCCCAACGCGAACGCAGGGCAGGGGAGCCTGCGCGCGAGTCGTTCGAAGCCAGCCACTCCGAGTTGCGGTCGGGTGTCGTCGGGTTTCGAGCCGGGCCGGAAGACGGGGCTGACGAGGGCGAGATCGGCGCCGTCGGTCGAGTCCGCGTCGTCGTGCACCACGCACGAGATGAGTCCACTGAAGGCGTCGCGCACGTCGAGCGGCTTCAGCGAGCGCGTCGTGCAGTGCAGGTTTGCGTTCAGCGCCAGGGCGATGTCGAGACGGCCGTTGATGAAGAGCTTAGCGTTGGCTGCTCGGCACACGCGCTCGAGCGCGATGCCTTCTTCGTAGAACCGACGGTCGGTCGCTCCCGGGTGGCGATGTTGAATCGCGATGCCAGGCCCGGCCTCGAGCGCCGCTTCGACCCGTGAGAGCAGATCGTCGAGCGCCCAGTCGGTGATGACGATCAGCGAGAACGGCAGCCGCTTCACTGGTGAACGAGGCCGTGCATCGGGCTCGAGGCCGAGGCGTAGGCCTTCATCGGAATGCGGCCGGCGAGGAACGCGTCGCGACCGGCTTCGACCGCGAGCTTCATCGCGCGCGCCATACGAACGGGCTCCCGCGCGCCGGCGATGGCGGTGTTCATGAGAATGCCGTCACAGCCCAGCTCCATGGCGATCGCCGCGTCGCTGGCGGTGCCCACGCCCGCGTCGACGATGACGGGTACCTTCACCGCCTCGAGGATGAGGCGAATGTTGTGCGGGTTGCGCACGCCCAGGCCCGAGCCGATCGGCGCGGCGAGCGGCATCACCACCGCGCAGCCAGCGTCCTCGAGCTTCTTCGCGATGATCACGTCGTCAGAGGTGTACGGCAGCACGACGAAGCCGTCTTTCACCAGGCGGCGGGCGGCCTTCACGGTCTCTTCGACGTCGGGGAACAGGGTCTTCTCGTCGCCCAGCACCTCGAGCTTCACCCAGGTCGACAGGCCGAGCTCGGCCGCGAGGTGGCAGGTGCGAACCGCGTCGTCGGCGTTGTAGCAACCGGCGGTGTTGGGCAGCAGCTTGAAGCGGGTGGTGTCGATGAACGAGAGCAGTGACTGCTCCTTCGGCGCCTTGAGGTCGAGCCGGCGCACCGCCACCGTCACCATCTCGGCGCCCGAGGCCTCGTGACAGGCCTTCATGACCTCGTGGCTCGGGTACTTGCCGGTGCCGATGATGAGGCGCGAGGTGAAGGTGTGGCCGGCGATGGTGAAGGGCTTGTCGTGGTGCATGGGGGCTCCGGGTCAACCGCCGCCGACGAAGGTGACGATCTCGAGACGATCGTTCGGCGCGAGGGCCGTCTCTGGGTGACGGGCTTTGGGAACGACCTGTTCGTTGAGCTCGACCGCCACGCGGCGCAGGTCGATGCCGAGCGTGGTGAGCAGGGCGGTGATGGTCACACCGTCGGCGATCTCGCGGGGCTCTCCGTTGATCACGACCTGCATGAGGGCGTTCTGCACCCTTTCGGGGAAGGGGAGCAACCGGTTTACGTGGCCGGCTCAGCGTGAAGGACGCCAGGGTCGAACCGGTCGACGAACGCCACCTCTCCGCCAAAGACCACGACCATCGACCCGTCAGTGCCTCGGACGATCGTTCGGAGCACGGTCTTCCAGCCTTCCCACGGCGCGGGAATCGACCCATCAGGTCCGATGAACTCCACGTCACTCAAGAACCAATCGACTTCGATGTGCCCCGAGCTCGTCACGCCCGTGCTGCCTCTCACTCGAATCGTCGTGAAGCCGTCAGGCGACTTCGTCTCCGACAGGCAGATCCAGACGTCACGTCGCCGATCGAGCACCACACTGTCGAGCACCGCGTCGTGAAAGCTGAAGGTCTGCACGCGTCGAATCCTCAGTCGCAACTTGGCGAGGTGCAAACGACGCGGGCGGGTAGTGTGCGCGTCATGCGGCTCGGCTTGCTGGCTCTGCTTCTCGTCGGGTGTTCGGCCCCGTCTCAGATCGACGCGGGAGACCCCTTTCTGAATCGTGGCCCCTACGCGTCGGGCAGCCGGCAGCTGTCCATCACCACCGACGCGGGGCGAACGCTCCCTGTCGAGGTCTGGTACCCGGCGACCGGAACCACGAGCAGCTTCCCCGTCGAGGAGTTCGAAGACGGCGCTCGCCGAACGCAGCTCGCGAGCTGGATCTCGCAGGCGCCCGAAGCGTGCACGCCCAGAACCGCGCACTCGACGCGAGACGCACCGGCCGCAGAGGGAACGTTCCCACTGCTCGTGTTCTCGCACTGCACCGAGTGCTTCCGCTTCAGCCTGCACACGGTCGCCGAGCACCTCGCCTCGCACGGCTTCGTCGTCGCTGCGCCCGATCACGTCGGCAACACGCGCTTCGACGGCGGCGCGCCGCTCACCAACGCCTTCCTCGAAGTGCGCGCCTCCGACATCTCGGGCGTGATCGACTCGATGAGCGGCAATTCTCAGGTCGACCCGGCCCGCATCGCCGTCTTCGGCCACAGCTTCGGGGCCGTCACCACCGCCAAGGTCGTCGAACGCGACCCGCGAGTTCGCGGTGGCTTCCTCATCGCCGCGCCCGCCGACAGCCCGATTCTCAACGCTGGAGCGCTGCCCCGCATCACGAAGCCGCTCAGCTTCCTGCTCGCCATGGAGGACAACTCCATCTCGTTCCTCGGCAACGAGTTCATTCGCGACAACTTCACGAAGGGCCAGCGGCCGACGTGGCTCATCGAGGTCGAGAACGCCGGCCATTGGAGCCCGTCTGACATCGCGGGCCTCGGCGGCTCGTACCTGCCCGGCTGCGGAGACGGCGCGCGCGACCTCGACGGTGGCGTCTTCACCTACGTCGACAACGAGCTCGGCCGGCAGATCACGAAGCGCTCGGTCGCCGCATGGGCCACGTTCCTGCTCAAGGACGACGCAGCCGCCGCCACTGCGCTCTCCGCCGAAACGCCGACCGGCGTCGTGCACGTTCGTTCGAGGCGCCCGTGATCGATCTCGACGAACTCCATCGCCGAGTGCCCATCGCCGATGGCCACGCCGACTCGTTGATGTGGAACCGCGATCTCACGAAGGCCTCCGACGAGGGGCACGTCGACTTCCCGCGGCTGCGCGAGGCGGGCGTGAAGATTCAGGCCTTCACCATCGTGACCCGCGGCCTTCCCGTCATCGACGGCTTCCCGCTCTTCATGCTCAAGGAGCGCTGGCCTGCCGAAGCGCGTGCCAGCGAGTGGTCTCGGTGCTCCTTTCAGGTCGATCGCCTCGAGCACTTCTGCGCCGCCTCGAACGGCCTCGCCGCCATCGCGGGCACGAAGGCCGGGCTCGAGTCGAACCTGGCTGAAGGCCGCCTCTCTGCCGTCATCGGCATCGAAGGCGCCCACGCCATCGAAGGGCAGGTCGATCGCGTGAAGACGCTCTTCGATCGCGGCGTGCGCTTCATGTCGCTCACGCACCTGTCGAACAACGAGCTCGGAGGCACCTCGACGCCGATGATGGGCAACCGCCCGCTCACGCCGCTGGGCCGCGAGACGCTCGACGCGATGGCCGCCGCGGGAATGGTGATCGACGTCGCGCACGCCTCACCCGCGATGCTGCCCGACCTGCTCTCGCATCGAACGATTCGCCCGTTCTGCAGTCACGCGGGCGTGCAGGGTGCGACGAAGCTGTGGCGCAACCTCGACGACGTCACGCTGAAGGCCATCGCCGACAAAGGCGGAGTCGTCGGCATCATCTTCGCGCCCCAGTACATCGGCGGCCGGCAGTTCACCGACGTCGCGCGCCACATCGAGCACGCGGTGCAGGTGATGGGCGAAGACGGCGTGGCGCTCGGCAGTGACTTCGACGGAATGGTCCCGCTCCCGCAGGGCATGCGTGACGTTCGCGACCTCAAGAAGCTCACGCAGACGCTGCTCGATCGGGGCATGACGGTGCGCGTCGTCGAGAAGGTGCTGGGGCACAACTTCCGCCGCTTCTGGTCAGAGGTTCTTGCTTGACGCGCTGAGCGCGCGGGTCGATGGTGCGCGCGCTTTCCGGGCCGACCACTTCACGCTGCTCCCTTCCCCCAATGCGCCACCTCCTGTTCGTCTCCACGCTCATCACCAGTCTGTTCGCCGTCGGCTGCGGCACGCCCAAGGCGGGCGACTCCTGCAACGTCACCGGCTTCCTGTGCGCGAGCGGCAGCGCGGCGCTGGAGTGCAAGGTCGGCAAGTGGGTCGAGCTTCCCTGCAAGGGCACCAACGGCTGCAAGCGTGAAGGCGACGTCGTGAAGTGCGACATGACGGGCAACGTCGAGAACGACGCCTGTGCCTCGTCGGCCGAGCGCAAGGGCCTGTGCACCTCTGATGGCAAGGCCACCCTCGAGTGCCTCGACGGCACGCTGAAGAAGACGAACACCTGCCGAACCTGCATGGTCAGCGGCGAGACCGTCGTCTGCCAGCCGTGAACTGATGCGCTGGGCGTTCTTCGCGTTCGCGCTGCTCCTTTCTTGTGGAACCAAGCCGCCGTGCGATCGCACCTCGTGCTCGATCGGCTGCTGTGACTCGCGTGGGCTCTGTGTCTCGGGCCTCAGCGACTCGGCGTGTGGCGAGCGGGGCGCAGCGTGTGAGGCGTGCCCCAGCTCGTCGGTCTGTCAGGCCGGCCGCTGTGGCGCTCTGAGCGGAGCTGGTGGCGGCTCGGCGTTCTTCGATGCCGGTTCTCCCGACGCGGGCGTTCAGCTCGGGAGCGCGTGCGCGCAGCTCGGCTTCTTCTGCTTCAACCCTTCGACGGCGCTGGAGTGCGTGAGTCGCACCTGGCGAGGCCTTCCCTGTCGCGGGCCGGGCGGCTGCACGACGGATGGTGGAACGACGAGCTGCGACATGAACGGAAACCTCGAAGCCGATGCCTGCGCCTCGAGCTTCGAGGGCAAAGGGCTCTGCACCGCCGACGGTGGCGGAACGCTGGAGTGCCGATCGGGCCTGCTGGTGAAGACGAACATCTGTCGCACGTGCATGGTCAGTGGCGATGTCGTGATCTGTCAGCCGTGAGCCAGCGGTTCTTCTCACCATTCTGACCGCATGGGTCACGACGCGCGTCTTGCGAGGCGGATCGTTCGGCGACGTCTTCAGAACCGGGTGGCGAACTGCTCGAGCAGCTTCTTGAAGACGTCGGGTTGCTCGAGGTTCGTCAGATGGGCCGCTTCGGGAACGATCTCGAGCTGGGCGCCGCTCACGAGGTCGGCCATCACCTTCGCCTTCTCGGGCGGCGTGATGCCATCCAGCGCTCCGACGACGACCAGGGTCGGCCCGGCGAACCGAGCGAGCAGTGGCTTCGCGTCGACCCGCAACGCCATGCCTCGTGACGCCGCCGCGACGGCTTCGGGGTTCTGCCGCAGCATCAGGGCCTCGACGCGCGATCGAACCGCCGCCGGCGCATTGGGCGCGAGCAGCTTCGGCAACATGCCCGCCGTCAGCCCGGCAACGCCATTGGCCAGCACGTCCTGCGCGACCGTCTCGCGCCTCGCCTTGCCCGCGTCGTCATCGGCGAACGACTGCGTGTCGATCAACACCAGCCCACGCACCCGGCCGGGGTCGAGCCTCGCCAGCGCGAGCGCGACGTAGCCACCCATCGACACGCCACCAACCACCGCAGCGGGAATCTTCAGCGCGTCGAGCAGACCCAGCGCGTCTTCCGCCATCGCCTCCATCGTCGAAGGCCCTTCGCCAAAAGCGCTGCCTCCGAAGCCGCGATGATCGGGCGCGATGACGCGAAAGCCGTTCGGCGGCGACTCCAGCTGCGGCCAGAACGACTCCGACGAGAAGGGAAACCCGTGGAGCAGCAGCAGCGGGGTGCCTGACCCGCGATCTTCGTACGCGTAGCGGCGACCGTTCAGCGAGATCTCGTTCACCACCACTCCTTGTGCCGGAACCACAGCACCATGCCGACGGGGATGACGGCCATCGTCGTGAGCATCACGAAGAAGAACGGCGGCTGCCCGAGTACGTCGAAGTTCTGCCCGAAGAAGCCGACGACGAACGACATCGGCAGGAAGATGCTCGCCAGAATCGTCAGCTGCTTGGTGATGTCGTTGGTGCGGTTCGCGACGACCGACAACCACGCGTCCATCGCGTTGCCCAGCAGATCGCGGTTGGTATCGATCTGCTCGTAGATGCGCACGAGGTGGTCGTACACGTCACGGAAGTAGATGGTGGTGCGCTCGTTCACGCCGGGAATGCCGCGCCTGGCCAGCATGCCCACCACGTCACGCTGCGGTGACATCACCTTTCGCACCAGCACCAGCGTGCGCTTGAGCTCGAAGATCTGTTGCATCATGCCCCGCTTCGGAGACTCGAAGATCTCGTCCTCGAGCGTGTCGAGCGCGTCGGTGAACGCCTCCATGACGGGGAACGCGAGATCGACCTGCGCGTCGGCCAGCAGGTACGCGACGAAGTCGACACCACGGCCGAGCGTTCCGGTGGGGTCGGCGTCGAGCCGCTTGTGCACCGCCTCGATCGCGTTGTGCGCCTTCTCGTGCACCGTGATCACCCAGTCGGGCCCGAGGAAGAAGTGGAGCTCGTGCATGGTGATGTCGGTCAGCTTCGCGTCGGCGCACGAGAACCCCTGCAGCACGATGAAGAGGTGCCCGGGGTACTCCTCGAGCTTGGGCCGCTGATCGAGGTGCATGCAGTCTTCGATCGCCAGCTTGTGCAGGCCGTAGCGTTCGGCGAGCTTGACCAGCGTCGGCTCGTCGGGCTCCTGCACGTCGATCCACTTCGGTCCATTGATTTCGAGCAGCTCTTCGCCGCCCGATCGGGCTTTTCCGTCCTCGAAGACGCGAACGCGCAGCATGTGTGCGCGCGACCTCATCACGTTTCTTCGCCGCCGGGCATGTTCGATCTTATGGTCGGGGCGCTGTGGAACGGCTGCTCCCACCCCGCCTTGGTGCCCTGCTCGCGCTCGAGAGCGATCAGTCTTTTGCGGGCCGGCTGGGCCGCGTGCTCGAAGCCGCGGCGCGCGCGATCGACAAGCTCGGTGACCTCGAGCTGATCAAGTACGAAGACGCGCCCATCGACGCTTCGGCCGATCTCTCGCTCTGGGAAGAGCTGGCGCCAGTCGTCGGCTCCACCATCGCCGACGTGAACGCGCTGCTGGCCGAGCTGGCGTCGCAGTTTCCCGAAGGTGAGCTCGAGGTCGACGAGCGGCACGCGCGGGTCGACGAGGCCCTGCAGCGTGGCGCGACCGAGCTGCGCACCGAAGTCACCGCGTTCGGCATGCGCGTGCGCGACCCGTCGGTGGTCGGCGATCGCTGGAACCTGATCTCCGAGCTGCAGAGCTTCCGCTACCGCTTCCGCGATCGCATCGGCGCCATGGTGTTCGACGGAGCCCAGCAGCTCGCCGACTGCCGCCGCCGCGAAGTCGACCCGGGCTACGACGAAGAACTGGCCGCGACGCTCGTCGTTCGCAGCACCACCGCCGACCTGCGCCGGCTCATGCGCTCGCGCATTCACAAGGTCTCTGAAGCGGGGCCCGAAGACGTCGAGTGGAACGCGCGGCAGATCGAGAAAGAGCTCAACGCCTTCGGCCGCACCGCCGCCTGGCGTGCCCTTCGTGCCCACGACAAGAAGGCGATCCTCGAGTTCCGCACGCGGCTGAAGGAGATCTCGCAGCCCGACCTCAACAAGCTCGATCTGCTCTCGCTGCTCGAGCCCTTCGTCGAGTTCTGCGACAACTTCGACGCGATCAACCGGCGCGAGCTGCTCATTCAGCACGATCAGGAAGTGCTCGCGACGATGGGCGTGACGCTCGAGCGCGCCGTGAACGCGGGCACCGACGCCGACGCATTTCAGGCTTTCACCGAGGCCGTCGGCGTCGCCCAGGCCATGTACGGCAAGAACGGCGACTTCGATGGCTACCTGCGAAAGCTGCGCAAGACGCCCGTCACGGTCGAGACCGTTCGCGCCGAGGTCGAGCAGTTTCTCGTGATCATGGCGAACCTGTCGGCGGTATGAGAGCGGCGTGTTGCCGCTCGCCCAGGCCGATCTCTCCTCCGTTCGCGCCGTCTTCACCGATGTCGATGGCACCCTGACGAGTCGAGGGCAGCTGACGTCTTCCACGCTGCGCGCGATCGAGTGGCTCACCGCGCACGACGTGCAGGTGGTGCTCGTGAGCGGCCGCCCGTCGGGCTGGGGCGAGTGCTGGGCCAGACAGCTGCCCGTCGCTGGCGTCATCGTCGAGAACGGCGGGCTCGCGTACGTGCGGCGCAAGGGCAGGCTCCACAAGGTCTACGCAGAGCCCGACCGCGTTCGTCTGAAGAACCGCGCCACCCTCGAGCAGCACGTCGCCGCGGCGCTGAAGGCCGTGAAAGGCGCGCAGCTGTCGATGGACTCGGTGGCCACCGAGGTCGATCTCGCCATCGACTACGCCGAGGAGTCGTCGCTGGGCCCTGAGGGCGCCGATGCGCTCGAGGCCTTTCTCTCGAAGCGTGGCGTCACGGCCGTGCGCTCGTCGGTGCACGTGAACTGCTGGCTCGGGCCGTTCGACAAACGCACCGCCGTCGAGTCGTTCCTGCGCTCCGAGTGGAAGACGACGCTGCAGAAGCGCGAGCGCCGCTTCGTCTACGTCGGAGACTCGTTCAACGATCAACCGCTGTTCGAGGCGTTCCCGCTCTCCATCGGGGTCGCCAACGTGAGGCACGTGCTGGATCAGCTCACGCACCCGCCGAAGTTCGTCACCCGCGCACCCGAAGGCAAAGGGTTCGGCGAGGTGGCAGACGCCATCGGCCGCGCTCGTCGGGCGCAGAGAGGCAGTTCATGAGTCACCTCGCGAGGCTCGAGCTGAAGTCGGGGCTCGGCCGTCACCTGCGCGCCGGTCACCCGTGGGTCTTCAAGAAGGGGCTCGCGAGCATTCCGCGCCTGCCCGCTGGTAGCGTCGTCGATCTCGTCGATGGCCATCGCTTCGTCGCGCGCGGCTACTTCGACCCGTTCTCGGCCATCGCGGTGCGCGTGCTCACGCTCGACCCGAAGGTGGAGATCGACGAGGCCTTCTTCGAGCAGCGCATCGGCCGGTGCGTGAAGGCGCGGCACGATCTGATCGATCTGTCGGGCACGAACTCGTATCGGCTCGTGCACGGCGAAGGTGACGGGCTGCCCGGAGTCGTCATCGATCTCTACGCGGGGTGGGCGGTGCTGAAGCTGTACTCGGCCGGCCTGACGCCGTACCGCCCGCTCATCGTCGACGCGCTGGTGAAGACGGTGCCGGGGCTCGAAGGCGTGATCGGCCGCGACGAGGTGGGCCGCGACGACGCCGACGTCGACGAAGACAAGGGCAACGGGCAGGTGTTGTGGGGCAAGGCGGCTCCGAACCCGCTGACCATCGAGGAGCGCGGCGCGAAGTTCCTGGTCGACGTCTACGCGGGCCAGAAGACCGGGTTCTTCCTCGATCAACGCGAGAACCGGTTTCTGCTGCGGCGGCTGGGCAAGGGCCGCGACGTGCTCAACTGCTTCTGCTTCTCGGGCGGGTTCTCGGTGAACGCCGCGCTCGGTGGCGCGAAGAGCGTGTTCTCGGTCGATCAAGACGCCGACGCCATCGCGCTCGCGCGAGAGAACTTCCCCCTCAACGGCCTCGAGCCCGCCAGCCACGACTTCCTCGCCGCCGACGTCTTCGAGCTGCTCGAGTCGTTCAAGCAGGAGGGCCGAACCTTCGATCTGATCGTGCTCGACCCGCCCGCGTTCGCGAAAAGCCAGAAGGCCGTCGAGAGCGCGGTGGCGGGGTATGCGTCGCTCAACCGGCAGGCGCTCGCGCTGCTGAGGCCGGGAGGGCTGCTCGCCACGGCGTCGTGCTCGGCGCGTGTCACGCAGCAGATGTTCCTCGATGCCGTTCGTGAGGGCGCCTTCAACGCGGGCGTCGATTTGACGCTCGTGGAAGAGCGGTATCAGCCGCCTGATCACCCCATGCGCCTGCAGTTCCCCGAAGGCAGGTACCTGAAGTTCCTCGTGCTTCAGTCGCGCGACCTCTGAGCAGATCCTTTTGCACTCGCCATCAGGGTCACGTGTCAGACGGGGTGCGAAAGCGTTGACTTGGCTTTGCATGTAGGACAAACCGCCGCCCGCTGTTTCGGGCCATTCCACCGAAGGGGAAATAATGAATTCCGTGAAGCTTCTGGGCGCCGTTGCGGCGGCCCTCGTCGTCACCACTGGGTGCAACACCGGTCAGCCGCGCATCTGGCGCGTCGCCTACGACACCAGCCGGTTCGTCTTCGTCGACAACGCGCAGTGCTACGTGTCGAAGCGCGTTCCTCAGGCCCGCACGGCGCAGTCGAACTACCGCCGCGACGCGAACTGGGTGATCTGGGACGGCGTCTCGGACGCGAATGGCCGCCCGAAGCAGTACCTCGACATCGGCAACCCTGACTTCAAGCTCGGCGACGCTCCCCGCGTGATCGTGGAAGACGCGATCGAAGGTGATGCCGAGCAGCGCTCGTTCGTCGCTGAGCGCCAGGTCGCCAGCCTCGGCCCGATCTCGTGCCAGGGCTGTGCAACCCTCGCCTGCCGCGAGTCGTGCGGCCAGACGGCGCGCACCGCGATCGAGACCCGCATCGGTCAGATCACGGTCAGCTGGGACAGCTACAACCCGGCCGCCACGGGCGTCATCCGCGTGAACTCGACGTACCGCTGCGTCGACAACGGCGCGATGCTCCAGGACCAGTGCCCCCAGATTCAGCGCCAGGAGCAGCCGGCGACGGACGCGGCCGAGTGCCAGGTCGAAGTGCCGTTCGTGGCCCGCCGCATCGACGCGGCCCAGAACACGAACTACAGCAACACGGGCTGCGACGGCCCGGCCTGCGGCAACTAACAGTTCGTCTCTCAGCTTCGGTTGAAAGGTGCGGCGGTCAGAGTTCAGCTCTGGCCGCCGTTTTCCTTTTGGAGCGTTTCGATGGTGATGAAGGGCCAGTTCCTCGAGCGCCCGACGCTCATTCCCTTGCCGAACGGGCTCGTGCTCGAGGGTGTTTCCCATCGAGGCTCGCGTTCGCCCGGCGTCCTGGTGCTGCCGCCCACGCCGGCTGAAGGCAGCGGCATGGATCACGTGGTTGGCGCCGAGATCGCGTTCGCCGTCTCGCAGGCCGGCCATCAGTGTCTTCGCTTCAACTTCCGCGGCGTGGGCGGCAGCCAGGGCAAGCCGTCGAAGAACGATGACGAGCTGCTCGAAGACGCCGTCGCAGCGTGGGAGCTGGCGCGTGACAACGCCGAAGGTCAGGCACCGCTCCTGGTGACGATCGGCGGGTCGGATCGCATCGGGAAGCGGCTCGTCGAGCAGCAGCGCGTCGAAGGGTGGGCGCTCATTCATCCGTCGCTCGAGCCGTTCGACTTGACGACACCCCTCATCGTCGTGTTGCCAGAGCTCGAAGGCCCGCGCGCGCGGCAGCGGTGGAGCGCCCACCTGGACGAGGGAGCCCTCACGCTCGTGATGGGCGCCGATCGCAGCTATCACCGCAATCTTCCTCAGGTGGGCAAGGCGCTCGTGGCGTTCGCCAGACGGGTGGGGGCCTCGACCGGGAACCCCTGAGACACATTAGGCTTCCAACACTTCATGCAACTTCACGGGGTGCTCTGGAACAGTCGGAGAGATCCAATCGTTTCCCCGTTCGTTCGTTCGCTGCACAGGCCCCCTATGCCCACTTCCAGACTCGCGATCGCCGTTGGAGCAGTCACCCTGATGATGCTGGCTGGTTGTGATCGGAAGGCCGAAGCCGAGGCCGCCGCGTCGCTCGACCGCCCCGCCATCGACGTCTCGGCGCAGGCCGACGACGTGGCCTTCCATCTCCCTGAGGTCGTGGTCGTCGACTTCGAAGACGGCACCACGAAGGAGCAGTTCGACGCGCTCGAGAAGGACTGGGGCCTCGATCTCGAGCTCGCCGACGAAGAGGAGGGCGTCGACAGCGCGATCACCGTCGGCACCTACCAGGGCGACGTCGGTGCGTTGCTCAGCACCATTCGCCAGAACGCGAAGGTCGAGAACGCCGAGCCGCTGATGCGCTTCACGGCCAGCTTCGTTCCCAACGACCCGGCTTACGAGAAGCAGTGGAACCTGAAGATGATCAACATGCCCAAGGCGTGGGATCGGGTGAAGGGCAAGGGCGTGGTGGTGGCGGTGCTCGACACGGGCGTCGCGTACGAAGATCACGACGACTTCCGCCAGGTGCCCGATCTCCGCGGAACCAAGTTCGTCGAGGGCTACGACTTCGTGAACAAGGATCGTCACGCCAACGACGATCACGGTCACGGCACGCACGTCGCGGGCACCATCGCGCAGGCCACCAACAACGGCGAAGGCGTCGCGGGCATCGCGTTCGAGGCGGCCATCATGCCGGTGAAGGTGCTCGATCACTTCGGCGGCGGCACCTCGGCCGACATCGCCGATGCGATTCGTTGGGCGGCCGATCACGGCGCGAACGTCATCAACATGTCGCTCGGTGGTGGCGGGCGCTCGGCTGTGATGGAGAAGGCCGTCGAGTACGCGCGCAAGAAGGGCGTCGTCGTCGTGTGCGCGGCCGGTAACGGTGGCCGCGGCATCGTCGAGTACCCCGCCGCGTATCCCGGCTCGGTGGCGGTCGCGGCCGTCGGGCCGACCGGCTCGCGTGCTCCGTACTCGTCGTGGGGCAAGGAGCTCGACATCGCCGCTCCCGGTGGTGACAAGTCGCAGGGCGAAGAGGCAGGCATCATTCAGAACACCATCGACCCGCAAGACGTCGGGCACGCCGTCTATGCCTCGTACCAGGGCACCTCGATGGCGACGCCGCACGTCGCGGGCCTCGCCGCGCTGCTGTTCTCGGCAGGCGCGAAGAACCCCGATCAGGTCGAGAAGGCGCTGTTCGCCTCCGCGCATCCTCCGAAGGGCGCGACGGGGTGGACCGATCAGTACGGCCACGGCGTGATCGACGCCGAAGCCGCCCTCCAGGCGCTCAAGAAGATGGGCGTGGCGAGCGAGCTCAACGAGCTGCTCCCAACCGAGACCCAGATTGCGAAGCAGGAGCCCGAGGTCACCACGTCTGACGTCAGCGCGTTCAGCTACGGCGCGATGGATTGGAAGCCGTTCGCGTTCGCTGCCGCCATGCTCGCGTTCGTGCTGCTCACGCTCGGCAAGAAGGAGCGCCCTGGCTACCTCAACGTGTTCGCCTCGCCCGGCTTCTTGATTCCGCTGGTGCTCACCACGATGGGCGTCTTCTTCGTGCGGTGGGTCGCGCCGGCCAACGAGCTGACGACCTCGTTCGTCATTCCGATTCCCGACTGGCTGAACAAGATCATCTTCGGCCGTGGCTCGCTGGCAAACCCGCTCGTCTACAGCGCGCTCGCGCCCATCGTGCTCTCGCTCCTGGCCATCAAGCTCAAGGGCATGCGCCACGCGGTTGGTGGGCTCGCCATCGGCTTCGCGGGCATTCTGGCGTACACGGCGTGGGCGAAGGCTCCCGCGCTCGCGTGGCTCCCGTTCACCTTCCTCGCGATTCCGTGGCTTGTCGTGAACGCCATCGTCTGTCTCTTCATTGCGCGCGCGATGCTCAAGCGCGAGACGGCCTGACGCCATGACCACGATGAAGGGAACGATTCGGTTCCGCGATCTCGAGACCGGTGTGTGGATGCTCGAGGCCGAAGACGGAAAGCTCTACGTGCTCGCGGGCGGCGACCGGAAGATCAAGAAGAACGGCGCTCGCATCTCGGTCGAGGGTGACGTCGACACGGAGTCTCCGAACCTCGCCATGGCTGGCCCCCGGTTCGTCGTGAAGTCGTACACGTTTCTCTAGCTTGCGCCCCGGCGCGCCCTCGTGGGTTCTGCTGTGGTGAGCACGTTCGGAAGAAACCTGGCGCGCCTGTTCCGGAGCGGAGCGGGCGGCGAAATGATGGCCGTCCCCACCGTTGCAGTGATGGCCGCCACCGCTGTCGTGACGTTCGCGCTCAGTCGCAGCGTCACGTTCGCCTTCGTCATGTGTGCGGTGTCGCTGCCGCTTCAGCTCATGGCGCTGGCGAACGAATTTCTCGGCACCTGTCTCGCGGTCGCAGGTTCGGGGCTGGTCGGGGTCTCCACGGCGCTCATCGCAGCCGCGTTGTCGAGCGGAGCCGTCGGGGGGCTCGGCATCGAGCTGGGATTGGTGCTTGGGAGTGGCGCGGCCTGGCTCTGCTATCGCCACTACCGGCGCGTCATTCAGTCGGTGAACGAGGGTGAGGACTGGTACTGAGGTTCACCGCGAGTCCGACGGAGCCGCGAGCTGCCGCATGGCCTTGTACTCGTCGAGACCGCCATCGCCTGACCGCACCCGCGCGCGAAGGTCTTGCAGCTCCTTCCACGCAGCGCGCTCACCGTCGCTCGCGTCTTTCTTCGGCGCGGGCACCGGCGTCATCACGTCGATGATGTTGAGCTGAACCCCGCGGCGATCGATCAGCGCGAGCGTCACGAGTCCGACGAGCGCTCCCACGGCCCAAGGCGCGACCGACTTGAAGAACGGCGCGAACGGCGCAACGTCATCGGTTGCGGGCTTCGGAGCGACCCACCAGCTCCACCGGGCCAGTCCGAAGGCCCAACCCGCGAGCGCGGCGTTGCCTGCGATGAACATCGTGGCGACGAGCGGAACCGAGAGATCGCCGTCGTCGCCGCCCGCCAGAAAGAAGATGACGAGCGAGGTGATGTTGTTGGCCGCGTGCGCGCCGATGGCAGGCCACAACGAGCCGCCTCGCCACGCGAGCAGCCCGAAGAGAATGCCGAGCTCGAAGCGCGCGAGGAACCCGACCGGGTCGAAGTGCATGAGGCTGAACAGCAGGGCCGTGATCACGATCGCACGCGCGATGGGCAGGCGCTCCGCCAGGCCGCGTTGCAGCAACCCCCGATAGAAGAACTCTTCGCAGAACGGGGCGGCCAGGCTGATGCCAGCGACCAGCAGCGCCAGCTCGACGCCCGACTGCCGATCGAAGAGGCGGGCCGCGCTGTACTTCTCGACGAGCTCAGCCGGAAAGAAGCGCTCCGCCGCCCACATGAGCGGCACCGCCCACGCGGCGTAGTTCAGCGCTCCCAACACGAAGCCGGCGGCGAGGCCCTTCGCGGGTTGATCCAGGCCAGTCGAACGGAGCGGTGAACGCGCCGTCACCTGGAAGGCGACGAAGGGCACGCCCAGAAACACCACCACCTCGGAGAACCACAGGCCCCACGACAGGTTGAAGAACTGCGCCGACGCTCCAACGGTGAGGAAGAGCACGCCCACGCAGAGCAGGCCGACGATGGCGACCTGCCCGAGCGGTGGTCTCCAGAGCACGGGCTGAGCAGGTGGGTCTGAAGGATCGATCACGGCACTCGGAGGGAAAACAGGGCATCGTCGTTATAGTGGCGCCCGTCACCGACGCCTCTGCCGATTCGCAGCCTTCAAGGAACTTTGTGAACGCGCCAGCCTCGCTCGCCCTCGATGTCAGCTTCTCGGATGCAGCCACCGCATTCCGGCGCTTCTTCGTCGAGCTGCGCGACGCCTTCCTCGAGCGCGAGTCGTTGTTCACGCAGATCGAGCTCGCGCTGCTGTGCCGGGAGCACTGCCTCATCATCGGCCCACCGGGCACCGCGAAGTCTGCCGTGGCCAGCGCCGTGCTTGGTCGCATCGTCGACGAGCGGTCGAACCAGCCGTCGCTGTTCTCGAAGCAGCTGGCCGAGAACACGGTGCAGACCGATCTCATCGGGCCCGTCGACTTCAAGGTGCTGACCGAGACCGGCCGCACCGAGTACCTCACCGAAGAGGGCATGCTCGGCGCGGTGCACGCGTTCCTCGACGAGGTGTTCGACGGGCGCGACATGCTGCTGCGCTCGATTCTCAACGTGCTGCACGAGCGCGAGCTGAAACATGGCCGCAAGACGACGGCCGGCCGCTGTGAGTGCGCGTTGATGACGTCGAACCGGTATCTGTCCGAGGTGCTGCAGCGCTCGCCCGAGACGTTGCAGGCCTTCGCCGATCGCATCTCGTTCATCTGCTTCGCGCCGCGTGGGTTCGCGAGAAAGCAGAGCCGCGCGCAGATGTTGTGGCGCGCGAACGCGGGGCAGCGGCCGTCGCTCCACGAGCGGCTCACGTTGCAGCAGCTCGATGTACTTCAAGCGGCGGTGGCTGCGGTCGAGGTGCCTGCGGTGGTGACCGAAGGGCTCGAGGTGCTCGCCGACACGCTCGAGAAGGAGCTCGTCGCGCAGGTGACGCGGCTGCCCGACTACGTGCCGACGAAGTACTTCTCGCAGCGAACGATGGTGAAGGCGCTGTGGGCGCTCAAGGCGGCCGTGGTGCGCGATCGCATGTACAAGCGGCCCGATCGCAAGCTGGTGGCCGAGGTCGGCGATCTCGCGAACCTCGACTCGTTCTTCCTGCTGGCAGGGCCGCGTGGCGAAGAGCTGGAGTCGTTGCTCAAGGCCGCGGTCGATCCCCGGGAGCGCGCGCAGCTCGAGATCATTCGGGTCGAGCACAAGGCGTTCGACGACTCGCTCACGAAGGTGAAGCCGCTGCTCGAGAAGGCGGCCGAGCGGGAAGCCGCCGAGCTGCAGATGCGCGACGACCTCGCGTCGGCCGAAGCGATGACGCGCACCTGGTCTCCTGCCGTCGCCAGCACCGTCGCCAGCGCGCTCAAAGAGAAGCTCGTGCCGGGCCCGCGTCACCCCGAGAACCGCGCGCCGCTCGTGCGTGCGGCCGAGAGCCTGATGGTCGGCCTCGACGCCCGCACCTCGAAAGGCATCTCGGCCCAGACCGAGGCGCGTGGCGGGCTGGCCCTGCTCATCTCGTTCGTCGACGTGCTCGAGCTCGTGCGCAAGGTGCCCGAGCTTCAAGCCCGTGTGCCGGCCGTCGCGGTGAACGTGCGCGACTACTGCCGGCAGGCCTCGGAGCTGATCGCCCTCGCCGCCGAGGGAGCCGAGTTCGAAGAAGGTCTGCGGCTCGAGGGCATCGCAGGGCTCGCCTCGAACATGGCCGAAGAGCTCGCGCGCCTCAGCGAGGTGCTCCAGACCTCGGCGGTGGCAGGCGCTGGCCCGCTCGACGCGCGCGGCGAGCTCACCTCGATTCGGGAGCGGGTGGCCGTGGCGCTCCGTCGCCGAGCGACGCGGGCCTTCACCACGCCGGCGCAGGGACGAAAGGTCGACCCTCTCGAGCAGCTCACCCAGGACAGCCGGCGGCTTCGTGATCTCGAGTCGTCGCTGGTCGAGCTGTCGAGCGCCCAGCAGGGGCTTCGACTCGAGCTGCTCACGCCGCTGGGTGAGGCCTACGCGCGGGAGGCGCTCACCACCCAGTCCTTCACCCGGTTGGAGCAGCTCGTTCGCACGGTGGAGGCGGTGGTCGAGAACCTGGGCCGCGAAGGCGCGTCGGCCGAGGTGTGCATTCGAGGCGTGCGCGAGCTGATCGAGAGCCGGGTGAAAGAGCTCGCCCGCGTGGCGAACCAGCCGCCGAAGCTCTCCGGGCCCGAAGCAGGGCAGGTGGTGAACGGCGAGGCCTACCAGGCATACCGGCAACAGCTCGTCGCGAACGCTCCCGACGGCGATCTGCTCGCGTTCAAGAACCTGTCGTCGCTCCTGTCGAGGCTGGGCGCGCCCGCACTCTCGGTGCAGCTGCGAGATTCGCTGGCGACGGGTGAGCTGACCTGGCTGCTCTCGCGAGCGCGGTACCTGCGGGCGTGGCTGACCCAGCTCTTGCAGCGGCTGCCCGCGCCCGATCAGGTGAAGGAGCGTGGCGAGGCCGAGCGCGCGTTCGAGGTGCTGCTCAAGAGCAGGCTGCCCATGCTCGTCACCCGCGACGGTGAGCTGGTGAAGCTGAAGTCGGCCGCGAACCGCCTGGTGCAGGAGCCGGGTGAGCGCGGCGAGACCGCGAAGAAGATCGAGTCGTCCATCGAGCTCATCGCCGAGGAGTTCCAGGTCTTCTCGCGCCAGCTGCTCGACGCCCGGGCCGCGGCGAAGTGACGCGTTGACCCATGCTCGCCGAACGCCTCAACGAGCTGCGTGCCCGCCTCGATCGGCTCAAGGCCGGTGACGCGCCTCCGTTGCCGTTGATGGAGCGCCTGCGGTCGCTCGTTCGTGAAGACGACGGCGAGGTGCTGCTCGAGCCGGTGCACGCGCTGCACGCCGAACTCGATCGTGTCGGCATTCACACCACCGCTGACGCGAAGCTGCTGCGCGAACTCTCGGTGGCGAAGGGCCGGCTCGGTGACTTGAGCCGTGGCTTGCTGGTTCGAGCTGGTGACGGCCTGTCGGCGCTCGAGCTGGCCGTGCGCGAGGCGGAGCGGTTGGCGGCGAGAAAGAAGCTCCAGCCGGGAATGCTGACGAAGCTCGAGAGCGCGTTCACGCACCTCGCGCGAATCGTGAAGGTCGCCGCGGTGTTCTCGGCGCCTGTCGGCGTGCCCTTCGACCTCATCGCCAGGCCGAGAGCGTCGAGCGGCGCCGTTCCCTCCAGCCCGCGACTGGCCAGCGCCGAGTACTACGCCGAGCGCGCGCGCGGGAACGTGGCCGACACCGCGCAGAAGCGGAAGGATCTCGATCTCGCGCACGAGCTGCTGCTGCGGATGAGCGCCGAAGAGAAGAGCGATCGTGAACGCATGCGACAGCTGCGCATCGAGGTGTCGGAGGCGCGTGATCGCGTGCGGCTCGCGCCGGCGGTGAAGTCGCTGAACGATCTCGTCAAGCATCTGCGGCACACCGCGCGGCGAGATCCCAGGACGGCCTGGCGCTCGATGCGCTCACTCTACGAGCGCGCCGTCGAAGCGGGTGACAAGCAGCTCGCCGATCTCGCCCAGCAGGGCCTCGACGCGATGCTGCCCGTGGAGCCGAAGGCGCGCGCGAAGCTGGCCGAGCAGCATGAGCTCAAGCGCCTGCTCAACTGGAAGGAGCCACAGCAGCTCTCGACGACTTCAGCTCCCGAACACCTGCCGGCTGGTGGTTCGCCCGAGACCGATGCGGTGAACGACGTGCTGGCCCAGTTGGCGTTCGACCTCGACGAGAACCAGCAACGCGCGCTCGAGCTTGCCGCCGGCTGTGCGCGCTTCTTCGACATCGAAGACTCGCTCTCGGAGGAACTCGTCGAGGCCGAGCTGAAAGCGACGCGCCCCGTGCAGCGCCGCGTGCCGTACCCGACGCAGGTGATGACGTACGAGTTCACCAACAGCCTCGATCAGGTGCACAACTTCGTCGTCAGCCAGCCCGGCAGCATCGTGCTCGACCTCGCCGCGGGCCGGCAGGTGCTGCGCCAGTACCTCGAAGAGGAGCCGCCTCCGAAGCCGAAGCGGGTGCTGAAGACGGCCGTGCGCGTCTACGTGCTCGACGCTTCGGGCTCGATGCACGGCGCGCGCGCGCGCTTTCGTGACGCCATTCTCATCGCCGAGCTCAACGCCATTCGGGTGAAGGCGAAGCAGGGCGTGCCCTTCGACCCGCTCTATTTCTCGTTCTTCAACGACACGCCCTCGCGGCTGGCCCGGGTCGACTCGGGGCAGGAGGCGACGCGGCAGATCGAAGCGCTGTTCCGCACCTCGCCCGCCGAGGGCCAGACCGACATCACGCTCGCGCTCATGTCGGCCTTCGACTCCATTCGGCTGGCGCAGGGGCGCGACCCGTACCTGGCACGCGCGACGGTGGTGCTGGTGACCGACGGCGAAGACGGGGTCGACCTCGAGCTGATTCGCAAGACGCGCAAGCCGTTCGAGGGGCTCGAGTTCGCGCTCTCGTTCATCTCGCTCGGTGAAGAGAACCCCGATCTCAAGTCGCTCATCGTCGAGCAGCGCGAAGAGGGGAGCCG
>JAACJQ010000046.1 GCA_016879935.1 Archangiaceae bacterium | reverse complement strand
TGGCACCACCTCGCGTGCGCGTGCATCGGCCTGGGTCGGCACGACGAGGCCGTGAAGTTGATGAAGAAGGCCATCGAGAAGAACCCGATGCCCGAGAACGCCGAGGTGTTCGCGAAGACGATGGAGCGCGCGAAGAAGAAGCAGCGCTTCGAGGCGCCGCCGCAGGTGCCGACCGAGCCCGTGCGCCACGACGCGTACCTGCTCGCCGAGACGGGAGACCTGGCCGCCGTTCGTGAGCTCCTCTCGTCGAATGACTGGAACGCGCGAAGAGCGGCGCTCCGGGCGGCGCGGTATCGCTACGGCTCCGACGACCACACGCCGGTGACGAAGACCGCGCGTGATGCCGCCGCGATGGTGCTCGAGCAATCGGTCGCGCAGGCTGCTCCGCTGGCGACGGTGTGCCGCTCGTTCGCGCTCGACTTGCGTGGAGAAGGGCTCGACGCGTCGGTGGAGCGCCCGCCAGACCTCGGTGACCGCCTCACCCGGCATGCCTTCTACGAAGAGTTCCGTTCACGGGGCGGCGTCATCGTCGGTCAGGCGCCAGACACCCGCGTGCCGTTCGACGACGCCGTCGTCTTCCAGGGGCAGCCGTTCGGTTCGACCGGTCAGTACGTGGCGCTCGTGAAAGACGTGGCGACACTGCCCATGGGTGAGGCGCTGAAACGCAACGGGCTCACGATGGCCGCGTACCTCGAGGTCTGCGCCCGCTGGGGGCCGAAGGTCGACGTCGACGCGACGCTCCGGAAGAACCTCGCTGCCGGCCTGGGGCGTTGATCAGCCGCAGAATTGACTCACGACGCGGCGACAGGAAGCTCGCCGCCATGTCGAGACTCGGCGTCGCGCTGGCAATGCTGGCGACCTCCTCCTGCACGCTCATCGGCCCTTCGGCGCTGAAGGCGTCGCGGCTCCGCTACAACGAGACCGTCAAGACGACCGCCGAAGAGGAGATGCTGCTGAACGTGGTGCGGCTTCGCTACGGAGACACGCCCAGCTCGCTCGCAGTCTCGAGCATCGCCGCGCAGTTCGAGCTCGCGGCCAACGCCGGCGGCACACCGTTCTACACGGCCAACGCCGACCCCACGGGACGCGCTCCGTTTCCCTTCGTGCTCCCGCAGGCAGGCATCGCGGGCGCCGACCGGCCGACGTTCAGCCTGACGCCGCTCGACGACTCCGACTTCGCGCGGCGGCTCTTCACGCCGCTCTCGCTCGAAGGCGCCATCTACCTCGCGCGCACGACGTGGCCCATCTCCACGGTCTTTCGGCTGTATCTCGAGAACCTCAACTGGGTGTCGAACGCGCAGACCGCGAGTGGCCCCACGCCGGCCGTCGCACCGGAGTCGTCGTCATTTCTCGAAGGCATTCGAGCCCTGCAGTCGCTCCAGCACCGGGGTGAAATCGTCTTCGGTCACGAAGAGCGCGTGGAGTTCGTCGGTGGGCCCGTCGCGCAGGCGAGCGTCACGGCGCAGGCCTCGGTGGCGGCGGCAGAACAGGGCCTCGAGCTCGCGTCGTCGTCCGATGGCGCGTGGCACCTGCAGCGCAAGCAGCGCGTGCCCGTGCTCTACGTCGCTCCGCGCGCGCTCGACTCGGCCGACGCGAAGACGTTCTTCCGCGCCTTCTCGCTCGCGCCGGGCACCTCGTTCGACGTGACGGTCGAAGGCCTCAAGCCGTTCGACTCGGCGCCGGGTGGGTTTCGTTCGCTCGACCTCGAGACGCGCTCGTTGCTGCAGGCGCTGTACTTCGTCGCGCACGGCGTCGACGTTCCCGCAGAGCACCTCGAGACGGGTCAGGCGCGGCAGACGAAGACCGCCGAGGGAATGCCCTTCGACTGGGAGCCACAGCTCTCAGGGCTGTTTCACGTTCGTTCGTCGCGAGGTGGCTGCTCGGGAGACGACGCTGCGGTTGCGGTCGAGTACCGCGGCGCCTGCTTCTTCATCGAGCGCAAAGACCACGACACCCGCGCGACGTTCGCGCTGCTCATCGAGCTCGCGCGGCTCGAGGTGCCATCCAACAGGCAGAACGCTCCGATTCTCACGCTGCCCCTGGGCCAGTGAGCTGGAGACCGGCATTCGCGCCTCTCATGACGGTGACGGCGCAGCCCTCGCGTACGGGCGGGTTGTGGTATCGACCGCGGCATGAAGTTTCCCATCATTCCCGCCATCGTCGTCGCCGTCTTCGTCCTCGGGTTCTTCACCGGCCGCATGTCGGCGCCGACGTCGAACACCTCCACGCCCGTCGCCATGGCGCCCATGGGCCAGCCGCCGCCGATGATGCCGCCACCCGCGATGATCCCGCCCTCGGAGCCCGCTGGTGGAGACGCCGTCACGGGCGTCGTCTCCGAGGTGATTCAGGTGCCCAGCTACACGTACCTGCGCCTCTCGACCGAAGGTGGTGACGAATGGGCCGCCGTCGCGACGAACACCGGCATCACCGCCGGCCAGAAGCTCACCGTTCGGGTGTCGACGCGCATGCAGGGCTTCGTCAGCAAGTCACTCAACCGCACCTTCGACAGCATCATCTTCGGAGAGCTCGGCTCGGGTGCGGGCGCTGCGCCCGGCCCGCTCGCAGAGGGCGCGCAGCTGCCGCCGAACCACCCGCCCATGGGAGCGCCTCCCGCCGCGGCGAACCCGAACGACACCGTCGCCAAAGCCATCGACGCCACCCGCCTCGCCGAGCCCGCGCTCTCGATGCGCGTCGCCGACGTCTTCTCCGAGAAGCAGATGTTGGCGGGCCACGTGGTGAAGGTGTCGGGCAAGCTGAGCAAGGTGACTGACGTCGCGGGCGTGCACTACGGCCACCTGAGCGACGCGAGCGGCAAAGACGACCTCGTCATCATCAGCAAAGAGGCGCTGCCGAACGACCAGCAGGTCTCGGTGCAGGGCGTCGTCGTGCTCGACAAAGACGTGGGCATCGGCGCGAAGTGGGCCGTCGCGCTCGACAACGTCACCGTCGCGAAGTGAATCAGCTCGACGCGCCACGTCGCTGACGCGTCGGCAGTGTGACGCTGCAAGTCTTCGGCATCGCTTCGGTGGTGGTCGGTTCGCGCGTTGCAATGGCGACCCACCCCATGAGCCCATTCCGACCCTCCGTCGACGAGATGAAGCGCCTGGGAGTCTTCTCGAGGCTGCGCCTCGCCCTCAGCGCGATGGTGGCGCTGTCGAAGAGCATCGTCGACCCCTGGGGGCAGATGGCCTTTCAGTGGGCCCTCGACGGCGGCGGCATCGGGCGCGTCGCTGCTCGCGCCGCGAAGGACCCGCAGGGCCAGGCCTTGCTGCGGGAGCGCCCCGAGATTCGTCTCGACCTGCGCGCGTTGGGCCGGCTCCCCGAAGGCACGCTCGGGCGCTTCCTCGCCGAGTGGTTCTCGACGTGGGGCATCGCTCCCTTCGCGACGCGCCGCACGCCGACCGACGACCTCGAGTACTTCGTCGACCGGCTCTTCTTCTCCCACGACGTCTGGCACGCGGTGGTGGGGCTCGGCACCGACATTCGAAACGAGCTGCGCTTTCTCGGCGTGACGCTGGCGCAGTACGGCTCGTGGTCGGCGGTGATGGCGCTGGCGTTCGGCTGGTTCAAGGTGCCGGCGCAGTACGGCTGGCGGGCCTTCTTCGCGATGCCGGTCGAGGTGTGGCGCTTCTACCGGTGGGGCCGCTCGTGCCCGAACCTCTGCTTCGTGCGCTGGGAGACGATGCTCGAGCTGCCGCTGGAGCAGGTGCGCGCGCAGGTGCTGGCCCCCAACCGCCCGCGCATCGGTGAGTGGCAGACGTGGCCGGCAGCCCGCATCGTGTTGCCGCCGCAGCTGGAGCGCCCCGTGCCCGCGGCCGACCTCGCGACGAACTGACGCCCACGAACTCGCCGCAGGGTATAGAGCGCGGCCATGCGCTTCCTCGTCGCCGGCCTCGTGCTCATCGTCCTCGGCATCGGGCTCACCGAGTACTCGCGTCGCAACCCCTCCGAAGAGAAGAAGGAGGGCAGCAAGGCGGCAAAGAAGGTGAAGAACGCGTCGACGACGCCGCCGACCATGCAGGCCCTCGTCGAGACGGCAGCCGTCGCGCCCGATGCGCCGGCGCCCACCGATGCCTTCGACCTCGCTTCGCTGCTCACCACCACGGGAGACGCGGCGCAGGGCTTCACGCCAGTGCTGCGGGGCGCGGTGAAGGCGCGTGAGCTGCGAGGC
Organism: Archangiaceae bacterium; assembly: GCA_016879935.1. Classification (GTDB taxonomy): domain Bacteria; phylum Myxococcota; class Myxococcia; order Myxococcales; family Myxococcaceae; genus Xiheimicrobium. Next base: position 9,480 of record JAACJQ010000046.1, on the reverse strand, counting down.
GCGGGCGGTGGTGCGCTCATGCTGCTCGAGAAGGGCGGCGTGACGGCGCTGGTGAGTCTTCCGGTGGCGGGGGCTCCCACGGTGCTGACGGTGCGCTCGGGCCAGGTGTCGACGGTGTGGTTCGACGCCGAGACGCAGCAGGTCGTCTGGGGTGAAGGCGGCATGGTGAAGGCGATGCCGCTCGCGGGCGGTGAAGTGAAGACGCTCGTCTCGTTCACGCGCGCGCTGGTGACGTCGGTGGCCTCGTTCAAGTCGAAGGTGGTCGCCTCACTGGTGCCCAAAGATGGAGACCCGTTCGCGTCGGACCCGAACGGCGCCGTCGTCGTCATCGATGGTGGCGACGTGAAGCTCATCGCGGTCGAGCAGATTCGCCCGCGCGAGGTCGTGTTCGACGGCAAAGACGAGGCCTTCTTCGTCGCCGGCTACCCGTCGGGGCTCACCCGCGCCGCGCTCGATGGCTCGTTCACCGCCCGCATCGCAGAGCGCGCCGACGGCCCCATCGCGCTCGAGAGTGACGGCATCACCTACCGGTTTCCGCAGGCCAGCAGCCCCGAGCTGAAGCGTGGTTCGAGGAGCGGCGGCGCGGTGAAGACGGTGGCCCGCGTCGACGTGGAGTGGCTCGCCGTGCAGAACGGCGTCGCGCGCTACACCACCACCGGCATCGCGCCGCGCCTGTACGAGGCGAAGGCCGGAGAAGACGCGCAGACCGAGCTCGCCGCGCTCAAGGGCGTCGTGAAGGGCCTCGCGTGGCAGGGCGAGAAGATGTGGCTGCTCACGGCCGATGAAGACGGCGTGACGACGCTGCAGGTGAAGTGAGTCGTCGTGCGGCTCGTCGAAGCGACCGACTCCGACAAACGCGCGCGTGACCTGCTGACCGCCTCGGCGTGGGGCAAGCAGCTCACGACGGAGCAGTTCCTTCAGCGCGAGGCCGGCCTGCGCGCGCACCCGTTCGCGCAGCAGCACATGCGCACGTGGTTGTGGGTCGATGCAGCTCGAGTCGCCTGCTCCTGCGAGACCTTCGAGGTGCCGGCGCGTCGCGGGAGCCGGGTGGGGCGCGCCTTCGTCATCGCGTCGGTGTTCACCGAGCCGTCGCTGCGCGGAAGAGGGCACGCCGTCGGGTTGATCAACGCCGTCTGCGCGCGGCTGGCGGAGCAGGGCGAGGCGCTGGCGGTGGTGCTCTTCTCGGAGGTCGGCGCGCGCATCTACGAGCGGGCTGGTTTCGTCGCCCAGCCCTCGTGGGACGTCATGTTACCGCTGGAAACTTCAGTGTTGCCATTGGTCACATCAGGCGTGAAGCAGTCGCTCGGGGTCGAAGCGCCGCCTGTTGGAGCGATGGACGGGGCGGTGCAGCTCGAGCTCACCGTCGAGCAGTGTGATTGGCAGGTCGAGCGGGAGCGCCTGTACGCGAGCGCGCTGAACCGGCCCGAGGTGAAGGCGCACCTGCTTCGCCACGAGCGTTCTTCACTCTGTGTCGCGGCCTCGTTCCAGACGAACGAGCTGCACGTGCTCTGGTACCGGTTCGACAAGCCGGCCGACGTGGGTCCATTGCTCGCCGCGGCAGGCGACCATGGTCGCGCGAGCGGGCTGACGTCGTTGCGGTTGTGGGAGACGACGCCCATTCCCCTGCCAGCCGGAGCGGTGCGCGTGCCGAGGAACGACGAGCTGCCGATGCTGCGCGCGCTCGACGGCGGCGCGGCGACGTGGAGCTTCATCGAGCGGGGGTCGTGGGCCTGATGCGCGCGGTGCGCTTTCACGAGCTCGGCGGGCCCGAGGTGTTGCGGCTCGAAGAGGTCGCCGTGCCCGAGTGCACGCCGGGCCACGTGCTCGTCGACGTTCACGCGGTGGGCATCAACTTCGCCGACACGGAGCGACGGCGTGGGCTGTACCGCAAAGACGAGCCGCTGCCGGTGACGACCGGCCTCGAGGGTTCGGGTGTGGTGCGTGAGGTCGGCCCCGGAGTGGACTCGTCGTGGCTCGGACAGCGGGTGGCGTTTCTCGGCTCCGAGAGCGCGGCCGAGGTGTGTCGCGTCGAGGTGGAGCGGCTCATTCCGCTGCCGTCCGCGCTCTCGTTCGTCGAGGGCGCCGCGTTTCCGCTGCAGGGGCTGACCGCCTGGCACGTGCTCCACACCGTCGCGCGCGTCGAGCCCGGAGACACCGTCGCCATCACGGCCGCCGCGGGAGGCGTGGGGCTGTTGGCGGTTCAGCTCGCCGCGCTCGCCGAGTGTCACGTCATCGGGCTCGTCTCGTCTCGCGAGAAGGCCGACGTGGTGCTTCGCCGCGGCGCACACGAGGTCGTCGTCGGCGCCGAGGCTGATCAGCTTCGCGACGGTGTCGACGTGTTGATCGACTCCGTGGGACGCGAGGCTTCGGCCCTCGGGCTCCGCGCGCTGCGTCCCTTCGGTCGGTGGGTCTGCTTCGGTGACTCGAGTGGAGCCGCCGCTCCCATCGACCCGGCGAAGCTGCTCGAACGCTCGTTGCAGGTCTGTGGCTATTGGCTGCGCACCCCGCACCCCGCGCAGGTGTGGAAGAAGGGAATCGACGAGGTGCTCTCGTTGCTCGTTTCGAAGCAGCTCGAGCTCGAGGTGACGACGCTGCCATTCGAGTCACTCGCCCAGACGCATCGGGCGCTCGAGTCACGCAGGTCGACCGGGAAGTTCGTCGTCACGCTGCGGTGAGCGGGTCGTGATTTCGAAGGCGTTCGAGGCGTGACTCGGCGCTACCGTACACGCCATGCGTTGGCTGCCGCTGCTGGTGTTGTTCTCGTGTCGTGAGCGCCCGGAGCCGGCCGTGTTCGATGCCGGAGCGTTGCCTCCGAAGGTCGCCCACGTCGTCGTCACCACCGGCCCCTTCTTCGAGCAGGCGCCACGCTTCGTCGAACGGTGGCGCACCACGGAGGGCTGGCCGCAACGAACGCTGGTGCTCTCGACGGGCTTCTCGTCGGTCACCAACACGAGCGACGCGTTGCTCGAAGGTGCAGCGACGGCGACGTTGTTCAAGGCGTCCGGCGGAGCGGCGTTCACCGCGGGCCCACCCGACCTCGCGTTCGGCTCCGACACTTTCTCGAAGCAGGTCGAGCAATCGGCGGCCGCGCTGTTGCTCGCGAACGTTCGCGCGACCGACTTCGCGGCGCCCACCGTCGTCGCGTTCGAGCGCGAGAAGATCCGCTTCGGCGTCATCGGCATCTCGACGCTGTCGAAGTCGGACGGCGCGTTCGAGGCGTTGCCGCTCGAAGGCGCGCTGAAGACGACCATCGCGACGGCGAGCAGTCAGGCGCAGGTCGTGGTGGGGCTGGTGAACGGCTGCTCGACCGAGGTGCGGCGCGCGCTCGAGCAACACCCGGACTGGAAGGTCGACCTCGTCGTCGCGGCGCCGTGTGAAGGCGCGCGTGACGGCCGCGTGGGAACGGCGACGCTGCTCCATCCCTCCTCGCAGCAGTACGCCTCGCTGCGCGTCGAGCTCGGCGCCGTGCGCTCGTTGTCGGCCCAGGTCGTCGACGTCGCAGCCGATGCGCCCGAAGAGCCGTCGATGGTGAAGGCGCGCGCTCCGCTGCTGGCGCGGGTCGAGACGCTGCGCGCGAGGCCACTCGTGGTGCTGAAGGAGCCGGCTGACGTCGACGCGACGACGCTGATGGTGGCCACCGCACTCAAGACGCTCACGAAGGCCGACGCCGGGTTGTTCTCGAAGAAGAGCCTGCAGCGCGGCCTGCCTGCGACGGTGACGCGCGCGGCGGTGTTGGAGTCGTTGCCCTCGTTCGAGCGCGTGCTCCTCGTCGACGTGCCGGGAGAAGTGCTCACCAAGCTCGTCTCGCACCCCGACGCGCTGCTCTCGATGCCCGCGAAGGTCGACCCGAACGGCAGCTACGTGCTCGCGACGACCGAGTCGCTGTATCGAAGCGAGTCGCTCCCCGGAGCGCCGCCCACCGAGCACATCGGGCTCGAGGCGGTCGACGCGAACCCCGTGGTGTCGACGCAGTTGCTGCCGACGGCGGTGATGGCGTTCCTCGAGACGGCGCCGAAAGATCAGCCGCTGCCGAGGCCACCGAAGAAGCGCTGATCAGTCCTGACCCGAGCGCGGCATCTGCGTGCGCAGCATGTCGGCGAGCATGCGGTCGGCCACCTCGCGCGGGTTGTTCGCGTACAGCTGCAGCGTGAGCCCGACGTTCATGCCGTCGATGTCCCAGTGGCGGCGGTCGTCGGAGCCGTAGTCGATGCCGAACGGACCGCTCGTGGGTGCGGTCTGATTCGAGAGGTTGCCAGCGCCCGAGTAGCCGAGGGCCGAGAGGCGCTCCCGCACGAAGGCGATGCCCTGTTCGTTCGACATCTGCGCGGGGTTCAGCGGCGTGCGGTCGCCGGTGAGAATGTTGAGCGAGGTCGCGGTCGTCGGGCGGTTGACGTCTTCACGGGTCGGCGCCCACGCGGCGGGTGAGGTCTGACGCGGCTGCACCTGCTGAAGCTGCGCCGCCACGTTGGTGCCAGGCAGAAACCGCATCGGCGAGAGCGCGGGCTGCTGTTGCTGAACGGGCGCGAGCAGGTTCTGCGGCACCGAGGGGCCGTCGTCGTTCTCCCACGACGTCTTGCGCGCGTACTTCATGTCGGCGGCGAGCATGCGGTCGGCGACTTCAGGGCCGAACTGCGCGTACCACTGCTGCGCGAGGCCCACGTTCATGCCGTCGATGTCCCAGTGCCGGCGGTCGTCGTTGCCGTACTCGATGCGAAACGGGCCGCTCGTCGGAGACGTCGTGTTCGCCACCTGCCCTGCGCCCGAGTAGCCGAGCGCCTGCAGCCTGCCCTGAATGAAGGCGGCTCCCTGCTCGGTCGACATCTGCAGCGGGTTGAGCGGCTGGCGGTCGCCGTTGGTGATGTTCAGCACGGTCGCCGTCGTCGGCCGCGTGAGCTCGGCCATCGTCGGAAAGTACGGCGTCGAGGGAGCGCTCGAACGAACGGCGCCGGCCGCCTCGAAGCTGCTCGTGGTGAACGGGTCTGGCCGTTGCGGCGCCGCGGGAGCCGGCGAAGGCGTCGTCGTCGTCGTCAGCTCGGCGCTGCGAATGGGCTGAGTGGCGGGGCGGTTGTTGACGACGAACATGAGCGGCTCCTCCAGGCGAACGCGGAGGAGATGCACCCACCCCGTCAGAGCGTGCGCGGTGGTGAAGGTTCAGCAAGTTCGGCCGGTTGGCGCCGTCTGAAGGCGAAGACGAGGTGCACGGCCACGACCACGCCGTACACGCCGACGGCGACGAACGAACCGATGACGTCGAGGCTGCCAGTGAACGTCGCGATGATGATGGAGACGCCGCCGACGAAGAGCGAAGCGACGCCCGCGAGGGCAGCGACGATGGCGCCGAGCACCATCAACCAGCCGCGCTGGGTCGCGAGCGCCAGCACCTGCAGGAGCAGCATCACGAGCGGAACCAGGAACATCGCGCGCACCACTGGCCTGGCGTGTTCCCAGATGAGCGGCAGCTTCGACGGCGCCAGCACCAGCAGCGCGCAGAACATCAACACGGCCGTCGCGATGCGGGTGAGGCGTTCCGGCGTCACTGCGCCATCATGACCTTCAGGTCCCCGTCTGCAACTGCGGCCCGAGCAGTCCCCAGCTGCGCAATGTCTCGAGCAGCTTGTCCTTCCGCACCGGCTTGACGAGGTACGCGTCGGCCTGCTCCCGGAAGGCGCCCAGCACGTGCTCCTTCGCGTCGAGCGCCGAGGTCATCGCCACCTTCGCCGCCTGCGTTCGTGCAACGCGGAACTCCGACTCGAGCCGGCGAATCTCTGCGAGCGCGACGTGACCGTCGACGCCAGGCATCAGAATGTCGAGACAGATGATGTCGTAGGGTTGATCAGCCGCGAGCGCCGCGCGAACCGCCTCGATGGCTTCGCTGCCGTTGACTGCGATGTGCACTTCTCCGAGGTCGACGAGGAACCGCTGGAGCAACAGCCGATGCGTGAAGTCGTCATCGACGACGAGCGATTTCATGAGAGGCCTCGCAGACGTGCCGTCTCAAGGCTAACGGCGACCTCGACCACTTCAACTCAACGTGCGCGAGGTGATCCGCGTCAGTTCCTCAGTCGACCACGAGACGAGTCTTGGCCCTGAGAGTCGCCCCTCTCGAGGCCTTGGCGGCAGATTGTTGGCGTATTGGCTGGCGTAGGATGCGAGCAATGGTCCGAAGACCAACCCTTCTCGAATTGGCCGTTCTTCTGGTTCTGTGTGCGACAGAGCGCGGAGGATTGGACTCAGAACAGAGAATCGCCGCCCTCGATCGAGACGAGATGCCGGCGCCTCGGGCGCCGGCCGCCGGCTTTCGATGGCACCAGGCTGCTGGGAAGTGGCGCTCCGAGCAGCCTGGGTTCATCGCCGACTTCGACCAGAGTGGTCTCTCTGTGATGCCCTTGAGTCGAGGTCTGCGCTCGGCGAGTTTGAAAGAACCCTCAGTCCGACTCGGAACGACGCAACTCAGCATTCAAGGGCGTGGGCTGGACTCATCGGCTCGCGAACTCAGTGTGTCTCAGACGGGAGTCTTGACTGCGAAGTCGCCTTCCTGCGTCGAGGAACTTGAGAGTACCCCGGACGGGATTCACCAGCAGTGGCGTTTCCCCGAGCGGCCCGCGAAGGCTGGACCGATGCTCGTGCGAATTCCCGTTGAGGGCGCCGAACGCGTAGCCTCCGGTGTCACGGGGTTGCAGGTGTCGTGTGGGCTGCTCACTTTCCGGTACAGCCATGCCGTCTGGGTTGATGCGATGGGCCAACGCTCACACATCCCTGCCATATTCTCGGACGGCGAGATCAACCTCACCGTGCCAGTGGAGTTGATCGCTCAGAGTAACTACCCGGCAGTGCTCGACCCCATCATTTCTCCAGAGCTCAGTGTCGATGAGCAAACTCTTGTTCCGAACCCCTGGGCTGGTTCAGAAATCGCCACCGCCCAGGGAGGGGCGCAAACGCTTGTTGTTTGGACCGATAACAGAAACGGCTCAGAGATTTTCGGTGCCAGGGTAGCGCCCGACGGCAGCGTTCTTGATGAGCTTGGGTTTCGAATTGCGAGCGGCCACCGAGTTCAGCACAGGCCAGCGGTCTCATGGGATGGCACCAACTTCTTCGTTGTCTGGTCAGACTCGGGTCAGTCTTCACAGTCAACATTCGTGGCTGGAGCGCGGGTGTCTCCCGCTGGAGCCGTGCTGGATCCTGCAGGAATCATGATCTCCCCTCCTGGCGGAAGTGTGAGTGGTCCAGTCGTTGCGTGGAACGGCAGCAATCACTTTGTGGTCTGGGTTTCGTCATCCAACTCGGTCCTCGGCGCTCGAGTGAGTGTTGGAGGCGTGGTGCTCGACCCCATGGGCATCTCTCTGGCGAACTCAGCGTATCAAGCGTCGATTGCCTGGAGCGGCGCGGAGTCTCTGATTGCCTGGGGCACGTCGGGTGGAATTCGCGCAGGTCGTTTCGATGCTCTCGGCCAAAGCCTTGACGATGGTGGTGTTCAACTTTCGAGTTCGCTCGAGCCACAGTTCGATCCTCTCGTTTCCTGGGGCGGCTCATCGTTTCTTGTTGCCTGGTCCGAGCGGGGCTTCCCGGAAGCCGATGTTCACGCGGCTCGAGTCAACGTTGCAGGTCAGGTTCTCGATTCGCCATCAATCGCAGTCGCAACCGGCCCGTCTGATGACAGACTGACTGCCATCGGCAGGAGTGGAAATGACTGGATTCTCGCCTGGCGCGATTCAAGCCAATCTCTCAGTGCCGCGAGTGTCGATTCGGCAGGCGTTGCTCGCGGACATGGTCCTGTCATTCAGTCTCTTGCTGGAGGCGCCTCCATCTCGAGAATTGGTCCCGACGTCTGCCTGGTCGCGCGAACATCAAGCGGATTCTCAGTGAGGTTGCTGGACTCAACTGGAAGTCCTGGTGATGCCGGTATCATCGGTATCCAGATGGCGGCCGAGCAACGCGAACCGGACATCGCAAGCAACGGTTTCGACTTTCTGTTGGTCTGGAGTTCGAACGGTGTCGTCTACGGAGCGCGAATCGACCGAAATGGCCGATTGCAGGATCCAACAGGCTTCGTCATCGGCCGGTCGAATATTCAAGCACTGCCCTCCGTGGCTTGGGGTGCGGGCGAGTACCTGGTCGTGTGGCGGAATAGAGGGATGAGCCTCGACGGAGGATTGCCGGTGCAGCTGCTGGCGGCCCGAGTCACCACCGCTGGTGTTGTCCTCGACGTTCCGGCGCTCCTTCTGACACAGGGTACAGGCAACCTCGTGCCTTCTGTCGCGTCGAATGGTTCAGAATTCCTGGTCGTGTGGGACGAAACACGAGGCGTCACGGCGTTGGACATCTACGCCCTGCGTGTGTCCGCCACGGGGGTTCCTCTTGAGGACGGTGGATTTCCTGTGTCAACTGAGCCATTCACACAACTTTACCCGCACGTAGCATGGGGAGATGGTGGCTATCTTGTTGTCTGGACAGATCGCTCGGCGAGCTCGGGTGACATCATCGGTGCGCGAGTCAGCGCTAGTGGAACGGTCCTGGATCCGATGGGAATCGAGATTTCGAGCGCGCCCGGTGAACAGTACCTTCCGTCCGTCGCCTGGAGTGGTGCCCAATTTCAGGTGACTTGGGGTGAGGCCGCTGGCCTGACTGGTGCTCGCGTGACGCCAGCTGGAGTAGTCCTCGACCCGAATGGAGTCCTGCTGGCCACTGCTCTCACTCGGCCAACTGCACTCGACGTTGCATGGAATGGCCAAGACTCCGTCGCCATCTGGAATGACTACGATGCGGTCTGGGGAATGGCAGTTTGGGCGGCATCGTTCTCACCCAGTGGCCCTTACCAGGTGGATGGCGGCTTCCAGGTCAGCGAGCCGCTCTCTTCATATTCATCGCCATTGGGAGCGATCTCGTGCGGCGCTGCACGCCAGTGTGTTGTGGTTGCTGAACAATTTGATGAACGCCCGCTGTTTCAGTCCAGGAGAATCAAGGCGCACTTCGTTGTCGATGGCCACCCTCCGATTGCAGCGCCGCAAGTTGTCTCAACGCCCCAAAATGCTCCGGTCACAATCTTGTTGAGCGGATCCGATGCCGATGGCGATCCTCTTGATTGGGAGCTGCTGACCCTCCCCGCAAATGGGCTCCTGATGGGAATGCCGCCGGCACTGACCTTTGTGCCGAGCTCCAGCTTCGTGGGTTCGGATAGCTTTTCCTTTCGGGTGCTCGATGGAGCTCTCAAGTCGGCCACTGCGGTGGTCACTCTGATCATCGGTGATGCTGGAACTTTGGATGGCGGCATGGCCGATGGCGGCTCGCTCGATGATGGCGGCTTCGCCGATGACGGCGGGTCGCTGGATACCGGCTTCTCCGATGGTGGCGGCTTAGCCGATGGCGGTGGGTCGCTCGATGGCGGGTCGCTCGATAGCGGGTCGCTCGATGGCGGGTCGCTCGATGGCGGGTCGCTCGATGGCGGGTCGCTCGATGGCGGGTCGCTCGATGGCGGGTCGCTCG
>JAACJQ010000045.1 GCA_016879935.1 Archangiaceae bacterium | reverse complement strand
GTGCGGCAGGTCGTGCGCTGGAGAACTGGAGCGCCGCTCCCCGTCGGCAAGCTGCTGCTGCTCGTCGCCACCTGGGTCGCCTGGTTCGGCGGCATCGTGCTGGCCGAAGACGACTTCGCCTTCACGGTGATGAACGTCACGCTGCACGGCGTGCCGTACCTCGCGTTCCTCTATCGCTACGCGCAAGGCCGCAACGCGGAGCAGGGCTACGGCGTGCTGGGCTTCCTCGTTCGTTTCGGGGTGCCCACGTTCTTCGGCCTGCTGCTCGTCATCGCGTTCGCCGAGGAGTTCTTCTGGGACACGTTGGTGTGGCACGACCACGCGATGGTGTTCGGCGACTTCGGGTTCGAGCTGCCCGAGGGCCTGCTGACGCTGGTGGTGCCGCTGCTCTCGTTGCCGCAGACGACGCACTACGTACTCGACGGCTTCGTGTGGAAGACGCGCACGAACCCGGGGCTCGGCGCGCGGCTGGGCTGGAGCGCGACTCCACCTGCCTGACAGGTCGGCAATCGGCTCCCGCCCCGCGCGTCATGGGAACGCGCCCACACGACGGGCCACACGGAGCCACGATGACCTCGAACACGATGCCTCGCTGGGTGGTTGGTCTTCTCGCAGTGGTGGGCGTGGTGGTGCTCGGCCCGCCTGCGCTGGTGTTGCTCATCGTCGCGCTCGGGCTGCTGCTGAAGGCCGGCGTCATCGCGCTCAAGGTGGGCCTCGTGGTGCTCGCCATCGCAGCCATCGCCTTCGTCGTTCGTGCGCTCTTCGGCGGCAAACCTGCGAGCCTGCCGCGCCGTGACGTCGAGTCCATCGACGAGATCGCCGCGCGCCTCGAAGCGAGAGAAGCCGAGCAGCGCCGGGCGCTCGATCGCCAGCTCGCCGAAGCGCTGCAGAATCAGTGAGAAGACGATCAGACGCTCGGCGCGCTCCAGCCTCGAGCTGTCGAGCGACCAACTCGACTTCATGTTGGAACCGGGTCTGTCGGTGTGTTGACCTCACGCGGATCTCGACTCCCGGGAAACGCATGGCCTGGTTCGCCTGCAGAATCAGCGTCGTCTTCGCCGCCGAGAGCGTGTGTGCCCGAATTCGAAGGAAGCTCGACGACGGAGTCGACGTCACCATCTCGCCAAGCACACGGGTCGACACGATTCTCATCGGCACCAACGCCTGGTCCAAAGCTGTGGTCGACGCGATTCTCGCAACACCGGGTGTCTTCCGATTCTCGTCTGCTGAATCGTTGTCGCCGACCGAACTGCGGGTTCTCGCTCCGACCACGCTGGCCCGGGATGTCTCGATTCGGCTTTCGGGTCCTGGCGTGCTCGACAGAGACTGGCTGGTGCCGCGCTGGGGCCATTGGTCTCGTCGCAACCAGGCTTCAGGTGTCGTGATTGCCGTTCTGCTCGCAGCCTCCGTTCTGGCTCGACTGAGCTGCAGCTCGTAGCGTCGACTGGCAGTGATGCCGTGACAGATCCGACGCACGCCCGGCGAATCAGTCGACGCGATCTTCGAGCTGCGGCGCAGCGGTCACCAGCACCTCACGGCGCACCCGAAACGGAATGCGGCCACCTTCGTCGGCACCGTACGGCTGCACGTCACCCTTCACGCCGACGTCGAGCCAGGTGCTGCCCTCACGCCAGCCCAGGTGCTTGTAGACGAGCGGCGCTTCCACCCGCGCGCGACGACGGCCGCCCGCATCGGTGCTCACCTCGGGCGCCTGCACGACCCCCTCGGCGAACCGGCGCGTGCCCAGCCACAGCTCCCAGCGAAGGCTCGTCACCCGCGCCACCTCTCGCGGCAGCACGAGCTCGAAGAACAAGTCACCCTGCTCCTCTTTCGGGAAGGCGAGCGTCACGTTCGAGACCTCGAGGCCGCTCGCGACGTCGGCGCGGGGCACGCGGGTGCAGCCGACGAGCAGGACGAGGGCGACGAGGCAGAGCCGCATCGAAGAAGACTCAGCCGCCCAGCAGCGGCGTCAGCGCGTCGACGGTGGTGGGCCAGCCGTTGCGGCGCGCGAGCACCTCGAGCGACTTCGCCATCTCTGACGCCGTCTGGAACCGCAGCGCGCGATCGGCCAGCGTGGCGCGACGAACGATGGCGACGGCCATGTCGGGCGCTTCCTGGTTGTGGAAATGCACCGACGGCACGCGGCAGTCGCGAACCTTGTGCATCATCTCCATCTCGTTGTTGCCCGCGAACAGGCGCTGGCCGGTGAAGAGTTCCCAGAGAATCGTGCCGGCCGCGAAGATGTCGGCGCGGTGGTCGACGGCCTGCCCCAGCACGGCCTCGGGGCTCATGTAGGAGATGGTGCCGCGCAGCGCGCCCTGCTCTCCACGCATCACGCCTTCGACCTCGGCCACACCGAAGTCGGTCAGCTTCACGTCACCCGCGACACTCAAGAGAATGTTCGCCGGGTTCACGTCGCGGTGAACGATGGTGGCGCCGCCTTCGCCCACCTTCGCGCGGTGGATGTAGTCGAGCGCCTTCATCAGGCAGATGCCGATGTACGTCGACGCCGAGAGCGGCATCAGCTGCCCGGCCTGCTTGAACGCATCCATCATGTACTGGAGCGTGCGGCCGGCGACGAGCTCCTGAACCATGAGGTAGTCGCTGCCCGCCTTGAAGCATCGGTAGGTGCGCACGATGTTCGAGTGACGAAGTCGAACGGTCAGCTTCGCTTCGTCGACGAACTGCTTCACCCAGGCGGCGTCGTTTCGGTAGCTGGGCAGCAGCCGTTTGATGACGACGTCGTCGGGCTCACCCGGGCTGCGCTGCGTGTTGGGCCGCGGCTTGGCCTGATAGACCTCTGCCATCCCGCCTACTGCGAGACGACCCACGAGCTGGTAGCCGCCGAGTTCGGTTTCCTGCGCCACGTCGGGTCTCAGAGTAGTCGACGGCCGTCATTGAGCAAGGACCGGCTTCGGGGGCTAACGCGGGTAACGAACGAGAAACAGCGTGCTCCCGCTGCCGGCCGAAGAGGTGGGGACGATGGGCTTGCCCGTTCCAGCGGCCACCACCTGGGTCGACGACACCGTCACTGCGCTCTCGACGCCGCGGGCGATGAGCTTGCTCCACTGATGCCGGCCCTGCGGGTCGAACCGCACCAACACCGTGCTGGTGGCCGCGAAGGTGGCGGTGTCACCGACGAGCGTGCCGCCGCCCCAGTCGGTGCTGGAATAGCTCTCGGCGATGACGAAGGGGGAGCCGTCGCTGCTGCCGACCGCGTTGCGAATGAAGCCCCGGCCCGTCATCACCCGCGTGGTGGCCAGCGTCGTCGGGTCGAGCGCCGCGACGAACTCGAAGGCCGAGAGCCCCGCGCCCGCAAAGAGGCTCCCCGTGCCGAGGTCGAGCGTTCCCGAGAACGAGCCCGAGAGCAGCAGCCGGCCATCGGCGGCGCGCGTGAGGCCCTTCGTCGAGGCCGTCCCTCCCGTGGAGTTGAAGACACGCCCGTCGACGAAGGTGCCTGCGGCGTCGTAGCGCAGCACGAAGGTGCTCCACTGGAAGTTGGCGGCGGTGCCGCGCAGCCCTTCGATGGTGGCCGGGCCGCGCACCCAGAAGGCGACGACGAGGCGGTTCATCGAGTCGAAGGCGACGCCACCGAGCGTGTCATCGGCGATGCCTCCGAGGCGTTTGGCGAAGCGCGGCTGGCCGTTCGAGCCGAGCACCGCGACGTAGACGTCGTTCGAACCACCGCGGCTCGGGAGCGCCGTGCCGAGCGTGAAGGCGCCGCTCACCGAGCCGCCGATGGCGATGTCTCCGGTCGACGCAGTGGCGACGCTCGAGAGCGTTGCGGTGCCCGGCCACGAGGTGCCCGACTGCAACACGCCCTGGCCGTCGTAACGAATGACACACGGACCCGACGCGGTGGTGCGCGCCGTGCCGCCCAGCTTCGCGCCGCCCGGGCAGACGCCGCCGCTCACGAGCCCTCCTGACGGGTCGAAGGTGAGCGCGTCGGGCTTCTCGTCGATGACGATGCTCCAGACGTGCTGGCCCTGCTCGTCGAAGCGCGCGAGGAAGTT
>JAACJQ010000315.1 GCA_016879935.1 Archangiaceae bacterium | reverse complement strand
GCTGCTGTCGAACAACGCCGGAGTCGCCATCGAATCGGCGACGGGCTTCACGCTGCTCGACCCCATCGTCAACGCGCCACCGTCGGGCACGCTGCTCGGTCGCGACAAGAACGGCGTCTTCTGGAGCGTGTCTTCGTCGACGACCCACGTGCTCCTCTCGAAGTGGGACGCGGCCGGTACGACGTGGACGACCGAGAACCTCGCGTACGACCTGCTCCCGGCGGGCACCGAGACCGTGATGACGGGTGCTGGCAGCGTCTTCATGCGCCCCGCGAACAAGGGGCTCTTCGAGGCCGACCGCGACGGCAAACGCATGGTCGAGCGCGTGCCGTGTACCCACACCCTGTTCCGCCCATCGCACCCCGACTACCGCGCCTGTCAGCAGGACACGACCCTGGTCGGCGACGGCGACTCCGTGCTCATCGCGACGGCGAACCACGAGGTGTGGCGGTTCAGCGCCGGTGCCACCGAGCCCGTGCTCGTGGTGAAGGGCGACCTGCAAGGGGTGACGTTGCCGATGGACTCGAACGGCAACTCCATCGTCGGCGTTCCGCAGGTGCACCTCGACTCGAAGCGCCGCCTCTGGCTCATCTATCGCTTCGGGTTGAACGTCGGCAGCGACGTCTCCGAGCTGCACGTGGCTGACTCGAGCGGCGCACAGCCTTCGACCTGGCAGCGCCTGCGCGGAGACCTCGAGCGCAACATGCGGCTGTTCGGTGTTGGGCCGACGCCGGTGCTGTCGACGGGCTCGGAAGACCAGGGCCTGCGCGTGATTCGCGTCGACGAGTGACCGCTTCGACTACCGTGACGCTGGTGCGAACCCTCATCGCCGTCGCCCTCGTCGCCACCTCGGCCTTCGCGCAGGAGCCACCCATGAAGTCGTCGAGCCGAACGAAGCCACCCACCGTCGCGCCCGTCGTCGTCGGGCTCGTGCGCTACGAGCAGGACGTCGCGTTTCCCGGCTACCTCTTCGCGCGCTCGACGAAGTCCGGAGAGCTCTTCTTCGTCACGCAGGTCTTCCCTCAGCGCCTCGTCGCAGGTCGCGAAGACGGGCAGGTGTTCTTCGCCTCGATGACGCACGACGCGGCGAACGAGCGCCTCACCATCGTCGACGAGCAGAAGCGCACGCATCAGGTGTCGGTTCGCGAGAAGGAGCGAGGCAGCCAGTGGCCCGCGCAGGTCGAGCTCGTCTCGGCCGAGCCGCTCAAGGTTCGGCTCACGATTCCCAACCCGGGCAAGCAGGTGCTCGAGCTCGACGAGCCGAGTGTCTGCTCCGATGGTGAGCTCTCGAACTCGGTCTTCAGCGTCACCGCAGGTGGCGTTGAGGTGCCGTACCGCGGAGAGATGGCCAAGCGCGCGCCACCCGACAGCTTCATCAAGGTGAAGCCGGGCAAGACGTTCTCGGTCGTCGTCGACCTCTCGAAGTCGTTCACGGTGCCGAGGCAGGGCACCCTCGTCATTCACTACGAGACGACGAATCACTTCTCGAAAGACGACGTCAGGCTGGTGTCGAACGAGCTGGTCGTCGAGCGCAAGTGAAGGGCCAATCGCTCACGGCGCGCGGCCCTGGCAGGTGGCCGCGTCGAAGTCGGCGCAGCCAATCTGCAGACAACAACAGCTGGCCGAGTCGAGCGCGCTGAACCGCCGGTTGGGCCGCAGGTCGATGCATCGCCCGGGGCGACGGCCGTCCCAGAAGAGGGCCCTCACGTCGGAGCGCTGGTCACCATCGACGTCGAACTCGAACTCGCTCACCGAGTCGACGTCGATGAAGCACCACCACCGCCGCGCTCCAGACCAGGCACCGCAGCGCTCGAGGTGCAGCACGCCGTCGACCAGCACCGGGCGGAAGTGAACCTTCGGCGTCCATCGACGGTCGGGGTCGAGCATCACCAGCACGAGCCCCACCATCGCCAGCGTCACGACGCCGACGACCACCATCACGACCGTGCGGAACTCGACTCGGGAACCCGAAGGCTCCCTGTCGTCACTGCCCGCCGTCACGCCCCGGCTTCGCATCGAGGAAGAGGTGGCAGCCCGAGCACTGCGTCGGCGGCGTCGGGTGCTGCTCCAGCTTGAGCGCCTTGTGACACGACTTGCACGTCGCCGGCCCGCGGCCCGGGTCTGGCGTGTGCGGCGTGTGGCACTTCTCGCACTGCTGGTGCTCCTTCTCCTGGTGCAGGCCCGGCAGCTTCGCCACCTCGTGACACTGCTTGCACGTCTTGATGACCGCGCCCGAGTGGCTCTCGTGGCAGCTCTTGCAGTCGGTGTGGCCAGCCTGCGGCGGCTTGCGCTTCTCGTGACATGACAGGCACGGCTTCTGGCCCGCGAGCCCGTGCGGCAGGTTCTCGTGGCAGCCCTTGCACTCGCGGTGGCCCTTCGGGTCCTTGATGCGGGCGACCTCGACGAAGCGCGTGTCGTGACAGCTCTTGCACTCACGCAGCGACGTCGGCTTCGCCTCGTGCGGCTCGTGACAGTCGGCGCACTGCACCTTCTCGGCGTGAATCACCTTTGCGTCGAAGGGCGCCTTCGTGTGGCAGTTCGTGCACGCCACCGCCAGCTTCTCGCCCATGGCCTTCTCGTGAACCGGGTGACACCCGATGCACGTCTGGCCCTCTTTCGACTTCGGGTGCTTCACGACCTCTTTGTTGTGGCAGCTCTTGCAGTCGACCGGCGCCGCGCGCGGCTGGTGCGGCTTGTGGCAGTCGATGCAGGCGTCGTGGTCTTTCGCGCCCACCACGCGCTGGTTCTGGTGACAGCTCGTGCACGGCTTGACGACGTTGTGGTCGAACGTGTGGGCCGTGTGACAGCTGCCGCAGCCGGTGTGGCCCTTGTCGAAGAGGGCTCCCTGGGCGACGCGCGCCTTCGCCGTCATCTCGGGCTTCATGTGACACGTCACGCACATGCCCGACGCCTTCACGGCCTCGGTGTGGTGCTCGTGGCAGTTCATGCACTTCTCGGCGAGCGTGTCGCCCTTGGCGCCGTGCTTCAGCGTCACGTCGTGGCACTGGGTGCACTCTGCCGCGAGCGTGAAGGGCTGCTGGTGAGGGCGGTGGCACTCCTGGCATTCGGACTTGTGCACCGCGATGGCAGGAATGCGGTCTTTCTCGCCCTGCGGCTTCTGGTGACAGTCGAAGCACATCCACTTCTCGAAGCGCGTGGGCAGCGTCTTCGCCATGAAGGGGTGGCAGGTGAGGCAGCTGAGGTCGACGCCGGCATCGAGCGGGTGGTGCTGCTTGACCTGGTCTTTGTGGCACGAGGCGCAGAGGTCGGCCGGAGGCGCGTGAAAGCCCGCGTCGGTCACCGCGTGACAGTCGCGGCAGTACACCTGCTTCTCACCCTTGATGGTGAGGTGCGTCTGGTGCCCGGGCGCGGCCTTCGCCAGCCGGTACGACAGGGGAACGTTCATCAGCCCCGCGTCGGGAGGCGGCGGCAACACGCCACAGCCCGCGGCCAGGACGAAGACGAACGACGTGATGAAGCGGCGCGAGGTCACGGGCGGCGGCCAGCCACGTCAGCGGCGATGGAGAGACCGAACAACAGACACGCGAACACCCCGAAGCCCTGCGCCACCGACATGGCGGCGACGACGGGAATCGGCGTACCCAGGAACACACCCGTCACCATCATCGCCAGCGCGATGAGGCCGAGAATGCAGGCGATGCGGAGCGCGCGCTCGGTGGGCCAGCGGGCCAGCAGGCGGAGGAAGCGGTTGATCATTTGCTCAGCTCCTCCTTCGTCTTGCTGAACGGGTGCGCCACGCCGTGACAGCCGGCCGACGCGCACGAGACCTTGTTCTGGTCGAGCTCTTCGGCGAGCGAGGCGTGCTCCTTGATGTTGGTGAACGACGCCAGCGTGCCCGAGTGGCACTGCTTGCAGTTCTGGTTCGGGTACGGCTTGGCGGTGCGAACCTCGGCGTGAAACTGCTCGAGGCTCCAGTTGCGGTAGCCACCGAGGTAGTAGTGGTACACGTGCATCATGCCGTTGAGCTTGGTGAGCGGGTACCCGAGCATCGAGTAGTCGGCGTGGCAGGTGTAGCAGGCGGTCGGCCCGATGATGGGGCTGCGCGCGTGCCGCGCCGCGAGGCCCAGGCTCTTCGGGTCTTCCAGGTCCGACAGGTGCGTCTCCATCACGTGGCAGGAGCCGCAGAACTCACGCTCCGTCGTGCGGTGCATGCCCGAGCCGGTGCTGGCCACGGCCGCGAGGAAGGGGAACACCGCCAGCCCCAGCAACAGCCGCATGCGCGTGACGGCGGTGAGGGCCGGCCTCGCGATGAGGTGGTGAAGCAGAATGATGGCGGCCACCGCAGCTGCGGCGATGGTCAGGGCTCCGAATGGCGTGAATGCGCTCCCCATGGCGGTCAGGGCGATACCGCGTGAACGGTATCGACTCCAGCAGTCCTTCCGGCTGCGTGGCACACGGCGCAGGCCTCGAGGCCCGACGCGGTGGTGTTGAGCATCGCGTGCGCAGAGGCGGCGACGCTGAGGTGGCAGCCCGTGCAGGCGGCCGAGGTCGGCTGCTCGAAGACGGGCGTGACGGCCACCGCGCCGGGCAGACACGAGAGGCCGCCGTCGGCAGGCACGCTCGCCCCACCATCGGGCAGCGCGAGGTTGCAGGTGCGCACCTCACTGCGCGAGGGCAGCAGGCCCGACGGCAGCGGCAGCGAGTACGCCGTGGCGGTGTGGCACTTCTGGCAGTTGTTGAGCGGCGACGGGTACTCGGCCTGCGCGTGAATGCGGTGCACGAGGTCTTTGAAGTTCGCCGCAGGCGCGGTGACCGAGCCGCCGTCGATGGGCGTCACCGCGTTCTCGACCAGGTTGCCGCCGTGGCAGACGATGCAGTGCTCGGTGTTGGTGCGTGAGCCGCCATGCGCCGCGAGGTTCTGGTGGCAGGCGTTGCACTGGTTGAGCGTGACGTCCTTGCGGCGGGGCACGGCCGTGGCGTCGGTGACGGCGAAGGCGGCGACCGGGTTCACCGCGCAGTAGCGAACGCCGGCGTCGTTGTTGGCGCAGACCTCCATGCCGAGCGTGAAGCTGCCCGTGTCGGTGAGGGCCATCGGGTTGAGCGCGCGGTAGCGGAACACGCCCGCGTCGAGGCGCTCGAGGCAGGCGCCGCCGTCGGTGAGCACCGCGCAGTCAGCGGCCGTCTCGGCGGTCTCCGAGGTGAAGCGCGCGATGTCGGAGTTCGGCCCGCCGAAGACGAAGCGCAGGCGGCTCAGGCGCGAGGCGAGCACGTCGCGGGGCTGGCCATTCACGTTCACGCCGAAGGTGACGGTGGGCCGGGTGCCGGGCGGGGTGGTGGGCATCGAGATGATGTTCGCGGTGACGCGCACGCCGCGCGGGTCGTGGTTGGGCGCCGCGTGTTTGTCTTCGATGGGCGCGATGGAGCCCGTCGTGTGACAGATGTTGCACTGCGCGTCGGTGCGCACGCCGCCGAGGTGCAGGTACCAGTTGGGCGGCGGCGAGGTGTCGGTGAACCAGGTGCGGTCGTGGCAGCCCGCGCAGTTCTGAATGCTGGGGTTCGTCTTCCAGCGGTCGCCCTGCGTGCCGGTGTGGCAGTTCTCGCAGGCGTTCAGGTTGCCCGGGTAGCGCACGTTCGAGAAGTTGCTGACGGCGTTGTTGAAGCCGACGAAGACGTACTGCGTGCCGGCGTCGACGCTCTCGAGCTTCGGGCCCGCGTGAATGTTGTGAATCATCTTCTTGAAGTCGAACGTGTTGCCCGACTCCGGGTCGATGTCGTTGGTGTTGGTGTGGCAGAGAATGCAGAGGCCGACTTCGCGCCGCGCCCCGCCGTGCGCCTCGAGCCGCGTGTGACACGAGTTGCAGGCCTGGTCGGTGACGATGTCGCGCACCTTGGTGACGGGCTGGCCGTCGGGGCGGAAGTGGAAGAGCGTGTTGTCGACGTAGCGAACGTTCTGCGAGGTGCGGGTCGCGTAGAGGCCGAGGGTGTGCGTCTTGCCCGCGTTGGCGCCGACCGCGATGGGCGTCGAGAACTGGTAGCGGTAGGTGCCGAGGTCGAGCTCGGTCCACGTGCCGTTCGACTCCGACGAGTTCTGCACGAAGGTGCCGCCGTCGAAGGTGACGTTGCGCTTCGTG
Source organism: Archangiaceae bacterium (assembly GCA_016879935.1). Taxonomy (GTDB): domain Bacteria; phylum Myxococcota; class Myxococcia; order Myxococcales; family Myxococcaceae; genus Xiheimicrobium. The sequence goes on along the minus strand of JAACJQ010000315.1, from coordinate 4,961 downwards.
TACGAGACGTACTGGAGCGGCAGGCCGTCGCTGCGCTCCTCGAGGTAGCCGAGCACGAACGAGAGGCTGACCGCGCCTTCGGTGATGGTGCCCGTGCGGTCGAGCGCGCGGCCGGTGCTGTCGGCCAGCTTCACGTCGACCACCGCGCCTCCGTCGACCACGCCCGCGTCGAGCACGGTGACGACGAGGCCCGGCCCGCTGAAGCGGAAGTCACGGCCGTTGAGGCCCGCGTCTCCGGCAGGGCCCTGCTGGCCGTTCATGCCGTTGGTGCCGTTCTGCCCGTTGGTGCCGTTCTGCCCATTCTGACCGGGCTGGCCCATGGCGCCCGTCGAGCCCGCCGGGCCGGTACCGCCGACGCCTCCCGTCTCTCCAACCGGGCCTTGCGGGCCGGCGGGACCTGCCGGGCCCTGACAGGCCGTGACGACGAGGGCGGCGCTCAGCAGAATCAGCCGCAGAGGTGCGCTTCGGGGGGACAAGCGGGTCGAGCTGTTCATCAAGAGAGTCTCCGGTTCGAGCGACCGTGCGTCGGCTGTACCAAGTGCTGATCAAGCTGACACGACACTGACATTCTGCAATTTCTGCGGCTGGAAAAGACGACCCCGCAGCAAGTGCGTCGGAGAGACCGCTTTCGACGCGTTCGTGGCTGAGAACGGATCTTGTCTACAAGGGTTTCGAGATTCGAGGGCACCCGTGATTCGTCGGCTGGGCAGAGACAGGTTGTGGAGGCGAGCGGTGCCGTCGAAGGGCGCGGTAGTAGCGTGCCTGATGTCGGCCTCGGCTCTGGCTGATGTGCCGACGTGGGTCGACGCGAGAGCGACGCTCCAGGCGCAGGCGTTTCAGCAGGCGTTGCTCCCGGGGGGTCCCGGCGTGGTGGCGCCGATGCCGCTCGCGTTGCCGTTCACGACGACCGGTTTCCTTCGTTTTGGAGGCATGGACCTGCCGGGCGCTCCCGACACCGTGAGTGGTGAGGTGGCGGCGTGGGGCCGGGTCGGGCCGCGCGACGGCTTGCTGGGAGACGGAGACGTCACCACGGCCTGGGCGCAGTACCGGAGCGGTCCATGGCGCGTGAAGCTGGGCCGGCAGGTGACGTGGCCGGGCTCGGCCCGCTACGTGCGCTTCGACGGTGTCTCGGGTGGAGCGACGTTCGGCCACTTCGACCTCGACGCCTACGCCGGCTTCGTCGCGCTGCCCCGCTGGACCCTGCCGCGGGGCGCGTGGGTGCTGGGCTCCATCGGTGAAGCGCTCGAAGACCCACGGCTGCGTGAAGCGCAGAACCGCGCCGGCCAGTTCCTCGTCGGAGCCCGCGCGGGAGTTCGCTACGGCCAGACGATTCGTGGCTCCCTCGCCTTTCACGAGCAGCACGACGACATCGGCGTGGCCTACCGCGTGGTGAGCGCCGACGTTGGCAGCCAGCCTGTCGACTGGATGGGCCTCGGCGCGCGCGCCGCCTTCGACGTGAACTCGCTGGGCTTCTCGGAGGCGCGGGTGTGGGCCGACGTGACGGGCTGGCGCTTCGCCACCGCGTCGGTCGACTACTCGTACCAGAGCCCGTCGCTCCTGCTGCCCCAGACGAGCATTCTCGCCGCCTTCGGTGGAGCGTCGTGGCACGAGCTGGGCGCCGAGCTGACGGTGCAGCTGCCGTGGCGCCTCACGCTGACGGGCCGTGGCGCGGGGCAGGTGTACGACGGCGACCGCCCCGGTGGCCGCGGGCTCGCGAGAGCGAAGTGGATTCCCGACGTCGACGAGCGCTGGCTGGTGCAGGCCGAGGTCGCGCGCGTGATGATGGGCACGCAGGGCTACACGCAGGGCCGCCTCGGCGCCCGCTATCGCGCCACCTCCACCATCACGGGAGCCCTCGACAGCTCGCTCTACGTGTATGACGCGCCCATTCACGGCGTCTCGTCATCGCTCACGGGTATCGCGAGCTGTGAGTGGGCCATCACGCCGTGGCTGCGCACGATGCTCTCCACCACGCTGATGTCGACGCCGTACGCCGCCTTCGAGGTGCAGGGCCTGGGTCGTCTCGTCGTCGAGCTCGAACCGAACTCGACGGGAGGCCGGCCATGACGAAGCGAGCGATGCTCCTCCTCGCCGTGGCGCTGCTCATCTCGGCGTGTGCGCGCGGGTTGCTGACGCGGTTCCCCCACCGGCAGCACCTCGCCGAGCTCGAGTGTGGCGGTGCCGGCCAGAAGGCCTGCCTCTCGTGCGCGTCGTGCCACCAGGGCGACGAGACGAAGAAGGACCAGTGGAAGCAGCCGCAGGTCACCGCGTGCGTCAGCTGCCACAAGGACTCGAACGAGGTGTACGCGAACTCGATTCGTCCGGCCGTGGCGACGCTGCCCGCCGGCAAGTCGATTCAGTTCAAACACGACCCGCACCTGAAGATGCCCACCATCAAGGGCCAGTGCGTGAACTGCCACGCGGGCGCGGTTGGCGTCGCCGGCGGAGACCCGCTCTTCCCGCCGATGGCGACGTGCCTGTCGTGTCACGAGCACAAGAAGCAGTTCGACGAGGGCACCTGCACCAACTGCCACAAGGAGACCGACCTCAAGACGCTGATGCCGGCCTCGTTCCTGCGGCACGACGCCGCGTGGATGAAGCGGCACGGCCAGGAGGCGCGCGCGAACCCGGCTGGCTGTGAGACGTGCCACTCGCAGACGACGTGCGACAGCTGCCACGACACCACGCGGCCGTCGTCTCCCGCGCAGCGCAACCCCGAGGCCATCGACCGTGAGCTGGTGCACCGCTTCGACTGGCTGACGCGGCATGCGCTCGAGGCCGACTCCCAGCCGGGCAGCTGCGTGACGTGCCACGCGAAGACCGAATGCGATGCGTGCCACGTGGCGCGCGGCGTCTCGCCTTCACGTGCTGGAGCCGAGGGCATTCACCCGGCGCAGTGGGCGAGCGGGCTCGGGCTGGCGCGCAACGGTCACGGTCTGGCGGCGCGGCGCAACATCGCCTCGTGCGCGGCGTGTCACGACCAGGGCGCCGCCAGCAACTGCGTGCGCTGTCACAAGGTGGGCGGCACGGGCGGCACCCCGCACCCCGCTGGCTGGCGCAGCACCGCGCCTCTCTCCAACGCCGAGTGCTCGGCCTGTCACGGAGGCTCGCTGTGAGCCGGCACGCGTGGACTCTGACGATTCTCTGCCTCACCTCGGCCTGCTTCATTCCGAGGGAGCCCGGGCCCCGGCCCGACAACCAGTGCGTGCGCTGTCACGGCGACTCCACGCGCACGGGTGATGAGGTGACGAGAGCTGCTCCGCCGAGCGACACGTTCGGCAACACGGCCGTCTCGTACCCCGGCGTCGGAGCGCACGCCGAGCACCTCACCGCGTCGAAGACGCACGGCGTGGTGGCCTGCGTCGAGTGTCACAAGGTGCCCGAGACCGCGGAGTCGGCCGGCCACAACGACGGCAAGACGCAGCTGACGTTCGGCGCCATCGCGACGAGAGACGGTGGGCTCTCGCCCGCGTGGGACCTCGGAACGCGCCAGTGCACCAACTCCGGTTGCCACGGCCCGGTGTCTGGCAAGTGGACTCGCCCGCGCACCTCCGACGAGGCGTGCGGCAGCTGTCACACGTTGCCGCCGAAGGCGCCGCACCCGCAGTACGCCGCGTGCGAGGTGTGTCACGCCGAGGTGTACGACGCGCAGGGCATTCACGCCGCGCAGCTGCACGTCGACGGCATCGTTCAACGCAACGAGGCCTCGTGCAGCGCGTGTCACGGCGCGAACGACGCCGGCGTTCCTCCCCGCTCGCTCGATGGCGGCACCGACGTGACGAACGTGGGCGTCGGCGCGCACACCGCGCACGTCTCGGGCGGCAAGTGGAGCAAGCCCGTCGACTGCGCCACCTGTCACGTCGTTCCGACGATGGTCTTCACGTCGACGCACCCGAACGGAGGCGCCGCCGAGGTGCTGCCTGCGGTGAAGTACGACGCCGCGACGCGCACCTGCGCGACGAGCTGCCACGGCGTCGGAGATGCCGGTGTGCCGCGCTCCCCCGAGTGGAACACGGCCGACGCGGGCATCAGCTGCAGCTCCTGCCACGGCGCACCGCCGGCGTTGCCGCACCCGCAGGTGACGCAGCAGAACCTGTGCATTCTCTGTCACCCGGCCGAGAACGGGCAGCTCGCGCGCGGCACGCACGTCAACGGCGTGGTGAACCAGAACCAGCCGATGGCGTGCAACGGCTGCCACGGCAATGCGACGAGCATGTCGGGCGCTCCGCCGAACGACCTCTCTGGCAGCGCCGACACGACGCGCGCTGGAGTCGGCGCGCATCAGGCCCACCTCGTCGGGCGTGGGTTGGCGCGGCAGGTGGCGTGCGCGGAGTGTCACGTGGTGCCGGCCGCCGTCATCGCGCAGGGCCACATCAACGGCGTCAACGACGTGCGCTTCCAGGGCGTGGCGACCAGCAACTTTGCGATGGCCAGCTACACGCCGGCGACCGCGACGTGCACCAATGGCTGTCACGACGTCTCGCACCTCATCGGCACGCCGAACTCGGGTGGTGGAACGAAGACGGCTCCGAAGTGGACGCAGGTCGACGGGTCGCAGCGGCAGTGCGACTCGTGCCACGGAGCTCCGCCTCCCCTGCCGCACGTGAACCGCACCGACTGTGGAGCGTGTCACCTCAACGCGCTGCCTGATGGTGGCTTCGTGCGCCCTGAGTTGCATGTGAATGGGCGAGTCGACTTCGCGCGTCCCTGAAGCGCTTCGTCGCTGGTGGTCGTGCTCTCTGCGTCGGATCCGTGCTGCATCGGATCCGTGCTCTCCCGTCGGATCCGTGTGTCGGATCCGTGCTCTTCGCATCGGGCCCGTGCTCTCCGCGTCGGGTCCGTGCTCTCCGCGTCGGGTCCGTGCTCTCCGCGTCGGGCCCGTGCTCTCCGCGTCGGGTCCGTGCTCTCCGCGTCGGGTCCGTGCTCTCCGCGTCGGGTCCGTGCTCTCCGCGTCGGGTCCG
>JAACJQ010000314.1 GCA_016879935.1 Archangiaceae bacterium | reverse complement strand
GAGACGACGCCGTAGATGCGCAGGTCGGCCGCGAGGTTGTGGAGCGCCTTCTCGAGCAGGCTGAAGCCGAGGTCGAGCTCGGCCTCGGTAACGCGCTGCCGGAAGTAGTAGTCGAGCCTGTCGGCCATGCGCGTGGTTCCAAAGCGCCGCGCGCGGGCCGAAGGGGACTGGATGTGGGGAGTGACCCCGGCGGGACTTGAACCCGCAACCTCCCGGGTCATTACTCCGGGCGCTCTGCCATTGGAGCTACGGAGCCTTCAGCGAGGACCTTACCCAGTCGTCGGCGCTGCAGGCTGGACGACGGCTTCCTCCTGGACGACGACCGACTCCATCCAGCCATCGATTGAGCGCACCAACGCTTCCTGTGTGGCGAGGTCAGTTGTGGGGTGCACCTGCACGTACGCTCGCCCCGACACGCTCCGCACGCACCACAATTGACCCGTGGCGTGGAGCTTTCCCTTGAGGTGCCTGCGCAGGCAGTAAAGCCGCGTGACCTCCGCCTTGGCGAGGAGCAGCGGCGCGTAGTTGAACGACTCGCGAGGAGCGCGAGGTTGTCGACGCTGGTTCTTCAAGTGCTTGAGTTCGGCTTCGAAGCGCACGAGCGCCTCCCGCCATCGAGTGAGGTCGAGTTTCATCGTGGTTCTCCTGTGGTGTGGGTGAGCGACGGTCCGGCCAACCGCAGGCGTGAGAGCAACCTGCGGAGTTCGGGGGACCGCCGAAGCGGGCGGAGGCCAATGGCCATCAACGCGCCACCCCAGGGCGGATCGGGTTCTCGAACGGCGACAAAAGGAAGCCCCGCTTCGGCGAGGCGGGCTTCGACACGCAGCAACTCCGATTCGGAGTCGGCGTGAAGGGCAACCGCGTGCGTGCCGGGAGGCAGCGAGCCGGGAGACGATTCTCCCGCCGCATGAATCAGCTGGGCGAATTGAACCCCGAGGGGAACGTCGCGCCGGACGATGCAGTAGTGGTGGAGGAGGAGCGACGAATCAGCTGCAGCAATGTCGGCGGCAATGTTCAGCGCGGCTCATGACGGAAACCATAACCAAGGTCCTCGACGGCGCAAGGTGGGACGGCCTGACAATGCGCTACGCGGCGCGAACGTGGCGTCCCGGAGGCCCAGACAGGTAGTCGAGCCAGCGGCGCACGGCGTCCTCGGTGAAGCACGAGAGTGCGGCGAGCCCGTCTTCCGCTGCGTCGGGGCACGAGAGCAACGCGCCACCGATGCGCACGATGTCGTCGAGGCGGTCGGGGTCGGCCTTCCAGTAGTCGGGCGCCCACTCGATGGCGGGGCTCACCACCGAGGGCACTCCCTCCGCGACCGCGTCGGCTGTCGCGACGTTGAAGGTCTCGGTCATCGAGACCTGGAGGCAGAGGTCCATCCCTCCGACCGTTCGCCGGAAGCTCGCCCAGTCTTGCCACGGGTGTTCGACCAGCCGCACCCAGCGGAGGCCGGTGAACATCTTCCGGAGTGCGTCGAGCACCGCGCCTCCGCCCATCGTGTCGTTCTCGACCGACACCGAGAACTCGAGGTCGCAGTCCCGCTTGCGAGCGAGCATGAGCGCCGCCGCGGCCGCCGTCGTGTGGTTCTTCAGCAGCCGGAGCGCGCCGAAGCTGCCGACCCTGAGGAGCCGATGAGCGTGCTCGCGGCCGCGGCGACGGTGCACGCGCTCGAGGTCGTAGAGGTTCGGGAGGTACAGCGTGTGGCCGCCGTACGCGGTCTCGAAGAAGTGCTTCAGCTCGAGGCTGTTCGCCGCGACGGTGAGGTTGAGGAAGTTCTCCTGGAGCACCAGGAGTTCGCGGAGCAACTGAATCGCCGATGGCTCCACCTGGAGGAAGGCGATCTGCGAGTGGCTCCGCACGAGGAAGTGCACATGGGGAAACGCGTGGAGCAACTCGAGCATCGGCGCGCGGCTGACCCACGGCGCCTCGAGCACGCAGTGAGTCACCGTCGGCCGCGCAGCGAGCGCCCGGTGAACGTCAGGTGGCTCGCCCGCCGCTGTCGCGTCCACCTCGATGCCCGCGCGACGCAGCACACGAACCGAGTGGAGCGCGTTGACCCCAAGACCGATCGCGCTGCCGAGCGAACTGGCCTTCGCGGTGTTTCGGTAGACGAGCAGGACGTGCGATCCGGGCATTGAGTTCTCGGCGAAGGTCGTGGACCAGCGCCGAGGACAAAGCTCGCTACGTGCCGACTGAGGGACGCTCCTTGATGGTCGCCAGGAGGTCGCGTGCCTCTTGTTGCGCCTCGCTCCACATCGCCTCGATCCTGGGGTTGGAGATGGACTTCCCGTCGTCGCCGTCACTCATGCCGTTCCAGAACGCTTTGCAGGCCTCGTGCAGTCGCGCCAATCGAACCGCGCATTGGTCGGCCTCGAATTGGAGTTGGAGGGCGAGCGCTTCAAGCTGACTTCGAGGCTGCGCATCGCTGATGGCCGGGTGCTTCACGCAGACCATCAGGTGCTCTGCGCTGCGATCGGCTGCGCCGCACCACGGGCAGGGCGAGCGCGCCGCGACGAGTTGAAGTTCTTCCCAGTTCCGCACGAAACGAAGCAGGTCTGCCGCCTGGTCCTTCGACAGCTCCGACGCCTCGAACTCGTAGAGCGTCGCGAGGGTCTCCGCTCGTTTGCCGCGAAGGTAGTCGCTGAGCCGGTCGCGGTAGTCCTCGGGGTTGTACTCGCCAAGCAGAAGCGGCGGAACGTCGACGCCTTCGCGGACTTGCCGAAGCGCCGCGACCCCGCGAGCTGAGCGGACTGCAGGGTGGAGCGGGCACTCCTCGAGATGGGCGGCGAGGTCGGCCTTCGGAATCCCTTTGCGGCGGCACGCGGGACAAGTGGTCGCGAAGCCGATGGTGCTGACCCAGTCCTCGAACTGCACATCAGCCGCTCGGATGGTGGCGATGTCGGAGATCGTCACGTCGCGCGGCTGTGGCGCCGGAGAGAGCAGCCTCGTCATTGATTCGCGAACTGAGGAGCCTTCCGGGCGGGGGAACTGAGGGGTGCGCTCGGGCAGGCCGAGGTGCTTTCCGGCCCGCTCAATTGCCGCGCGCCAGGGGGCCTCGGAGTACTTGTCCGAGTACCCAGCTTCGCCGGCCCAGCCCATGTCTGCGTCGAACCTCTCGCTGGCCTGGCTGAGCAGTGCCAGTTCCCGACGGGCGCTCAGTCTGGCGAGCAGCACCCTCTCGAGACCGATGGGGACAGGGTGAGAACTTCGGATGCGCTGCGCTGCCTGCGCGGCAGGGTGATGGTCGCAAGACCGAAGGTGGCTGTGGAACTGCGCGAGGGGAAGGACCGCGCCGCACCAAGGGCATGGGTCGGTCGTGCGGTCCACGAAGTGTGCCCACTCTTTGCCGACACGGGAGAGCAAGGCGACCGGGTGCTCTGGTTGTCGGCGGCGTGCACCACGTTGGGCTGGCGATTCGAGAAGAAATGCGAGGGCGTCGGCGGCCTCCCAATCGCTTCCGTACGCGGAACGGGATGGGGCAGGGAGGAGAAGGTGGACATCGTCCGACGCGAGCTCCGCTCCACCGATCTGCGCAGCGACGCGGACGGCCTCGAGCTGGGCCATGGCGGGGTGACCGGTACAGGCCATGACGTGCGCAGTCGCGTCGAGTTCCTGCAGGTAGCCGTTGGCGCAGTCGGGACACCTCCCATCTTCGGTCGCGAGGTGCACCTCTTCGGCCCATGCTGCGATGACCTCTTTCATTTCGGACCTCAGTCGGCTGCGCTCCTCGGAGGAGAGGCCCTCAGGCCAAGCGAGGCGTTCGACCGCGGAGACGCACCAGAGGGCCTGGCGACTCGAGGGCCGCGGAACGACGCGCGGTGTCTCGGGCGGCTTGTGTTCGAGCGGCCGCTGGGCTCCTTCGAGAAGGAAGGCGATGCCGCGAAAGTGTGACTGCGTCGCGGTCTCGCCTGCCCGTCCAAAACCCTTCAACGCATCGACCTCTGCGATGAAAGAGGCGAGCCGGGAGGGGTCCGCGGGTCGGCCCAGGCGCTCGTAGACGAGCTCATCTGCGCGCCCTTCCGGGAACACGTCGATGAAGGTTCGCAGCGTCCTCGCCATGAGCGTCGAGTGCTCAGTCGGCTGAACCTCCAAGCCGATGGTCGTCACTCTGCTGGCGGTGAGCGCGGTCAGAAACCGGAGCGCGTGCTCGCGGTTCATCGCGTCACCTCGCCGAGTTGCCGTCGCGCTCTGGGTCTGTCGCGCATCGCCTTCCACCGAGCCTCGAAGGCGAGGCGCGCCTGTTCGTCTCTGACCTTTCGCTCTGCGGGCAACGTGGGCCCCTCGTCCAAGGACTCGATCGTGATGCCCTCTCGGACCTCGGGACGGAAGACACTGCGCTTCCCGATTCCGATCCCGAGGCGTTCGAAGTGTTCGGGCTGCTTGCTGAAGTCCAGGTGCAGAAGCTGGCCGAGAAGAGCAGCGGCGGCGTTGAGCAACTCGAGCCGGCCTCGCGCCTCCTCGGTGTCGTCTGCCTGCCGCTCGATCCTCGTCAGCACGTAGTGACCCAAGAGCGCGGTGGACACGGGGCTTTGGTCCCGCGTGAAGCGAGCGCTCGGGTAATCGAAGCCAGCTTGATGCTCTACCGAGCGGTCGAGAGCCACGGCGAGTCGCCGCGCTTCATCGAGTTCCGCCTGTCGCCCGCTCCGCTCGAGCCCATCGAGCCTCGACCAAAGCCAGACCCAGAACTCGCTGACCTGCTCACCCCTCAGCGCGGGACCAGTGGGGACTTCCTTCTTGCTCTGTCGCCTCATGCACCCTCCTTTGTGGGTGCATGTAAGATATGAGGCGACACTGACATCCGAGGTCCATGGATCTCAAGGCTTTGAAATTACTTGCGTCAGTGGAGCCAGGAGGTGTCGCCGAGGTCGCTGATTCCCAACTCCCAATGGTCTGGCACGACTGGCGGGAACGGCTCGACGAGGTCCACGAAGTGGGTGTGCGCCGGCTTCAGGTACTCGACGATGGCGCGCAGGTGCTTTCGCTCGGTTGGCGTGAGAGTGCGCGCGACGACGACGTTGAACGCGTACTTTGCGAAGCGGTCCGAGGGGCCGAGCACCCAGTCGACTCCGAGCAGTGACTCGCCGAGCACCAGCGCGTCGGCGTTGAACGCGGTGATGGCCACGATGTCGATGCCGAGGAAGAAGCGCACTGCGTTCTTGATGCCCTGCGCGGTTCCCTTCTG
>JAACJQ010000313.1 GCA_016879935.1 Archangiaceae bacterium | reverse complement strand
GCCCGCAGTCGCAGTGCCGCCCGCAGTCGCAGTGCCGCCCGCAGTCGCAGTGCCGCCCGCAGTCGCAGTGCCGCCCGCAGTCGCAGTACCGCCACCCCGTGCCGTTCCCCCAGCCGTCGTTCCACCACCACAGTCGCAGCTCCCGAACCCAGATCCGTCAGCGAGACAGACCTGACCGCCCGAGCAGCCGGCAGGCCCCACACACGCCTTGGAATCGCCAGGAATGCACGGCGTCGCAGGCGTGCACGTCGCACCCACGACCGACGCCAGTATGACTGCGAGTGAACGCACGGGTCGCTCCTCACGGAACCATAGAGCGGGAGCTCCGCAGCCGATACCAGCCGTCAGTCGTTGGACGGGGCAGTTCGGACCCGTGGCCGCTCCGACGAGGCGCGCTCGAGTTCACGACGGGCCGCCGAGAGCCGCTCGTCTGCTGCCGTGACACGTTCTTCGCACTCACGCAGTTCACGCTCGGCCGAGCTTCATGACGCGGTGAGGTGAGCGACCGTCGACTGCGCTCGCTCGACCAGGGCACGGGCGTCTTCACGTTCACGGGTGCGCTCTGCGACACGACGCTCGAGCGCTGCGAGGTCAGGCGCTGGAGGTGCTGCGACCGCCTGAGGCGCGACGGCCTCCACAGCAACTGCCGGAGCCGTCGGCGTGACGACCGGCGCACTCGCCGCCGCCGCAGCAAACCCTGCGAGCGCGTCGAACCCCGGCGCCGCGCGGTCGTCGACGAGCCGCCCTGGAACGTCGGGGCTCCACCCGGTCGCGGCGAGGGCCAGCAGGTTGGTCTCGATGCGCGCGAGCACGGCCTCACTCGCGGCGTTGCCCTCCCCCTTGAGCAGCTCGATGGCCTTCGTTCGCAGCGTCGCCAGCGCCGCACGTTGCAGCGCGACGACGGAGAGATCGCCCTGCCGCAGCCGCTCGGTGACGGCGAGCAACGCGTCCCACTCGGCGCGAGCCTGGCGATAGAGCTGATTCACCGCCCACGCCGACGCGCCCGGCCGGCCCAACTTGTTCAGCGTCGCAGCGCCTGTCTTGTCACCTGCTGCTTTGAGCTCGGCCGCCAGCCGTTTTCGCTCGGCGACGAACGTCGCCAACGAGCCCGCGTACAGCGCCTCTGCCGCTGCGTCGAAAGACATGCGCGCAGCTGAGCACACTGTCAGCGCGCCCGGCTTCGGACTACGACGCGCCCGACTCGTGACGGCCGGGGAGCGGGGACCAGCCATGAACAGACTCCGCTCCTGGGCGCCTGGTGTCGTGCCGTTGATCATCGGCCTCGTCGCGCTGTGGTACTTCCACGGCGTCGTCGCCGCGCAAGACCCGCTCTCGAACTGGGTCGTCGGGCGCTACCTCGGCGTGATGCTGCTGGCCGGCCTCTGGGGCGGCAGCGCGTGGTGCGGCGGCTTCTTCGTCACCGAGCGGCTGAAGCTGACGGCCGTTCCGCTCCGCGAGCGCCTCGTCTTCTCGTTCGCGCTCGGGCTGCTCGCGTGGGCGCTGCTCGTGGTGGCGATGGGCCTGCTGGGCGTGCTGGGCAAGGCGATGTTCTTCGCGATGCCGCTCTTCTTCTACGGCCTCGGAGGCCTGCCGCTGCTGAAGACGCTCCGTCGCGCGAGCCGGCTCCGACGTCACGTGCGCGCCCGACCACCGCGCGTGTTCGACCGCGTGCTCTTCGGCTTGGGGCTCATCGGCGTCGCGCTCATCTGGGTGAACCTGCTCACGCCGCGCAACCTCATGTACGATGCGCGTTGGTACCACCTCTCGCTCGCGGAGCAGTTCGCCGTGAGCGGCCGCGTGTACCGGCTCGACGAAGGCTGGTTCAACGGCACGATGCCGCACCTCACCACGTGGCTGCAGACGTGGTCGTTCCTCTCGCCCTTCGGTCAGCTCTTCGACCGCCTCGAGCTCGCCGCGCACCTCGAGTTCGTCGTCTTCCTCGCGACGCTCGCCTCGTTGCCGGTGCTCATCGACGCGTTGCTTCCGCGGCCGCGCCTCGGGTCGTCGTGGGCGCTGCGGTTCTTGTTCCCTGGCGTGCTGCTCTACGACTCCTCGCTCGGCGGCGGCGCCGACCACGTGCTCGCGTTCTGGGCCGTGCCGTTGTTCCTCGCGCTGCGACGGTTCTGGAAGCGGCCGACGACGGCGCACGGCGTGCTCTTCGGAGCCTTCGCCGGAGCGGCCGCGCTCACGAAGTATCAGGCGCTCTTCCTGCTCATGGGACCGGGGCTCGCGGTGACGGCGCGAGTCGGGCTGTCCGTCATTCAGAAGGCGCGCCGCGACTTCCTCAAACCAGCGCTGGTGACCGCTGGCGCCGCGCTCGCCATCTCGTCACCGCACTGGGCGCTCAACGCGCTCTGGCACCACAACCCCGTCTACCCGTACCTCTCGAACGTCTGCCCCTCGACGCCGATGAGCGAAGGCATCGAGCCGCACATCAGCGAGGTGGCGTGGCAGCCGAAGGGCACCACGAAAGAGAAGCTCCTCGAGACGGCGAAAGCGACGCTGCGGTTCGGCTTCGAGTCACACGACTGGGACACGTTTCACGGCAACCGGCCCGTGTACGGCTCGCTCTTCCTCGTCGCGATGGCGTTGCTGGCGTTCGCCTTCCGTCGGCGCGCGGTGCTGGCGCTCGGGCTCTCGACGTGGGTCGCAGTGCCGCTCTGGTATTGGACGCAGCATCAGGACCGCTACCTGCAGGCCATCGCGCCGTGGTGCACGGTGGTGGTGGCCGTCGTCTTCGCGGGGGTGTGGAGACGCTTCGTGCTCGCGCGGCCGGCGGTGGTGGGGCTGGTGGGCTTGCAGGTGCTCCACGCGGCTGACCTGCCGACGCTGCCGGCGCACTCGACACTCAACGCGCAGCCGGTGACCGAGGTGTTGTCGCTGCTCTCGAGCAACGACGGCGCAGCGCCCGAGAAGCTCATCGACGGTCACTACTCCATCTCGCGCATCGACAAGCTGATTCCCCGCGAAGCCAAGGTGCTGGTGCACGAGGTGCACATTCACCTGGGGCTCCAGCGCGCGGCCGTGCGCGACCACGTGCAGCGGCAGGGCGCCATCGCGTACTCGGTGCTCGGAGACACGGGCTCGGTCATCGAGAAGCTCCGCTCGCTCGGCGTGACGCACGTGCTGTGGACGCCGACGCCCGCGGGCCAGCAGCTCATCGGCGACGACCTCGTCTTCCTGCGCTTCACCCAGCACGCGGTGACGCAGGTGCAGTCGCTCAACGACGGGTTCGTGGTCGGAGCCATCACCGGAACGCAGACGCCGAAGCCGCAGCAGGTGCTCGTGCTCACGTGCACGACGGAGCATCTGTCTCCGAAGCAGCTGCAGCTCGACTGGCACCGGCTCTACTACTCGACGTGCGAGACGCCGCCCGCGGTCGACATCGCGACGATGGCGGCGAACGAAGACGTCGTCATCGTCGACACGCGGCGCTACCCGGGCCGCGCTCCGCTCGATGGCTCGTTCACGATGCTGTTCGACCGCAACGGCTTCAACGTGTGGAGCCGCAAGCCCTGAGCGACGCTCTGGATGGTCTCTGACCACACACGCTCGACCGTCGAACAGGACGACGCGATCAGGGGTGAACGAGCACGCCGTCGAGGTGAAGAATCGTGCGTCGCAGCGCGCGGGCGCGAACGTAGCGCGCCGTCTGCGAGGGGAACTCGACGTTCCACGTGACGAACGCGGCATCACGGCGCGCCACCTCCCGCCACGTGGCCTGGTCGTCACTCACCTCGAGCACGAGCGGAATCGCGCGGTCCTGGCAGCAGTCGGTGCGGTTGCGCACGGTGGCGGCGCTGATGGAGGTGGGCGCGCCGAGATCGAGCTCGAACCACGGCGAGTCCTCTTCCTGCGTGTGAAACAGAATGTCGGTCTTCGTGCCGCCGCAGTTGTGCTCGGCGGGAACGCACGAGAGCGCGGCCGAGCTGGTGCGCCACGGCTTGCCCTCGGCGAGGTCCTTCGGCCGAAGCGCGATTCGCACGCCTGCGTTCACGAACATGGCGACGACGAGGAACGCGCCGAGCACCAGGCCCGAGCGCAGCCACATCGTCGTCATCGTCTTCGTGACTTCACGTTCGCCCTGCCGCGCGCGATTGATCAACGCAGAGAGGAGCGTCGACACACGCGCCAGCTCCACCTCGGCCTGACGGCCTTCGAGCGGAGCACTCGTCACGGTGCGCTCGAGCGTGGCGAACAACGAGGCAGGCTCTGGCAGCAGCGCCGCGCGAACGTCTGCTGGCAATGACTCCAACGCGGAGCGAAGACTGGTGCGGTCGAGCGCTTCCCGCTGCGCCGCGAGCGCCCAGAACACGCCCTGCGTCGCGACGCCGAGCGCGAAGGTGGGGCCCGAGTCTCCGGCCATCACGCGCGTGGGGTGCAGGATCAGCTGAATCGCCACCTGTGCATCGGTCGCGCGCTCGAGAGACAGTCGCCGCGCCTCGTCGAGCACAGGCCACGCTGCACGCACGGCGGTGCGCTCCTCGGGCATGAGGCAGAAGCGTCGAAGCCGTTCGATGGCGGAGAGCTGGCTCATGAGCGGCGGCACCCTACCGCCTTCGGCTCGCGTTGCGTCGTCGGCATGTCGTGGTACGCGGAGGCCGCTCGATGCTCGCCTCGTTCACGCTGGTGCGCGTCCTTCGCGCCGACCGATTGCTGCTGGCCCTCACGGCATTGCTCTCGGTGTGCACGCTGCTGCCGATGACGGGCTCGCCGTTCCTCCCGTTCGCCGACCTGCCGGGCAACATCGGTCAGGCCGGGCTCATCTGGCCCACCACGTTCGGAGACGGCGTGGCGGCCGAGCACTACGAGGTCGCGTGGAAGCCGCTGCCGTACTGGTCGGCGTACCTCTTCATCACCGTCGTGAATCGCATCGCCGGTCCCATCATCGCGGCGAAGCTGATGGTGGGCCTGCTGCTGCTGATGCTTCCGTTGATGACGATGCGGCTGCTCGTCGCGCTCAACCGCAGCCCGCGGCTCGGGCTCTTCGCGTTTCTCTTGAGCTGGGAGCACAGTCTCTTCGGAGGCTGGGTGACGTTTCTGCTCGGCATGAACCTCGCGTTGCTGGCGCTGGCGTGGGTCGCCGAAGCGCGAACGCCGAGAGAGGCGCTCAAGGTGATTCCGCTCGCCGCCGTCATCGCGCTCACGCACGTGCTGGCGGTCGGCTACCTGCTCACGGCCGGCGGGCTGATGGTGTTCGCGTCAGGCCGCGACTTCTTCCGCAGACTCTGGCTGCACTTCGTCGGTTTGAGCGGGTGTCTGCTCGCCATCGTGCCGTGGGCGGCGAAGCGCTTCGGCAGTGTCGGCAGCTCGGCGGCGTTCGTGTTCGACCTGCACACTCCGGCCGAGAAGGCGGCGGCGCTCTTCAAGTACACGCTCGACAACGACCCCGACGTCATCGGTGGTCGCGTCTCGGCGGTCGCGTTCTTCGTCTTCATCGCCAGCGCCGTGATGGTCGCGGGCCAGAAGCAGTTGTCGGTGCCGCCGTTCCTCAGGCGCTCGGGCATCGCGATTCTCGCCGCTGCCGCGCTGCTCTATCTCGTGTTGCCCATGGGCATCGGTGGGCCCATCGGGCACTGGTACACGTACCCGCGGTTTGCGTCGTATCTGCTCGTCGGGTTGTTGCTGGTGCCGATGCCCGACCTGCATGGAGCGCGTGCGTGGTGGCTGGCTCCGGCGGTGCTCGCGGCGCTGGCGCTGAACTGGTCGACCTATCGCCAGATGCGCTCGTTCGGTGAACGTGCTGGGCCGTTCGTCGAGATCCTCGAGCTGGTGAAGCCGAACACGCGCATGTTGCCGCTCGAGCTGGAAGACGCTGACCCGTCGGTGCGTGCGCCGCCGTTCAATCAGTTTCACGGCTACGTCGCGGCCGGGAGCGCTGCGTACGACCCGCACCTCTTCGACAACGGCGACATTCCGCTGCACTACCGGGGAGACAAGCGGCTGCCGCAGACGAACTGGGACACGGGCCGGAACTTCACGCTGCAGGACCACGGGCGGTACTACGACTACGTGCTCGTGCAGGGCATCACGAATGATCCGGTGCGAGACGGTTCGACGACTCCTGAAGGACAGTCGATTCGGCTGATCAAGGAAGCTGGCCGGTTCAGGCTCTACGAAGTGACGAACCGGGCAGCACGTCCGGTGAAGTGAGCCGTTGATCATCAGCCGTTCGCTTGCATTGCCGTGCGCGACGGCTGAGCACACCGACGTCAGCAGTCGAACGCTGTCTCCCGCCTTCCTCGAGGTGTGTTGGCTCGCTTCGTCGTCGCGCCGAGGGGCGTCGTTCTCGAGACCGGGTCCCCCTCGTTCTGAGCGGCGTCGACCTGATCAGAGCGAAGCCATCGCCGAGCGCGTTCGCCTCGCGATGATCCACGTTCTCGATACCAGCAGCTCCCTGGCGTTCGGCATGGAGCGGCGCAGAACTCTATGGCGCCAGGAGGTAACCGCGGAGTGGTCAGTCAGCTTCGAGGGCCGCCTGCTCGTTCTGGAGGCGGCCCGTCTTCTTGTCAGGTACGCCCCGCCTCGATGCCGCGCCTGCCAGACGACACGAAGTATCAGGCGCTCTTCCTGCTCATGGGACCGGGGCTCACCCTCGTTCTGCGCGGCGTCGATCTGATCAGAGTGACGCCATCGCCGAGCGCGTTCGGCTCGCACTGACCGCTTCACCCGACGATCTCGATACCAGCAGCGCCCTTCGGCACGGAGCGCCAGGCTCACGGCGCGCCAGGAAGTGCGGCCGGCACGGTCCGAGGCGGAGGCGGAGCAGCGGGTGTCGCAGGGTGCACGGTGACGGGGGCAGCGGGGTGCACGGGCTGAGCGTTCATCGCGGCGTTCACGACGGCGCCGAAGAGGTGAAGCAACACGAGGCCGGGAGTCGGGTCGACGACGGTCACGCGAACGGGCGCAGCGACGGGAGCCGGCGGCGGGCAGGGCGCGGGTGGAGAGACCTGCTCGGTGGTGACGGCGACGCGCGCGGTGGAGAACTGCGTGGGCGTCGACCACTCGGGGTAGGCCTCGACCTCCATCGCGGGAGCAGCTGCGACCGACTCCGTCGACACCCGCTCGCCCTGCAGCGTCACGTTTGCGCCGACTCCAGTCGAGACGACGTCGGTCGACGCGACGGTGCGAGCCGCCTCGTCGGTGACACTCACGCCAACACCCGCGACGACGCTGTTCGACGCGACGGTCGTGCGAGCCGACTCGCCGGTGACACTCACGCCTGCGCCCGCGACGACGGTCGTGTCCTCGACGACGTCTTCACACGACTCCTCGGCCACCATCGGCACGGACGACACGGGCCCCGACGAGATGCCGCTCGAGAAGGTCGCGTTGGTCGCGCGCGGAGCCCGGCACACGAGCGCGCGCTTCGGAGGCGGCGGCACGATGACGGGCGCGACCGCGACGGCGGCCTCGATGCGAACTTCTTTCCGACGCTCGTACTCGGCGTAGTGCGCCTGACGAATCTCTTCCCGCCGCGCCTCTTCGGTGCGCTTCGCTTCGACCTGCGCGACGACCTCGATGCGAGCCGCTTCGGCACGCGCGATGGCCTCGACCCGCTCGGCTTCACGACGGGCCGCCACCTGCACCTGCCACTCGGCTTTGCGACGCTCGGCTTCGGCGTAGACCTGCAGGCGAATCTCGTTCTTCCGCGCTTCCTCCGCCGCGAACCAGGCCTGCAGCTCGGGCCCGCCGCGACGAATCAGCTCGGCCACCCAGAGGCGCTCGTCGACCGTCGGCTTGAACACGCCCTGCTCGACGGTGAAGACGACGTCGTTGCACGAGCCCCGCTCGGTTCGCAGCCCGGCGAGGGTGATGTCGATGACGTGACCCGAGCCGAGCGCGGCGGGAACGTCGAGCCGCTCATTCGTCCACGCGGCGTCGAGCACGATGGTCTGCGTGTTCGTCAGCGGCAGCGGCACCACGGCGGGCAGCTCCGCCGTGACCTGGTCGACGGCCACGGCGACGTGCACGGGCGACTCGTACGACTGCCTCGTGGTGAACGGCTGGAGCGGGTACGCGCGCCCATCGACATGCAGCCGCGCTTCACCCGTCACGGGTGTCGGCGAGCTCACCGAGACGCGCACGTACTCACCCCATCGAGCACCGAGTGACGCCCGACGAATGCCGATGGGGCCACACAGTCCATCGCCCTGACGGGTGATGACGAGGTCGCGGGTCGAGTCGAGGCGCGCCTGGTGAAGCGCGCAACCGCTTGAGACGACGAGGAGCGCCGGCAGAATCGAGCGAAGCACGGACTCCAGACGGGGAGCGACGCCCGAAATTCAGGTCACGACCAGCCGCCCGGGGAAGCCGCCGTCACGCAACAGCCAGAACTTCGAGCGCACGTCTTCGAGGGTAATCGTGGTCACCACCGGCTTCACGGCGCCCGTGCGTACGAGGCTGATCAGCTCATCGAGCTCACTGCGTGCGCCGAGGAACGCGGGCTTCAACGTCACCCCGCGCATCACCGTGTCGAACAGCGACAAGTCGAACCGAACGGAGGGAGACGCGGCTGCGAGCACGAGCGCTCCGCCTCGCCGCACTGCACGCACGGCCTGCTGAATCGCCTGCGTCGACGGCGTACAGACGATGAGCGCGTCGACGGAATCGGCGGCGAACGTCTGCGCCGAGGCGGAGTCTCCAGCGAGCGAACGCCGCTCCGGGTCGACATCCCACGCGGTGACTTCGAGGCCCTGCGCCCGCGCGACCTGTACCACCAGCTGCCCGAGCCCACCGACACCGATGACCCCGAGCCGATGGCCACGACCGAGCTCCGTCGCGCGCACGGCTCCGAATGCGGTCCACCCCGTCGCGAAGAGGGGAGCCCATGACGATGGCTCATCGGCCGCGTCCAGGCGAACGACGGAGCGCTCGGTGGTGACGACGTGTCGAGCGAGGAAGCCGTCACGATGCCATGCGTGCAGTTGCGCCTTCGGGCACCACCGCTCGAGCCCACGCTCGCACAGGCTGCAGCCGCCGCAGGTCGACGCCAGCGGCGTGAGCCCGACGCGCGCTCCGAGGGGAATCGCGACCCCACCGCCGACGCCTTCGACGATGCCCACCGCTTCGAAACCTGGAATCAACGGCGTGCGTGGCAGCGCGTCGAGCTGGAAGAAGCCGAAGTCTGCCGCGCCCAGCCCGCACGCCTCGACGCGAATCAGCAGCTCGCCTGGCGCTGGGACAGGCACGGGACGCTCGAGCAACGACGGCGCTTCTCGCGGGTGGGTGAAGGCGACGAACGCAGTCATGAGGGCTCCGTGGAGCTGCTGATCGACGCGGTCACTCTGGTCGCGTTCTCGAACGCAGGAGTGCGCGGTTGGAGGCAGCGCGCTGGGTGCAGGCGGGCGAGCTGGCGTTCCGTGGAGCTGATGAGCGACGCGGTCACTCTGGTCGCGTTCTCGAACGCAGGAACGTGCGGTGGGTGGCTCCGTCGAAAGCGGGCTCCGTGCACGCGTGCGAGGTTCGTGGAGCTGATCAGCGTGGGGCGCTTGTCGAATGCGGTAGCCCGGTGAATCCGTCGCCATCGCGCTTCGAGCGGTCGCTCACCAGCGAGGTCGCGCGTCTCATCGCCTCGTGAGGACGGTCGGCTTCGCGCTTCGTTCGTGGCGAGCCTCGCGAGAACGCCCGCAGCGTCGAGCCCTGCGGCCGCGCTCGGCTGTGGGCGTGGGCTCACGGGCTCACCATCGCCGCAAACCGCAGCGGTGTCGGCATGAACGTGAGCACCGTCATCGCGAAGCAGATGAGACACACCACCTTGCGGCTCCTCGACAGCGGCACCGACTCGTCCACCACCGGCGGGTGACGGAACTTCACCACGAACGTCACCAGCAGAAACCACACGAGCCATGACGACGAGAACAGCAGCGCCGCGACCAGAATGACGCCGGCGACGACACGGCCCATCAGCTCGGCGCGTTCTCCGAACCACGCGTGTGTCAGATGCCCGCCATCGAGCTGCCCCACCGGCAACAGGTTCAGCATCGTCACCAGAAGGCCGAACCACGACGCCACCAGCACCGGGTGCGCGAAGAGGTCCGTCCCCGGCTGCAGCGGGCCTTTGATCAGCCACTGCAACCCGAGGCCGAGCAGGTTGTCGCCAAACACCTGCACGACGTCACCCGAGGGAGCCGCGTCACTCCACGAGCCCACCACGTGCCACAACGAGAACTGCCCGGGAAAGGTGTCGCGCAGGTCGGGCGAGGGCGACACGTGCGAGAGCCACACGCCGACACACCAGAGCGGAATGCACACCAGCAACCCGCCCAGCGGGCCCGCCGCACCGATGTCGACGAGCGCGTCACGCGTGGGAATTCGACCGCGCAGCCGAATCACCGCGCCCATGGTGCCGAAGCCGATGGGCAGGGGAATGAAGTACGGCCACGACGAGTCGACGCCGTGCCTCCGCGCCATCAGGAAGTGCCCCATCTCGTGCGCGCCGAGAATGAGCATCACCGAGCCCGAGAAGAACGCGCTGCCCCAGAGCTTGTCGACGAGCTCGGTGCTCTCCACCCCTCCACCCGATTGCGTGAAGAACGTGAAGAACGTGCTGCCCAGCGTGCCGATGAAGAGCGCCGCGTGAAGCCACAGCCGCTCGTTCCGCTTCGGCTCACTCATCGCGCCTCGCCGCGTTCCAGATCATGACGACTGTCAATCACGGTGATGTCTGTCGTTGACAGGTGAGTGACCCTCGATAAGGTCCGCGCCGCTCGCTGGGAGGGGAAAGCCCAAGCAGGCAGTGAAGCAGTAACCACCCTTTGTTGAACGAGGAGTCCACACATGAAGAAGGCGTTTCTTGCCCTGTCGCTCGCGGCTGCCGTTGGTTGCACGTCGGTTGAGTCTGCCACTGTTGCTGGCAACGAAGTCGTTGCGAACGGCGGCGAGGCTGTCGCGGTGATCCAGGCCAACAGCATCGGCATCACCCTCATCTTCCACATCATCGACATCGTCACGTCGGACCTCGACCAGGTCGTCAACAAGCTCCTCGTCGCGGAGGCCAAGGCCATGGGCGCGTCGAAGGTCGACCTCAAGGGCGCTGGCACGACCCCCCGTCACGGCATCTTCGCGCTCGCCGGCAACATCATCGGCGTGACGAACTCGTCGGCGATGGGCATCGCGGTCAAGTAAGTCTGACCGTCGTGCTGTGACGAAGGGCTCGGTGGCTCCACGTGGAGTACCGGGCCCTTCGGCTTTTCTGAAGGTCTGGAGCGTGTCGTGAACCGAACGAGTCTGCTGCTGGTGCTGTCGTTGCTCGGCTGCCCGAAGGAGGCGCCGAAGCCGCCCGAGAACCTCGCCTCGGAAGCGCGCCGCGCGCTGGCCGAACGAGACCGCCGCCTCGGTCACTACCAGGTCGACGCGACGTCGAAGCAGGGCGACGCCACGGCCACGCACACCTTCGTGTACCGCGCGCCCAACCGTGTGAAGGGCACGCTGCTGTCGCCCCAGCCGATGACGTTGTCGTTCGACGGCACGCGCTTCTTCAAGCTCTCGCCCACCGACAAGAAGCTCGAGGCGTTCGAGATGAAGCTGCCCGCCGAGAAGGCCGCGCTGTTTCTCACCACGCAGTTCGCGCCCTTCGTGCCCGAGGGCTACCGCACCCCGCTGTTGCCGTCGAAGGGCGTCACCGCGACGAAGGTGGCGCACCCCAAAGGGCCCGAGGCGTTCGAGCTCGTGCTCTCGACTCCCGACGAGAAGGGGCAGCCCATCACCGTGACGTACGCGCTTCGGTTTCCGTCGGGCGATTTTCTCTCGAAGAAGACGGTGGCGGGCGGTGTGACGTCGGAGCTCGTGGTGGAAGAGGAGCAGTGCGAGCAGGCGTTGTCACTGTGCGTGCCGAAGGTGGTGGTGCAGCGCGAGAACGGCGCCGAGCTGGGCCGCACCACGTTCACCCGCATCGACCTCGCCGCCGAGATTCCCAACGACACGTTCTCGCTCGTCGCGCCCGAGGGCTACGCGTTCGAGAAGCACGAGCTGGTGGAGTCTTCGAACTGAGCGGAGGCTGCGCGTGCTGACCGTTCGTGAGCTCAAGGCGCTGGCGGCCCGGCTCGACGCGGCCGCGTTCGCGAAGCAGCTGGGGCCCTTCGTGCTCGTCGAGCGCCCGTTCACGAAGGAGCGCAAGTCAGGCTCGCTCGACCTCACGCCGAAGACGACGCGGCCGCTGAAGGGCGCGCGCTCGAACAAGGGCGTGCTCGACTTCGACGACCTCTGGGTGGCGACGCTGCCGCCGCTGCGCGACGACGACGAGGTGCTCATCGGGCGCACCGCCGACTGTGACGTGATGCTCGACGAGGGCACCGTCTCGAAGCACCACGCGGCGATTCGGTGGAAGAAGAAGCACGCAGAGCTCGAAGACCTGGGCTCGAGCAATGGCACGCTGCTCAACGGCGTGCGGGCTCCGGCGCGCCAGGGCCTGCGGCTCGAAGACAATGACGCCATCGACTTCGGTGGCGTGCGGGTGTTGTTCCTCGAAGTGGCGACGCTGCGGCGGCGAATGGGGTTGCGATGAGGCTCTGGTGGCTGACGGTGTTGGTGGCGGGCGCGGCGTTCGCGCGAGACGTGCGGGTCACCAACGTGGCGACGCTCCAGGCGGCGGTGGCGGCGGCCCTGCCCGGAGACGTCATCATTCTCGCGCCGGGCACCTACCGGCTCACCTCGAAGCTGTCGTGCAACGCCAACGGCACCGCGGCTCAGCGCATCGTGATGCGCGCCGAGACGCCGCTGACGGCACGGCTCGAGAGCGACACCGTCATCGCCATCGGTGTGGCGGGCGCGTACTGGACGTTCGAAGGCCTGCGCCTGCAGGGCGTGTGCGCCGACGACTCGAACTGCGAGCACGCGTTTCAGGTGACGGGCGCGGCGACCGACGTCGTGCTGCGTGGGACTCAGCTCGTCGACTTCAACGCGCAGCTGAAGGTGAACTCGGTGGTGGTGGCCCCGGGCAATGCGATGACGCCGCACCGTGGGCTCGTCGAGCGCAATGAGCTGTTCGACACGCGCCCGCGCGTCACCGGCAACCCCGTCACGAAGTTGAACATCGACACCGGCGACGATTGGGTCGTGCGGGACAACTTCATTCACGACTGGCGGAAGAACGGCGGCAACTTCGTCAGCTACGGGGTGTTCTTGAAGAGCGGCGGAAGGCGCGGCGTGCTCGAGCGCAACCTCGTCATCTGTGCGACGACTTCGGTGCCCCTCGCGGGAAATGACGCGCGCATCGGCCTGTCGTTCGGTGGCGGTGGCACAGGCGCCCAGTTCTGCGCGCCCGCGTTCGATGCGGCCGTGCCGTGCAACGTCGAGCACGAAGATGGCATCGCGAGGAACAACGTCGTCATCAACTGCAGCGACGTCGCGCTCTACCTGAACCGCAGCCGCAACACGCGCGTGCTGTACAACACGTTCATCGCGACGAACGGCGTCGACTTTCGCTTCGACACGACGACCGGCAGCGCCATCGGCAACGTGACGAGCTCGGCGATTCGCGCGCGAGACATGGGCACGTTCACCGGCATGGCGAACCTGATGAACGTGACGACGCCGACGTTCGACGGTTGGTACACGACGCCGCTCGCGGGCGATTTGTCGGTGATGGGCAATGTGTCGATGCTCGTCGGAGCCGGGCCTCGGGAGCCGCTGGTGGTCGATGACTTCTGCGGAAGGCCACGGCCGGCAGCCGGGCAGTACACGCAGGGCGCGCTCGAGCATTCGCTGGGCAGTTGTGTGACGACGAAGGGGCCTGACGCGGGAGTGATCGTGCCGATCGGTGGCGGCTCGGCTGGTGGATCCGCGACGGCAGGTGGATCCGCGTCCGCTGGTGGATCCGCGACGGCTGGTGGATCCGCGACGGCTGGTGGATCCGCGACGGCCGGTGGATCCGCGACTGCTGGTGGAGCTGCGACGGCCGGTGGAGCTGCGACGGCCGGTGGATCCGCGACTGCTGGTGGAGCCACCTGTCAGGACGCGTCGTGCGAGCCGCCAAAGGGCTGCGGGTGCGGTGCTGGTGATGCGTCGGGCGTGCTGCTCGCCGGGTTGCTCGGTCTCCTCCGCAGGCGTCGCGGCTGACGAAGCGGCTGGGTCGACAAAGCGCCTACAGGTCACCTGTATGCGGCTTGGAACTGGAGCGCGAGCTGACGGGGCTCATCTGGCTCTGTCTCGCCGTTCCGGCCAAGGCCTCGGAGATGTGCCTCGCGGCCATCGTCGGCTTCTTCGAGGGAAGACGGGCCTGGTGTCGTGCGGTCGGTCGGCCGTCGAAGCGGCCATGACCTGCGGTCAATTCAGTGTTCGCGCTGCTCGAGCTCTGCGATGCGCCGCTCGTGGTCGTCGACGCGCTTCTCGATGTTGGTGCGCGCCTCGATGGCCACCTTGATGCCGCGCGATTGCATCACCATCTGTTCGCTCATCTCGCGCAGAACGCTCTCGACCACCTCGAAGCGCTGATTCACATGCGCGAAACGCTCGTTGATCGTCGCGGTGACCTGCTCGAAGCGCGCGGCGTTGTCGCGATTCGACTGCTGAAGGTCCTCCCGAATGCCCTGAAGAACCTTGATGGTGAGGTCGTTGTCGGTCATTCGATTTCAGTATCACGCAGGTCTGACATGCAACGGAAGGTCCTCACTGGCAGGTCGTGCCGCTGATGACGCCGCTGCAGCAATTGCTCGAGCTGCCGCAGTTGAACCCACCTCGTGGAATGCAGCCGCTGATGGCGCAGCGACACGTGCCCGAGCCGCACACGAGCGATGGGTTCGAGCCCGTGCAGCAGAGCGTGTTCGTGTCGCAGCCCTGGCCGTAGCTCGCGCACGGGTTGGTGGTGGTGACGGTGGTGCCTGCGTCGCCATGCGCCGTCGAGGTCGCGACGAGGCCCGTCGAGCCAGGCGTGCCCTTGCGCCAGATGAAGTTCACCGACGAGGCACCATTGGGAATCGTGAGGTTCACCGAGTTCGCGAGCGCAGCGCAGTTGGCCGAAGCAGTGCCGAGGAACACCGAGCCGAATGGCTCTCCGAACACCGAGACCGGCGTCGACATGGCCGCGGTGGTGACGACGCCTGCGTCACTGATCAGGTCGACCGCGCCCGAGTAGCAGAGGTTCGTCGTGCCGCTGTACGCACCGCTGAAGCGAATCGCGTACGGAGGCGGGTTGCTCATCGTCACGGTCTGCTGCGCCGCCTGCACCGGGAAGGTCGAGGTCGCGTTCAGCGTGATGCTGGCCGAGGTGTTTTCGCGGAAGGTGAAGTCGGCCTGCGAGGCGTTCGCGGGAATCGGCAACGTGTTCGAGCTGGGCCCCACGCAGCCGCCGTCGAACCAGAACTGGGTGCCCGTGAGTGTCACGGTGGAAGGCGCGCCCACCACCGTCGAGAGCCCTGCATCGTCGACGTAACGAACGCTCGCCGGGTAGCAGAGCCCGCGCACGCCCGAGGCCGGAACGTTCACGAAGCGGAGCGCGGTCGGCCGTGGGCCCGTCACGTTCACGCTCGCCGACGCCATGCCGAGCCCGGGCTCGCTCACCGTCAACACGTAGGTGCCTGCGTCGGCGGCGATGCGCAAGCCGAGGGGAACCGACGACACGCCCGCTGCCGGCGTGATCTGCGTGATGGGCGCTCCGGCGCAGTTCGCGGCGCGGTAGACGATCTGCGGTGCTCCTCCGAGCGTGACGGTCTCGCCGCCGTCGAACTGCTCTGCCGCGCCGACGCCGTCGACCTTCTGGAGGCTCACGGTCGTGATGCACTGATCAGAGAAGCCTTGCGACGAGAGCGGGCTCAAGCGGAGCGCGAGCGGAGACACCCGAAGCCGCAACGAGTGCTGGCCCGAGATCGCTGACGTCGCGAGCTGACCAGTGAGCACGTGCGTGCCACCAACCATCGACCGGAACGAGAACGGAACCGTCAGGCTGTCGGGGTAGGGCACGTTGAGCGTGGCGGAGCCGGTGCCCGAGCAATCGACCGAGGTGAAGAACTGGCCACCAAGCGAGCTGCTGACAGTGAGCGTCTGGCCGCGGTGGTAGATGAGGTTGCCGAGGTAGTCGGTGGACGCGACGGTGCCGGGCACGCAGTCGCCGAGCTGAGCGAGCGGCGCCATCGTGAACGTGACCAGGTTCGGAGGACCCGAGCGCATGTCGATGGTGCGTTGCGCGATGCCCAGCTGCGCATGCGAGGCCGTGAGCGTGAGCGTGCCGGGACGATTCGCGGTGACGTAGAGCTGAGCGGGAGTGGCGGCCGGAACGAAGGCGGTCGTGGTCGTGCTGCTGCCACACAGGCTCGAGTTCGATAGGCGCGCGCCGCCAGCGTCGGGAGCCACCGAGACCGCGACGGCCCACGGGGCTCCGGGCCCGAGCGGGAGCCCGCCGTCGGCGCCGATGGCGGCGAGGTCGTACCGCGTGCAGTAGCCCGCCTGGGCGAACGAGAGCTCACGCCACTCGAGCGAGTCGGGAGGGAGCGGAGCGGAGCCACCTGCGCTGCCGCCCGCGGATCCACCTGCGCTGCCGCTCGCGGATCCACCCGCGCTGCCTCCTGCGGATCCACCCGAGCTTCCGCCTGCGGATCCACCCGAGCTTCCGCCCGCGGCTCCACCCGAGCTTCCGCCTGCGAATCCACCCGAGCTGCCGCCAGCGAATCCACCCGAGCTTCCGCCCGCGGCTCCACCCGAGCTTCCGCCTGCGGATCCACCCGAGCTTCCGCCAGCAGATCCACCCGAGCTGCCGCCCGCGGATCCACCCGAGCTTCCACCAGCGTCGCCACCAGCGCTTCCGCCTGCGGATCCACCCGAGCTTCCGCCTGCGGATCCACCAGCGTCGCCACCACCGCTTCCACCAGTGTCGCCACCAGCTGTTCCACCGGCGTCGCCACCAGCTGTTCCGCCGGCGTCACCACCAGCCGCGCCTCCGCCGCTCCCGCCAGCAGATCCACCAGCGTCACCTGCCGCCGACCCGCCGGCCGCGACGACTCCACCTGCGGCACCGCCTGCGCCTGCGCTCGTTCCACCCGCCGTAGCCGAACCACCACCCGCCGAACCGGAGTCAGGCACCTCGCCGACGACGCCCTCCGGGCACGCAGACAACGCCATGGCGACCAGCCCGACTCTCAGCGCCAGCTTCATGTGTGCTCTCCCGGTGCTGTCCGCTTCGAGGCGTGGCCTCGACGGCCAACCTGCATCGACATTCACGTCTTCATGCGGAGCCGGTGCTCGTGAACGCCCTCTGCGGGCGCCTCTTTGGCTGCGGCCTGCTTGATCAACCGCGTCACCTGGGGCCCCAGCACATCGAGCTCGGTCGACGTGTACTTCTCTCCACCGAATCGCTTCACCTGCGCGGTCTGCCTTCTCAGCATGACCGCGTCCTGCGCGAAGATCTGCGTCGCGATGGGAGCCACGAACGGCTTCACCAGCCACCCTGGCAGCGGGAGCTTGAACGTCACCACCGCGAACACGCGCGTCTCGGTGTCGGTCACGGGGGTGAGCGCGCTCGTCGCGAACAGGTGACTGCGCTCGCCCAGGCGGTACTCGACCTGCGCGATCGACGGCAGGAGGAAGCGATCGAAGTGCACCGTCACGTCGCCGCCCGGCGCGAGAATTCGCCCGATGAGGCCCTTCGGTGCGGGCTCCCCGATGAACTCGGCTTCGGCCCAGGTCGCGTGCCGGCGAACGACGACGTCGATGACGTTCGACTTCTGCGCGGTGCGAAACAGGCCACCGTGCAGGTACGCGGTGTGTGGAACGTCGAGCGTGTTCTCGACCACGGCGTGCACCGACGCCTCGACGTGAAACTCGCGCACCACGCTCGAATACGGCGCCTCGCTCCAGTGCGGGAACGAGAACGGAGCGCTCGTCGGCTCGACGTTCGGCGTCGTGTAGACCCAGACGAAGCCCTGCTGCTCCACACACGCGAAGGTCTCGGCGCAGCGCGAACGCAGCGACACCTCTCCGTCGACCAACCCGGGCACCGCCGTGCACGCCCCACGCGGGTCGAACCGCCAGCCGTGGTACTTGCACTGCAACTCGCCGTTCACGACCTCACCCATCGACAGCGGCACGTTGCGATGCGGGCAGC
Organism: Archangiaceae bacterium; assembly: GCA_016879935.1. Classification (GTDB taxonomy): domain Bacteria; phylum Myxococcota; class Myxococcia; order Myxococcales; family Myxococcaceae; genus Xiheimicrobium. Next base: position 3,641 of record JAACJQ010000313.1, on the reverse strand, counting down.
GGTCGCTGAACGCGGCAGGTGCTCCGGTCGAACCGCGAAACAGCACCAGCGGCCGGCTCTGAATCGTCACCGCCAGCGGCGCCCGCTTCAGCGCTTCGGAGCGGCAGGCCACGTACCAGACGTCCGGCAGTACGAGACCCGGCGGTGGAACGGCGCTCATGCCTCGCAGCGTAGTCGTGTTCCGCCTCGGCGACGATGTGACCGGTGGTTACATCGAGGCCGCGCTCGCTTCGTTCACGACGGACAATTCCGTGCCCAGCGAAGGCGGCTCCCGACCCTGGCCACGCTGCTATGCGCGATTCATGGCGGTGGCCGACACCAGACCTGTCGTCGTGTACGTCGAAGACGACGCCGACACGTTCAAGATTGCGGCCCTGCGCCTGAAGGCGAAGTACCGCCTCATCTGGGCTCAGAACGACGTCGAGGCGGTCGACCTCATCTCGTTCCACCACCGAGAGCTCTTCGCCGTGCTGATGGACATCGAGCTGCGCGGCTCGACGCTCGACGGGCTCGAGCTGGTGCGGTTGCTCAAGGGCCACCCGCTGGTGCGCACGCAGATGCCGGCGTTCGCGCGGCGCCTGCCCGTGCTGCACGCCGTGCCCGTCATCGTGCTCACGGCGTACTCCGCGCGCTACTCCGAGGCCGAGGTGCACGCCGTCGGCGCCGCGCACTTCGTCACCAAGCCCATCGACTTCACGCGGCTCAACCTCGCGCTCGCGCAGGCCAACATCGCCGCAGTCATGAAGCGCCTCGAGAAGGCAGAGCCGCAGCGCGAGTCGGGCGCGACCGACGTGGTGCCGCCCGCGACACCGAGCCGCCGCTGACCGCTTTGGGGCTTGTGTGGGCGGCCAGAGGTGGGACGCTCCGCGCCCATGGGTTCGCTCTGGGCCAGGCTCTCGCTTCGGGTGCAAGCCGCCGTCGCCGTCGCGACGCCCTGCATCGTCGTGGCGCTCTTCAGCGCCATCTACTTCCCCGCGCGCCTCAACCATCAGGCCGATGACGCGCTCGAGAGCCAGGCCACCGCGCTCGCCCAGCTCGCCGCGACGAACGCCGCCCCCACGGTGCGGCTGATCAGCGACGGCCTCGCCCAGCGCGACGAGCTCGAGGTGCTCTTCAAAGGGCTTCGCTCGAACCAGGACCTCACGCAGTCAGGCGTGCTGTTGATCGACCCGGCGCGCGTCACCCCGAAGGACGGCCAGCGTGTGCTCGAGCTGTCGAAGGCCGACGCTGCGCTCGTCTTCGGCGAGCTGCCGCCCGCCCGCTACCTGGTGCCCTCGACCGGCGGCTGCAGCTCTACCCGCGGTGACGTGCTCGACGTGCGCTGCTCGGCCCGCGACAAAGACACCGAGGTGCTGGTGGTGCTGCGCTTCTCGCTCGCGCGGTTCGCCGAGCAGCGGCGCGAGAACCAGCTCGTCGGTCTCTGGGTGTTGTTCGGTGCGCTCACCGGCGGCCTGCTGCTCGCCCTCTTCTTCTCTTCGGCCATCGCCGCGCCGCTCGGTGTGGTGACCCGGGTCGCCCGTGAGCTCGCGGCCGGAGACGTCACCGTGCGTACCGTCGACGTCGGCGGCGCCCACGAGGTGCAGTCGATGGCGTCGTCGGTGAACGAGATGGTCGGCAGCCTCAAGGGCCTCGTCGGCGAGATGGTGGCGTTGTCGACACGACTGTCGAACGCCGCGAAGGGCCTCATCACCGCGTCGAACGACCAGGAGCACGTCACCAGCCAGCAGTCGGCCTACGCGCAGCAGATCGCCGCCACCTTCGAAGAGCTCTCGCGTACCGCCGAGATGATCACCCGCTCCACCGAGACGGTCGAGGCGGCGGCCGGCCGCACGAACCAGGCGGTCGACGACGCGCGCACCACGGTCACGCAGGTCGTCTCGAGCATGACCGACATTCGCCGCGAGTCGAAGGAGGTGGCCGAAGCCATCGTGCGGTTGAACTCCGACCTGCTGCAGGTCTCGCGCATCGCCGCCGTCATCAAGCAGGTGGCCGACCGCTCCGACCTGCTGGCGCTCAACGCGGCGCTCGAGGGCACGAAGGCCGGAGAAGTGGGCCGGGGCTTCTCGGTGGTCGCTGCCGAGATGCGCAAGCTCGCCGAGAGCGTGGCCCAGTCGGCGCGCGACATCGGCCGAATTGTCGAGAGCGTGCAGCAGTCGGGAGACCTCGCGGTGACGCGCTCCCGGCAGGGCGTCGAGGCGTCGGAGCGTGGAACGCAGATCGCCGAGCAGGCCTCGAGCTCATTCCAGCAGATTCTCGAGCTCTCGCGCGGCACCAAAGAGGCGGCGCAGCAGATTGCGGTGGCGACGCGGCAGCAGCGGCAGTCGAGCGAGCAGGCCGTCGCGGGCGCGCGCAACGTCGCCGACCTCGTGAAGCAGGGCGTCGACGCCACCGGCCGCACGACCCGCATCGCCCAGGACCTGCAGAAGTCGGTCGACGCGCTCACCGAGGTGACGGGCCGGTTCAAGGTCGACGGCGCGCCGTCGAAGTAGCGCCCGGCGATTTGCTTGCGCCAACGCCCCCTCGTCGAGAGAGAGACTTTCTCGATGGCCTGGCTCAACTACCACCACCTGCTCTATTTCTGGACCGTCGCTCGCACCGGCACCATCGCGAACGCCAGCCGCGAGCTGCATCTCTCGCAGCCCACCATCTCGACGCAGCTGAAGACGCTCGAAGAGGCGCTCGGGCAGAAGCTGTTCCAACGCGCGGGGCGCCGCCTCGTGCTCACCGACGTGGGCCGCACCGCGTTCCGGTACGCCGATGAGATTTTCCGCCTCGGCCGCGAGCTGCAGGAGTCGCTGAGCCGCGGGCCGATGTCACGCCAGGTGCGCTTCGCGGTGGGCGTCGCCGACGTCGTGCCGAAGCTCGTCGCCGAGCGGCTCCTCGAGCCCGCGTACGGCGCGGTGCCCGACCTGCAGCTCGAGGTGCACGAAGGGCACGTCACCCAGCTGCTGGCCAAGCTCGCGCTGCACGAGCTCGACGTCGTCATCAGCGACCAGCCGGCGCCGCACGACGTGAAGGTGAAGGCCTTCAGCCACACGCTCGGTGGCAGCGGCACGACCTTCTTCGCGCGCGCGAACCTGGCCACTGGCCTCAAGAAGGGCTTCCCCGGCTCGCTCGAGGGCGCGCCCATGTTGTTGCCGCTGCCCGGCAGCTCGTCACGCGTCGCGCTCGACGAGTGGTTCGAGAAGCGCGGTGTGCGCCCGAAGGTGGTGGGTGAGTTCGACGACTCCGCGCTGATGAAGGTGTTTGGCTCGTCGGGGCGTGGAATCTTCGCTGCGCCGGGAGCCATCGAAGACGAGGTCGCACGTCAGTTCGAGGTGCAGATCATCGGCCGCACCGACGAGTTGAAGCAGTCGTATTACGCCATCTCGGTCGAGCGCCGGTTGCGTCACCCGGCCGTCGTCGCCGTCGCCGAGTCGGCGCGCAAAGAAGTGCTGGACTGAGCCTCCAGTTCGACTCCGCCTGCGCGAGCCACATTCGCCGTGGCGCAGGTCTGCACTCAGTGAACGAGCCACCGCTCATCAGGCTCGCTCCGGCTTCGTCTCACGTGTCTCCGGTTCGACTCCGCCTGCGCGAGCCACCTTCGCCGAGGCGCAGGACTGCTGTGACTGACCGAGCCACCGCTCATCAGGCTCGCTACG
>JAACJQ010000312.1 GCA_016879935.1 Archangiaceae bacterium | reverse complement strand
CGCGTGCGGGTACGCGAGCACGATGGGCGAGTGCGTCGCGATGATGAACTGACAGTCTTCGTGGCGCGCGAGCCGGTCGATGGCCACCAGCAACGCGAGCTGCCGCTGCGGAGAGAGCGCCGCTTCGGGTTCGTCGAGCAGGTACAGGCCGTGCTCTCCGAAGCGGTGATTCACCAGCGCCATGAACGACTCGCCGTGCGACTGCTCGTGCAGTGACTTGCCGCCGTAGCTGTCGATGATGGGCGGGCCTCCGCCCTCGTTGTCGAGCCGTTCAATCTCGCTCGCCACGTTGAAGAAGCTCTCGGCGCGCAGGAAGTAGCCCGTCGCCGGTCGCGTCACGCCCTTCACCAACGTGAGCGCCGAGCGCAGCGGGTGCTCCTCGGTGCGGGTGCTGAACGCGAAGTTCTTCGAGCCGCCCTCGGCGTTGAACCCCGCCGCCACCGCGATGGCCTCGAGCAGCGTCGACTTGCCGGTGCCGTTCTCTCCGACGAAGAAGGTCACCTGCGGGTGGAAGTCGAGCGTCTCGAGGTGCTTGATGGCCGGAACGCTGAACGGAAACGTCGACGGGTCGGAGATGAGCTCCCGTCGAAGCTCGATGGACCGGACGAAGCGGGTGAAGTCACCGAGCATGTATCTTCCAGTCGACTCCGCCTTCGTGAGCCACCGCTCTGCGTCTCACTTCTTCTTCGGCGTTTCCTTCTTCGGCGCGGGCGCGGGCGTTCCTTTGAGCCCGAGCTCCGGCACGTCACTGCGCAGGTAGCTCTCGAACGCGGCCGTCAGCTTCGTCTTCGCCGCATTGTTCCCCACCGGCGGCTGAAGCCCCATCGGCGGCGGCATCACCGGGCCCGCCGCACCGCTCATGCCCCGCCAGCACCGGCTCGGGTCGAACGGCTTGCGCACGATGTACCGGCCCTGAAACCGGTTGTCCTTGCCTGCCTCGGGCTTCGGCTTCTCGGGCACGCCGCCCACGATGGGGTCGGTGATGCGCAGCACGAGGTCGTCTTTCGCCGCGTCTTTTCCGTAGCGCAGGTGGAGGCGGGTGAGCGTCGAGGCCGCCGCGAACTTCGCCACGTCTTCGTCGGTCTTCACGCCTGGCATCACGTCGGCGCCGAGCAGCCGCGTGAGCGGGTCGTCGACGGGCGCGGGCGGCGGGCATGGGTCACACGTCACGCCGTAGATGCCCTGCTGCTGCATCGTCTGCGGAGGCGGCATCGCGCCCTTCCACGCGAACTCGGTGATGGCGGCGTTCGGGTTCTTCGCGAAGGTGCGCTCCATGAGCTCGGCGTAGAAACCACCGAACTCGTTCTGCACCGCTGGCGTGAGGTCGAGGTTCGTCGGCACCAGCACGTTGGGCCGGTTCGCCAGCTCGTACCGCTGCTTCGCGATGACGTGCACGATGAGGTCCTGCGTGCCGCCCGAGTTCACCAGCCCCAGCCGCACCGGCAGCTCGAACTTCTCGGCGTCGTAGTGGAACCGCAGCGGAGACAGCACCGCCTGCCCGTTCTCGAACGTCACCTTCTTCGCGTTCACCTTCGCGACGAAGAACTTCCAGTTGTTCTGAATGTATGGAGCCAGGAGCGGCGCCGCGCTCTCGGGAATCTTGTACTTGTTCTCTTTCAGCCACGTCTCGAGGCCGAGCGCCTCTTTCGCCGAGAGAACGAGAATCTCGTACTCACCGACCTCGAACTTCGCCTCGATGGTGACGCCGCGGTTGCGCATGCCCAGCGAGGGCCCACCCGGCCCCGCTCCAGCGGCCATCGCCATCGGCGGCGGGGGCCCGCAGTCACCCTCTTCGTAGTACTCGACGAGCCGTGGGCTCGCGAGCGTGTCGATGCGCGCGAAGACCGACTTCGGCAGCGTCTTCACGTTCTCTTTCTTGAGCACCACCGGCACCGGAATGACGAGCGCGAAGTCTTCGGTCGGGCCGCGATAGTTGTTCTGCATCGACAACACCGTGCGAGTGCCGTCGCGCATCAGCACCACCATCGTCGCGTCGTTGAACAGGTCGGCGCCCGCGCTCGAGACGTAGAAACCGCAGAACGCCTCGGCCGAGGCAGACGCCAACACGAAGAGAACTGCGAGTGCTGCGATGAGTCGTTGCATGAAGCCCCCTGGGTGCCGGTGAACGTCCCTGCGTTCGCGGGTGTTCCATCGGCATCGGGGAGATACCGTTCGGCCATGCGCTGGTCATGGTCATTCGTCGTCGCGCTGCTCTCAGCCTGCGGGCCGGCGGCACTGTTTCCTCCGCTGGGAGGCCAGCCGCAGGTTCGACGAGACCTCACCGTGTGCGAAGTCGACGGCGTGCGGCTCGGGGGCGATCTGATCAGACCCGCCGCGGCGACCCATCTGCGCCGGGGCGTGCTCCTCGTTCACGGCGGCGGTTGGACCACTGGCACGCGCGCAGACTACGAGTCACTGCTCCAGACCCTCGGAGGCGTTGGCTTCACCGCGGTGACGGTCGACTACCGGCTCTCGCCTGCCGTTCGGCACCCGCAGCACGTCGAAGACGTGAAGTGCGCGCTGCGCTGGCTGCGTACGCATGCGGCCGAGCTCGACGTCGACGTCGACAAGCTCGCCGTCATCGGAGGCTCCGCCGGCTCGCACCTCGCCGCCTTCCTCGCGTACACGCCCGACGATTCGCGCTTCGAGGGCACCGGCCAGCCCTCGACGGGAGGCACGAAGCTCGCCGCCGCGGTGCTGCACGGCTGCCCAAACGACCTCACCGCGTACGCGTCGTTCTCGGCTGATCAGCAAGGCACCGTTCGGGCCCTGCTCGGAACCCAGGCGCCGACGATGGAGCAGCTCCGCGAGGCCAGCCCTCGAACGCTCGTTCGTGCCGGCAGCATTCCCACCCTCGTTCTCCACGGGCAGAACGACACCGTGGTGCCGTTGGACCAGGCGACCGGCCTCGACGCCACCCTCACCTCGTTCGGCGTGCCCCACCGACGCTTCGTGATTGCGGGAGCGGGCCACTCCGATTTCGGCTCCGACCCCGATGCCGTGGGCCGGGAGCTGCTGTCGTTTCTGCAGGAAGCCATCAAATAGCGTCGTGAATTCAACGAGCTGCACCTCCCGAAGCAACAATGTAGGACACGCCCCGACAATAGCGCATGTCTCTGACGACCCTCGCCAACATCTCCGCCGTGCTGACTGAGCGCGTGAAGCGCGACCTCAAGGCCGCGGCTGGTTCGAACGGCATTCTCTCGAAGACGGAGCAGGCGAAGGCGCCCGACTACGTGAAGAAGGCTGCCGACGAGTTCCGCAAGGCGAACCCCAACTCGCGCGTCACCGTCAGCGCCATGGAGACGGCCATCGCGAAGAAGGCGCTCGACCTCATCGGCGAGGTGAACCAGCCCAGCGGCAACGGCAAGAAGACGCTCACGCAGGCCGAGGCCACCGAAGCGGCGCGCCGTGACGCGAGCCTGGGCTTCACGGTGCTCGAGGCGTTTCAGGTCGTCTCGGGCAAGGGCGGGCTCAACGAAGACGACATCGCGAAGAAGCACGTCAACACCGGCTTCGACGCCGACACCGTCTTCAAGACGTTCAAGACCGAGCAGGAAGCGATGAACTACCGCGACCCGAAGGGCCGTCAGGTGGCGTGGCTGGTGCGGTCGACCGACGAGCTGCTCAAGAACACCTACGTCTCGGGTCGCAACGACCTGTGGGCGCAGCGCTTCGAGGTCGACAAGCTCTCGGGCGCGCTCACCGTCACCCACGAGCACTGAGTCACGGGCACCCGAGGCTCGTCACCGCCGCGGTGACGACGCCCGCGTCGACATCTCTGACGACGACCGGGTCGACACACGAGAACAGCGTCGGCCCGAGCAACTCCCGGCCAAAGTGTGCGCGCGCGTAGCGGCGAAAGACCGCCGTTCGTGGAGCCGCAGGGATTCCGCAGGTCGCGGAGCAGACCGCAGTCACGGGGTCTGCCGGGTCGCACGAGTTCGAGCCCACCACCGTCAGGCGCGTCTTGCGGCCTGGCTTGGGCGAAAACCACGAAGCCGCGTTGTTGTTCGCGTTGCACGCCTGCGAGGGCTGCGCGAACAGGAACAGCGCCGGCGCCTGCACGTTCGCAGCCTGTGCGAGGCCCGTGCTCGATGAGTCGTCGAGCGGGTCGAGCAGCACGAGCGCCCGGGTCGGCCGCTGCGCCGCCGCGAGCCATGCCGACAGCGCACCCCCGCTCTGCCCACCCAGCCCGAGGTTGCCCGGAGCGCCCACGCCCGCGTCGAGCACACGGTCGACCGACGCGAGCAGCATCTGCGAATGCAGCGTCGCGTTCGTCGAGAGCGAGGGGAACTGCGGCACCACCACCACGAAGCCATCGTCACGAAGGGCCGTCGCGAGCGCGCCGAGCGAGCTCCTCCCAAGGGAATAGCTGTGCCCGAGCGCGATGACCGGGAAGGGGCCGAGGCCGGCGGGCAGGTATTGGTCGACCGTGACGGTCTGGTTCATGACGGTGACGTTGAACGTCGAGAGCGAGCCGGGCCCGGCGTCGACGGCCGCCGCGCTGACGGTCAACGAGTAGGGGCCCGCGCTGCTCGCCGACGGCGCGTCGACCCAGACGAAGTACGTGCCCGCAGCCAGCCGTGACGTCGACGCCGTCGCGGTGCCCGGTACCGCTGCTGCCTCACACGCCAGCGTCACGGAGCTCGCGCACGCGCTGCGCACACTCACGCGAGGCGTGAAGCCGCTCGCCGTCACCTGTGCCGTCAGCGTTGCAGGGCTCGAGAGGTTCACCTGGTAGACGGCATCGGGGCCGGTGCCAGCGCAGGCGGTGCTGTCATCACGAAGGCCCACCAACGAGCCGCTCGTCGTGGTGCTGCCGGTGAAGCTGAGTGGAATGGCGGTGACGCAATCGTCTCCTGGCACTCCGGCGCCGCCGGTCACGCCAGCGTCGAGGGGCGCACCGCCCGCTGCACCGCCGCCCGTGACGCCGCCTGCCGCGTTGCCGCCGCTCTCGCCACCACCCGCCGCGCCACCACCACTCTCTCCGCCGCCCGTCACGCCTCCGCCTGCCAGACCGCCCGCGCTCATGCCTCCCGCGCTCATGCCCCCGGCACTTCCACCGGCGCTCGTGCCTCCCCCGCTCGCGCCACCGGCCCTTCCACCCGCAGCCGCGCCGCCACCGATACCCGCATCACCGCCCGCGCAGCCGACGGGTACCGTCGATGACGCCACACAGACGCGCTCACACGAGCAGACGAACCCGTTCGGACAGTTCTCGTCACGCGCGCATGGAACGCTCGAGAGGTCGAGGCATGCGGCCGACGACAGCACCAGCGTCAGGGCGAGCCTTCGCATCGGTCAGCTCGCACGCTTCTTCGCGAGCGCCTTGTCACCCATCTTCGGGCAGAGGAGCTGATGGCTCGGAACCATGCGCCGGAGGTTAGCGGTCGCGCGTCGCAAGGCCAGCGCTTTGGTCACGCGCTCCGATGGAGGCGCTCTCGTGGGCCGAGTGGCTGATCAAGGCGTTCGGCAGCCACGGGTCGCTTGCCCACTGCACTCCCCGACGGTTGGATGCGCCACCTCGGAGGGGACATGGCACAGCACCTGGTGACGCAGCTCGAGCGGGCAGCGAAGGCGTTGGAGAAGAAGCCCGAGACGGCGTTGCAGGCGCTCGTCGCGGCCTGGGTGGAGCGCCCGTTGCCCGAGCTCGCCGCGCTGGTCGAGCGGTTCGAGGCCGCGAACCCACCGCCGGCGTTCGAGGGCGATACGAAGGCCTTCACGAAGCTCGCGAAGAAGCCGACGGCGACGCAGGTCGGAACGCTCGCGCGCGCCATCGTGGCCGGCAAGACGGCAGAGACCATCGAGCGGCTCTCCGCGCTCACGTCCTGTCGTGACGACCCGCGCGTCTCTTCCGCCCTGCTCGAGCTCATCAAGCTCGTCCCGTGGACGTCGGACGGCGCGCGGCCCGTGTGGACGAAGACCTTCGAGCTCATCACCCGCATCGCCGACCCGCGCCTGCTCGAGCTCGCGCCGAAGCTGCCCGCCGAGTGGAAGTTTCGCGAGGCCCAACGGGAGTGGATGCAGGTTCAGCTGCGGCGCGCCGTCGAGGCCGTCACCGCGACGCGGGCCAGGTCACCCGTCGCTCCGTTGTCGAAGCCCGAGGCGAAGGCGCTCGACCAGCTCTCGGCCCTGCTGAAGCCGCAGAAGAAGTCCGCCACGCAGAACGACGCGGCCTCGCTGCTCGCCGCCATCTACGCCAACCCCGACGACGACGCCGCGCGCCTCGTCTACGCCGACTGGTGCCTCGAGCGGCAAGACCCGCACGGCGAGTTCATCACGCTCCAGTTCAAAGCCGACAAGTCGAAGGCCGAGTCGAAGCGCGAGGCCGAGCTGCAGAAGAAGCACGGCGCGACGTGGCTCGGGGCGCTCGCGAAGGTGACACTGAAGGACGTGACGTTTCGCCGCGGCTTTCCCTCGAAGGTGGTGGCGCGCTTCAAGGGCCAGCGAGACGTCGAGCAGGCCGGAGATGCTCCCCAGTGGGCCACCATCGAAGACCTCTCGTGGAGTCTCCCCGGCGCGTGGTCGAACGACGAAGCGCGCTGGCTCGAGTACCTGCCGAAGCATGCACGTCCGCGAACGCTCACCGTGCACCGCCACAGCTTCGCGCAGTTGCTCGAGGCGAAGACGCCGTGGGCCATCGAGCGGCTCGACACCAGCTCGAGTGACGTCGAAGCGCTGCGCCGGTTCGCGGCGTCGAAGCTCTTCCCGAAGGTGACGTGGCTGCGCGTCAGCGACGACTGCCCGCCGCTGTTTCTCACGAAGGGGTGGCTGCAGCAGGTGGCCGACCTCGGCGTGCACACGCACAACGGCGACCAGTTCATGAAGTGGCTCACCGCCATGGCGGCACGCGAGCGCTTCACCATCGAGCACCGGTGGGCCGGCTCCTTTCAGTTCACGCGCGGAGCCGACGGCGCCCTCTCGAAGCTGCACCTCGTGGCGAAGCCCGGTGGCGAGCGCATGGTGCTGGGCGTGCTGAACGAGCTGCCCGAAGGGGCATTCACCGAGGCGACCGCCGAAGGCCTCAGCTCGGCCGCCCTCGAGAAGCTCGCGACGCTGGTGCGCAAGAAGGGAGTGAAGGCGCCTGTGGCCGAGCAGCAGCGCGTGCGCTTCGTGGCGGCCCACCAGCACGGCTCGACGTGGGCGGTGGTGCGTGAAGATGCGTTCGTGCTGACCGACGAGGCGGGTGCGGTCGTCGAGGAGCAGCCCATCAACGAGACCGACGTGGCCGCGTTCTCCCCCGACGGAAAGACGGTCGCCTGCGCGTGGGACCGCCGCATCGAATGGAGGGACGGTGCCACGGGAGCGCTGGTGAAGCAGGAGCGGCTCGATGGCAAGGTGCTGCGCCTGCAGTGGACGCGCAGTGGTGACCGCGTCGTCCTCCACCTCGAGAACCGGGTCGAGGTTCGCGCGTGGCCACGAGGCACCGTCGAGCGCACCATCAAGAGCGGCCAGTACCCGAAGAGGCCGATCGCCGTGGCGCTGAGCGATGACGGCGAGTGGTTGGTGGCCGCGCAGTACAGCGACGACGTGCACGTTCACGGGCCGGGAATGAAGAAGCCCGCCGTCTTCACGCCGCCGAAGATGGTGACGGGGCTCGCCTTCGTCTCGGAGCACGAGGTCGTCGCGAGCTGCCAGGATGACGTGCTGCGCCGCTACGACGTGCGCTCACCGGCGACTCCGCTCCAGCAGGTCCCGCTCTCCGAGGTGGGGCGATTGGTGCAGAGCCCCGATGGCCGACGACTCGCGGTCGGGTCTCTCGAGGCCTACGTCGACTCGAAGCCCACCTGCGTTCTCGACGCACTGACGTTGAAGGAGCTGTTCGTGCTCGAAGGGCCCTGCAAGGTGCTCGCGTTCTCGGCCGACGGCACGAAGCTGCTCACCTCCGATGGAATGACGCTGCAGGTGCACGCGGTGGGGCGATGACGTTCGACGACCTCGTGACGAACGCGCGGCGTGAAGGGCTGCTCGTCGCGCAGGCCTCGGCGAGGGTGGGCTCGGCGCTGCAGGCCGGCAACGAGAACGAGCGCTGGAGCGTCGACCTCTCGGTGCCGCGCTTCGAGTGGCGTGAAGGCGAACAGCTCCTCTTCGGCGGCCCGTGTCAGCTGCTCGGCACCTTCGTCGAGGGTGACGGGTTTCTGTGGGGCTTCGAGAACGAGAGCATCGACGCGGCGGGCTGGCAGACGGCGAAGCAGAGAATGCAGCAACTGCCCGATGTCGCCGGAGCGCTCTCGACGCGCGCGTTCAAGGCCGGCCGCGACGACGTGCAGTTCGTGTGCACCTGGCTCGCGGCGAAGCTCGGCTTCACGGGCTGCTTCGTGGGCACGGTGGGCACGGCCGAGGCCTTCCTCGCGGTGACGCTCTCGGAAGGAACGGGAGCGTCGGGCTGGTGCTGCTTCTGCTCCGCCCTTCGTCATCAACGGCGCGCGCTCATCGCAGGCCCGGCCGGCGTGATGCTGTGCGAGCAGTGCGGAGCCACCTGCGCCGACATCGCCGCCGAGCGTGGGGCCACTGACGCAACGCCGCTCGACACGTCCGCGGCTCCCACGCTGCGGTTCTGCGTCTTCTGTCTCGAGCCGCGTGGCGGACTGGTTCTCGGGCCGCATGCGGGCCTCTGCGCCGAGTGCGCGAGCCTGGTGGGCGACGTGCTGACGGAGAAGGGCCTGCGCTGAGCGTCACGTCGAAGTCACTGGCCGTCGGGGGCTCGGTTGGGTTCTCCTGCGTGCTCCTTTCATCGCGAGCGACGGCCCATGCCCAAAATCACCGGTACTCCCAGCGTCAACACCTTCACCACCGTGTGGACCAACGAGTTCACCGCCGCCGTGAAGCGCGCGGCTGGCTCGAACGGAAAGCTCTCGGCGGCCGAAGCGAAGAAGATGGCCACGCGCACCGATGGTGACCAACTGTTCGCCGACAGCGCGCTCGAGCTGATCAAGGCGCGAGGCAACAAGGCCGTCGACGTCACGGCGCTGGCCACCGACGCGAAGGCGTACGCGAAGCGCGCCGCAGAGGTCGCGGCTGGCAACGACGGCAAGCTCTCACTCGCCGACGGCGCGAAGCTGCCGAAGGACCTCGTCGAAGACTTCTTCTTCCTGCGCGGTCAAAAGGCGCCCACGCCCCCGACGCCGGGCGTGTTGACGCTGCCCCAGCTCAAGTCTGCCGTGGAGGTCGCGACGCAGGGCCTGACGTTGATGAGCGAGACCGACGCGAACCTGCGCTTCGTCTCGGCGAACGGCATCGGCACCACTGCCATCACGCCGCACCTCCTTCGGCAGAAGCTCACCTACCAGCACGACCGGCTCATCGACTCCGTGATGTCGGGAGGCACGCCGCTCGCCAAGCGCACGGGCAGCGAAGTGCGTGACGCGCAGGCATTCCTCACCCGGCTCGCCACGCCGAGCGACCCGTCGGATCCCGCGTCGGTCGACCAGGCGCGCCGCTTCGGAGAGCTCAAGACGCTGCTCGAGAGCCAGCTCACCGACCTCACCGTGGTGCGGTTCGGCAGCATCAACATCTCGACGTTCATCGTCGGCCGCACGAAGAACGGAGAGCTCGCTGGGGTGCTCACCGGCCAGGTCGAGACCTGAGCTGATCAGGCGCCCAGCACGAAGAGCTGCTCGTTGCGGAGCACCACGACGCCGGGCTTGTGCTGCTGCCACGCTTCAATCATCGCCTTCGCCACCGTGCGGCCCTGAATCGTCTTCACGTTGCCCAGGCCGGGGAGCCAACCGACGACCTCGAGCACGGCCTCGGCGAAGCGCTCGCCCGCGCGCGGCTTCTCACGAGCGCCTCCAAGGAGCCCGGGGCGAACGAAGGTCACGCTGGTGAAGCCGAGCTTTTCGGTGTCGCGCTCGAGCTCGCCCTTCATGCGTGAGTAGAAGACGGGCGACGACGGGCTCGCGCTCGCAGACGAGACGAGCACGTAGGCCTTCACGCCGTTCTTCGCGGCGGCCTTCGCGGTGTTGAGCTGAAAGGTGTGGTCGACCTCGTACATCGCGGGCTTGCTGCCAGCCTGCTTGATGGTCGTCCCGAGGGCAGAGAACAGCACGTCACCCTTCACCAGGTCGGCCCACGCATCAGGCGCCCGGAAGTCGATGACGTGTTCTTCGAGCTTCGCGTGGGTGCGACCCGACGAGCGCCGCACGAACGAGACGACCCGCTCGAAGCGCTGGTCTTCGAGCAGGCAGGCGACGAGCTGTTGACCGACGAGTCCAGTGGAGCCGATGACGAGTGCGACAGCGCCCATGCGACGACGGCTACTCCGCTCGCGTCACGCGTTCCAGCACGGCCGCTTCAGGCGCACTTCTTGGTGTCTTTGCGGCACATGCGCGAGCAGCAGTCTTCGGCGCTCGAACACGCGTGGCCGGCCGCCGTGCAGCTGTTCTGCGTGGGAGCGACGCCCGACTTCGCGCCAGTGCTGGCCGAGGCCGAGACGGCGAAACCGAGGGCAAAGCTGGCAGCAACGGCGACGAGAACACTCTTCATGTGTGTGACTCCTTGGGTGGAAGCGGAACGACACCATGAAGGGGCTCGTGCCGTCGATTGTCGCGTTCGGCGCGTTCGAATTCGGGTGGTAGCTTCACCGACGTGCGTCGTCCTCTGTGTGCCGCAGTGTTCCTGTTGGTCTGTGCCTGCTCCCCCACTCCTGCGGAGCGTGATGCGGGGCAGAGAGACCCCGAAGACTCGGGGGCCGTGCTTCCCGTCGATGCCGGAGCGGCTGACGACGCTGGGACTCCCGTTGATGCGGGGCTCGACGCGGGAGAGCCATTCGACGCCGGCCTGATGGACGCAGGCTCGTTCGACGCCGGCGCCGCCGACGCTTCGGTGCTCGACGCTGGGGTTGGAGACGCTGGCCCGATGGTGCCGCTGCCCGGCTTCGGCGCCGTGAGTGGAGCCTGCGGGCCGCTCTCGCTCATGGACCTCACGTCGCCGTCACCCGCGACCTTCGACACGCGCCTCGACTTCGGCATGAACCCGTTCGACGCGGGGCTGCTCAGCGACGGCGGCTACCGGCTCTTCACCACGCCGAACGCGGGCGGCAGCTCGGTGGCCTCGGAGACGTTCGCGTACGAAGTGCTGCACCGCTGCGAGCTGGCCGAGCTCTTCGCCACCGAGACGCAGGTCACGTACACGCCGACAACCAGCAAGAAGACCGACCTCGTCGTCACGCTCGAGGGTCAGGTCGGCGGCGTCAGCGTCGCGCGCGCGTTCAAGTTCCCGCCCGGGAGCCCGCTCCTCGTCTCCGATGCGCGCTCGCTGCTCACCGGCAAGTTCAGCGACATTCAGGTGAGCTCGCGCAACGTCGACCCGCCGTGGCGCTGGCGAAAACAGATTCTGCACGTGCTCGCGTACGACGACGTGGCGCGGCAGGCGGTGCTCGACGCCGCGGCGCAGATCGACGCGGGCGTGCGAGGCGACACCATTCTGTACCTCACCACCACCGACGGAAACGACGCGTTCATCTACTGAAACGCGTCGGCGTTCTCTTCGGCCCACTGGTCGAACGTGATGGGCCTTCGACCGAGAACCTGCTGCACGCCGTCGGTGACGGTGTCGAGCCGGCCTTCACGCACCGCGCGCCAGATGTCGACGAGCGCGTCGGCGTAGGGTCCCTTGCCGGCCCAGCGCACCACGCCCGCAGACGCCTGCTGATCAGACAGCGCCTCGAAGCGCACGCGCTTGCCAATCGCGCGGCCGATGGTCTCGGCCATCTCGCCATAGGTGAGCGCTCGGGGTCCGGTGATGACGAGGGACTCGCCATCGTGGTCGCGGTTGATCAACGCCTCGACCGCGACGTCGGCGATGTCATCGGGGTGAATGAACGCAATCTTCCCCTCACCCGTCGAGCTGCGGAGCACGCCCCGCTCGCGAATCGACTGGGCCCACCCGAACGCGTTCAGCATGAAGCCGGCGGGCTGAACGAAGGTGAAGGCCACGCCGCTGTCGCGAACCGCCGCCTCGCCGCGCGCGTGCCATGGCCCCGTGCCGATGCCGGAGTGCACGTCGAGCGTCGAGAGCTTCACCACGTGCCGAACTCCGGCCGCCTTCGCGGCGAGCGCCACGGCGCGGTCCTTCTCCTCGAGCCCCGGCCTATCGGTGACGAGGAACACCTCGTCGATGCCGTCGAGCGCGGGTGCCAGCGAAACCGGCTGCTCGAGGTCACCAGGCCGAAGGTCGACCCGGCTTCCGAAGAGCGCCTTCGCCTTCTTCGTGTCGCGAACGAACACGACAGGTCGTTGGCCGCGGACGATGAGGCGCTCGGTGACCCGGGCTCCGATGTTCCCCGTCGCGCCGAAGACGAGCGTTCTCACGTGAGAGCGCTCCAGTGCGTGAGCACGTCGAGCGCCAACCGTTTCTGACCCGCGATGGTGAAGTGCAGGCCGTCACCCATGAGCAGCTCGGCGGCCGGCGGCGCACCCAGTCTCGAGAAGAGGTCGATGGCTGCGGGGTCGAGCTCGCGGACGAGCTTCGCGACGCGTGCCAGGTCTTCGTTGCGAAACCGAACGCCGAAGCGCGAGAGGCCGGGGTGGCCGGCGACCTGCGCCTCGTTCACCGCGGGCGGCGTCATCCACACCACGCGCGCTCTGGTCTCGCGCGAGACCCGTTGGCGCAGCTCCGAGAAGTTCCGCGCCGTCTCTTCGTGGTGAACGAGGGTCTTGGTGGGGTGTGGCCCCTGCGTGCGCGCGTCGTTGGTTCCGATGAGGAAGAGCACCCAGTCGGGCTGGTAGCCAACGACCTCGCCGAGACGGACCAGTGCGTGCGTCGTCGTCTCGCCCCCGACGGCGCTGACGACGACTTCGATGCCGTCAGCAGGGCGGCGCGCGCTGAACAGCTCGCTCAGCATCACGGCCCACGACTGCGGCTCCGACGTGAGGCTGTCTCCGAACGCGACGACCTTCGCTCCCTTCCGGAGCGGGAGCCGGTCGACCATCGCCGCGACGGCCGGGTCGCGCAGCAGCTCGCGCGCAGCGGCCGTCACCTCGGCCTTCATGCTCACGAGCTCAGCCGCATAGAGCTCCGGGGGCAGCCCCAGCAGCGAGGCGTGCGTCTCTGGTGAGAGCGCGGCGCCGCCTGGCAGTGACGCCAGCGTTCGTGCGGGTTGAATGACCTTCAAGAGCCAGCGCAGGTGTTCGTTCGACATGGGTTCGAGCTCCGTTCGAGGGAGCGCAAGAAGTACGGCACCGATGCCGAGGCGTCAGCTCGCCTTGGCCGCGCCGCAAATTGCCGAAACGACTGGCGACCTCGCTCGACTCGCGCGGTTTGCTCAGGTTTCACGCGGCGAAGCGGGTCAGCTACAAGGACGGCACCCGATGAAAGCCAGCGAAACCACCTCCACGCGACGTGAACCCAGGCAGGAGCGCTCACGGCAGACCGTCGACGCGGTGCTCGAAGCGGTGCGGCGCGTGCTGAAGCGTCAGGGCGCCGACGCCATCACCACCAACCGCGTGGCCGAAGCAGCGGGCGTCAGCATCGGCTCGCTGTACCAGTACTTCCCGAACAAGCAGGCCATCTACGTCGCCCTGCACGACCGCCACGTCGACGAGGTTCGCCACACCATCGAGCAGACGAAAGCCGACTGCGCGACGGCCCCACTCGAGACCTTCTCGTGCGAGCTCGTGGAGCGCCTCGCCAGGGTTCACGCCGACGACGACGAGCTGCACGAGCTGATCAGCGCAGCCGTTCCAGCGAGCGCCGACGGCTTCAGGAAGGCGCTGCAGGCCACGTTCGCCCAGCAGGTGAGGTCAGCTCAGCGCTCCACCGAAGACGCCAGCCGCATGCTCTTCGTGCTGCCGCAGCTGGTCGTCGCCCTCGTGCACGGCGTGGCGCACCAGAAGCAGGGGCACGCCCGCGGCCGCGCGACCGACGAGGCCATTCGAACGGTCGCCGCCTACCTGCACTCGCCTCACGCTCAGAGCGCGTAGTCGAAGTCGTAGAAGTGTTTGCGCTCGACAATTCGAATCTTCATCTGGCCCGACAGGCCGACGAGCTCACCCGTTCCCGAATCGGGCACCACCGAGATGACGAGCGACTCGGCGCCGCGGTTCATGCTGGCGACGTGCGTGACACAGAAGGAGCCGCGCTTGCCCTCGACGGTGCCTTCGATGCGCTCGACGGCGACGTAGGCCGCCGAGTTGGGAATGGTGGTGCGCACGCTCGTCATGTGCACGACGCCCGTGGCCTCGAGCGCGCCGTGGAACTTCTTGTCGAAGCGCGCGCGGCCCAGCGAGATGCCGTCGCGTTCGAAGAGCGGCGGTTCGCCCTGCATGGTGACGTCGAAGGGACCTGAGATGGTTGGCATGCGGGCGGTGTAGAGAGCCTCGAGCCGGCGGTCTTGAAGAAACACGACATGCGACGCGAACTGAAGAAGCCCAGAGGCATCGTGCCCGGCGCGCCCAGGGGCGAGATGGAGCATCGCCGGCTGGCGCCCTCGCCCGCGCTCGCGCATCGGGTCGCGCACTTCTGGTGGGTGCGGTGGAACCTGAAGGAGCCGTACGTCGCGATGACGCTCCCGCACCCGACGGTGCACGTCATCTTCGAGCCGCCCGCCCGGGGCGTGGTGCACGGCGTGCCCGAGCGACGCTTCGAGCGGCAGCTGGAGGGCGAGGGCTTCGTGTTCGGCGTGAAGTTCAGGCCTGGTGGCTTCTCGGGTCTCGTCGACTCCGACGTTCGCGCGCTGACGAACCGCGGCGTGCCAGCGACCGAGGTGTTCGCCGGTGTGGAGCGGCTCGAGCGCCAGGTCGCGAAGGCCAGCTCGTTCGAGACGTGCGTCGCCGCGGCGGAGGCCTTCTTCGCGCTGCCCGCGCTCCCGGAAGAAGCGGCGCTCGTGCGCGACGTGGTGGAGCGGCTCGAAGAAGACCACTCGTTCGTTCGGGTCGAGCAGGCCGCGGCGCTCGCAGGCGTCGACGTTCGAACGTTGCAGCGGCTCTTCCGCCGGCACGTGGGCGTCACGCCGAAGTGGGTGCTCGCGCGGTACCGGCTGCACGAGGCGGCCGCGCGGCTCACCGAGACTCCGAAGCTGTCGCTGGCGCGGCTCGCGGTCGAGCTGGGCTACGCCGACCAGGCGCACTTCACGCGCGACTTCACCAGCGTGGTGGGCCGTTCTCCCCGCGTGGTCGCGAAGCGCGTGTCTGGCGTTGTTCGAGGTCGGTGAATGGTGCAAGCAGCGCCGATGCGCTCGCCCGTCGTGCTCCTGCTGCCAGTGCGTCGACGGGCCATCACCTTCGTGACGAGAATGCGATGAAACGACCCGCCGCCGTCCTCCTCGCCGTGCTGTTCCTCTTCGGCGCGGTGACGTTCGTCGTGCGCGCGCAGCTGCGAAAGCGCCAGCTCCTCGAGCAGCGCGCCGACCTCGACCCCGACACGATGGCAGCGAAGTTCCACTCCGGCGAGCGACCGTGCCTGCGCTACCCGCCCGAGCCGAAAGACGAGCCAGAGGCGTACGCGGCCAGCGCAAAACGGCTCGATGACGTGGGCGTCGAGGCTGATCAGCTCGCTGACGTGCTCGGCCACTTCCTCACCGTGCATCGCGAGCGTGAGGCGCGCAGCCACACGCTCAGCAGCGTCGACGAGTACCTCTCGCAGCTGGAGTCGCAGCAGACCGACCCGCTCGGCAAGTTGACGTTCTGGATTCAACGCGAGCTGTTGCACGACAAGCTCGACAAGGTGCTCAACGGGGCGACGACCACCCTCGAAGACCATGAACGTCGTGGCGTGTTGATGTGGAAGGCGTTGTCGCAGGAGCAGCGCACGGCCTTCGACGAGCTCGACACGAAGGTGCCGCTGCACCTCGAGGTCTCGGGGCTCGTTCGCGTCCTGCGGGAGCTCAAGCCCCTCACCACGCGGCGGCGCGCGAAGGCGGTGCTGGCGCTCGTGGTCGAGAAGAAGAAGGCGCGGCCCGAGTTCCCCGTGCGGCTCGAAGACCTGGGGCTCCCCGAGGAGAAGACCGTCGATGCGTGGAGCCAGTCGTTCGTCGTCACCGCGGTGGGAGACACCATCGAGGTGCGCTCCCCCGGTGCCGATGACCTGACGGACGGCGACGACATCGTCGAGCGCACCGTCATCGACGGCGCCTCCTTCACCGAACCCAGACCAGCGCCCTGTGGCGCGCTCGGCGGAACGCTCGTGGTGCATCGCGCAGACTTCGGCGACCACCTCGACCCGATGAAGCACCTGATGCCCGAGCTCGTCGGCGGCGTGATGCGCGGCTTCAAGGTGCTCGAGGTGAAGCCGGGCTCGCCTCCTGACAGGGCCGGGCTGTGCACGAACGACCTGCTGCGCAGCGCGAACGGGTTCTCGTTCGAAGACCCGTCGGCCACGCTCGATGCGTTCGCGAAGCTGCGCTCGGCCAATCGCATCGTGCTCGCGGTCGAGCGAGCCGGCGTCGAGGGAACCATCACGCTCGACGTGCGTGATTGATCAGCCGAGTTCGTACGTGGTGTCGAAGAGCGTGCGCGTCCCTCCATCGAGAAACCGAACGCGCGCCGAGCGTGTCGCCGGGTCGAGGTCGAGCACGACGGCGTTGTTCACCGCGGTCGAGAAGTCGAACTGCGGCCCCGAGGGGTACGAGAGCGACGGGTTCGCGAACTGCCCGGCTGGCCCGGCTGCGATCTCCACCTGCTTCGAGCCGACACCGTCACGCGAGACGCGGCCGGCGACGCCCATGTGAAAATCGCCGGTGAGCCAAAGCAGCCCCGAGATGGGTGTGGCGTCGATGAACTCGAGCAGCTCACACCGCTGTGAAGGGAAGCCCTCCCAGCGGTCGGGAGCGAAGACCTGGAAGAACGCTCCCGGGTAGTTCGTGATGGGCACCGAGTTGAGCACCAGCTTGAAGGTCGCGGTGCTCGCAGCCAGGCCGGACTTCAGCCAGTCGAGCTGAGCGCGCGAGACGTACTCGTTGGTCGCGTGGTTGCGCTCGGAGCGGCAGTCGAGCACGAAGACCTCGGCCGTCGCTCCGAACTTCAGCGAGCGCCAGAGCCGCTGCGGCGCCTGCATGTCGGCGCGCCAGGGCTGATGCTCGAACGTCGCGCGCCGGGCGGCCTCGAGGCGCTCGGCGGGCACCCGGTCACCGCTCGCGTCGTTGACGATTTCGTGGTCGTCCCACGTACTGATGATGCCGGTACTCTGGCGCAGCAGCCGCTGCGGTCGTCGCGTCAGCGCCTCGGCCCACTTGTCGCGGTAGCTGCGCAGGTCGGTCGCGCCATCGGCGTAGACGGTGTCGCCGAGGAAGAGGAAGGCGTCGCACTCGAACTCCTGCGAGATGCGCGTGAGCGGCGTGAGCGGGTAGCTCTGACGCGAACACGACGACACCCCGAAGCGCAGCGGCGCCGAGACTCCGGGCGCCAACGCCGTGCGGAAGCGACCCTCGTCGCTGCGGTCGACCTCGACGCCCGAGCGGTGCGCGACGAACGCGTACGAGTACCACTGGCCGCTGCGAAGGCCGTCGACGGGCACCAGGCTGATGCCGTGCTCCATCACCGCGGCCTCGAACGAGCGCACGTTCATCGGCTCGTCTTTGGGCCACACGTCGACCCGCAGCGAATCGGTGCCGACGTACCGGGTCCACACCAGCCCGCCGGTCGCCGAGGGGTCTCCGACCGCGACGCCGAAGGGGAACTGCGGGCTGCGCGGGCCTTCTTCGCTCGGGAGCGCGTTGCAGCCAGCCGCGGCGAGCGCGCCGAGCGTGAAGCGTCGGGTGAGCTTCATGGGCGTCCCTTCGGCGCGATGGGCAGCATGAACCCTCCGGCCGGGCCAACGTTCGCGCGCGGCGACTGAACGACCGATGGTGTGACGTGGCGACTCACGGCCGCGCTCCCTGCCACGCGCCGACCAGCTCGAGCACGTCGACGACGAGGCCACCGATCAGGGCGGTGACGATGCCCGAGAGCAGCAACGCCTGGCCGCTTCCGAACTCGCGCGCCTCGAGGCCCGAGCCGACGACCATCGCGAGCACGCCAGCGCCCTGGGCGAGCAGACCCCACCTCGAGAGTCGCCAGGCGCCTGCGCGCGCGGCGCTCGCGTCGCCATCGACCAGCCCCGTGAGCCACGGCAGCGTGAGGTGCACGACACCGAAGTTGAGCCCGACCCCGACGGCGACGCCGAGCGTCGAGATGATGGGGCTCGGTCGGCCGGTGGCGTCGACGGGAGCACCCGTGATGGCGCCGGCCGCGATGACCGAGAGCGTCGTCGTCGCGGCGGCAGTGAGAATCGCCGAGGTGAAGAAGGCCGCCGTTCTGCCGGGCGTTGCCGCGCGCGGCGCTTCAGACGGTGCGGCCAACAGGAGCGCTGCGACCAGCACCGAACTCATCCATCGTGTGTAGCGACCCCGCGGCGCCCGGCGCAACAGCCACGTTCGACGCGCGACTTCATGACACGATGGCGCGCCATGCCTGCTCCGCAGACCACGCCGCACGTCATCGACGTTCTTCGCATCAACGGCACCGCGTCGAAGGCGACGCCTGACCTGCTCATCGAGATTCCACACGGCGCCACGCGCACCGCCGACTTCACCGCCGTCGAATCGGCGCTCACGAGCCCGCTGCCACCGAAGCTCAGCGACTTCTTTCACGTGAACACCGACGCCGGAGCACCAGAGCTCGCCGTCGCGCTCGCACACCGCTTCGTGACGATGGACCCGACGAAGTCCGTCGCGATTCTGCGCTGCCGCATTCCGCGCACGTTCATCGACTGCAACCGCCGCATCGACGCCGACCCTTCGGAGTTCAAGGCAGGCAAGGTGACGCCGGGCCTGATGCCGTGGGTGACGACCGACGCCGACCGCGAGCTGCTGCTGGGCCGCTACCGCGCGTACGTGAAGGCCGTCGACGACGCCGTCGCCGAGGTGATGCCGAAGGGCGGAGCGATGTTGCTGCTCCACACCTACGCGCCGCGCTCGGTGGGCGTCGAGGTCGACCTGAACATCGTGACGTCGCTGCACGACGCGTACACGCCCGAGAAGGAGAAGACCTGGCCGATGCGCCCCGAGGTCGACGTCATTCACAAGACGGTCGAAGGCCAGTCGCTCGCGCCGGTGAAGGTGGTCGAGACGCTGAAGCGGGGGCTCGGTGGCGCGAACGTGCAGCTCGCCGATGGAGAGAGCTACCCGATGCACCCGAGCACCCTCGCGTTCGGGCACGTGACGAAGTGGCCGGGCCGCGTGTTGTGCGTCGAGGTTCGCCGCGACCTGCTCGCCAACCCGTGGACGCCGTTCGCGCAGATGACGATTGGTGACGAGCAGTGTGCGCGGCTGGCGGGGCCGTTCGCCGAAGCCGTTCGGGCGTGGTGGTGAGCCAGACACTCTTCGAGCGGGCGAGCGCGCTCCACGCGACCGGTCAGAGCGCCGAGTCGATTCGCGCGACGCTGGTGGCCGAGGGATTCGCTGCGGAAGACGTCGCGGTCATTCTCGGCAGCGTCGGGGCTGGCGTTCAGCCCCGGCCGGATCCATCGGCTGACACGGTGCCGCTCACGGTGATGAGCCGGGTCGCTCGCAGCCGGGGGCTGCTTGGGGTGATGCTGCTCGTGGTGTTCACGATGTGCGCGGGTCTGTCGTGGCTCTTCAGCTCGTTCTTCCGCGGCCACCACTGACGGCCACCGTGCTGATCGCGAAGAAGCGGCTCGGGTTCGCGCGATGTCGCAGGCAGAACGGGTCGAAGCGCTCGGCGCCGCGTGCATCACAGCCCAGAAGGTCCTCGAGTCGATGACGCCGGAAGCCAGGACGAAGGCGGGTTGCTTGAGTGGGTGCAGCGAAGCGGTGAGTGCGGCAGTCTCCCGCCACGATGGCGACGAAGAAGAAGAGCACGAAGCCGAGTGCGAGGAAGAAGCCCACGCCGAAAGCAGCTCCCGCGAAGAAGAAGAAGGAGGGGCTGCTCCGTGGCGTCGCGCTCGTGGAAGCCGTCATGAAGTTCCGCGCGAAGAAGGGCGAGAAGCTGGTCGGTGTGCCCGCGAAGAAGCTCGACGCAATGACGCTCGGTGGCCGTCCGCTCTCTCCAGCGCTGAAGGCGTGGCTCGCGGCCGATGCGAAGACGTTCTCGCTCAGCGAGCCCACGACGCTGCCCGACCTGCTGCGTGACGACTTCGGCGAGTACGTGGTCGAGGGTTACGCCGACGTCGCGGCCGTGCTGCCCGAGCCCATCGTCGTCTTCGAAGGCTGGGGCGCCGACTCACGCCGCTTCATGTACCTCGGCAAGACCGACGCGCACGGCGAGTACACGGTGATGACCATCGACACCGACGACACGCCGTTCCTCTGCGTGAACGGCCCGGTCGACGTGTGGCTCGCGCAGCACGCAGGTTTCCTCGAGGCCGAGAAGGTCTACGGCCACGTGCCGAAGGAATACGCCGCGACGAAGAAGGAGCACGGCAGGCTGAACTTCAACGGCCATGTCGTCTGGGAGTTCATGGCCTTCGCCTGATCACTTGTGCTCCCACGACGCGTCACCCGCGAGCGTGCGGGCGTTGGTCGTGGCGAGCCAGGCCCGTGCGTCGACGTCGCCGTTGAGCTCGGCGTCGAGGAACGCGAGCGCCACCGAACGAATCGCTCTCGACAGCCGCGAGAGCCGCGCGTCGCTCGAGCCCAGGTCGCCCAGGTTGTACGTGCCGTGCTCGCCGACGCCTTCGGGCAGGTTGGAGTACAGCAGCCACCGGCGCCCATCTGCTTGTTGCCGGTCCCACGCGATGCGGCGGTCGGCGCCCTTGAGGTCGGGCTTCGAAGGCTTGACGTCGTTGGTGCCGGTCACCATCAACACCGGCCCGCGGAGCTGATCCCACGAGGTGCCCATCGCGCCCTCGAAGAAGCCGCCATAGCCGGGCGAGATGGGGCTGAGGCCGATGATGGCCTTCACGCGCGCATGCGGCGCCGAGTACGGCACGGCCGACGCCGATGGAACGAAGCGCGCGCCCTGCATCACCTGCGGCGCGCGGACGCCAGCTGACCAACCCGTCACGGCGACCCGGGTGAGGTCGAGGGTGACGCCCACCTGCATCGTCGGCAGCGCGTCGAGCACCGCGATGACGTCACGCGACTTCACGAGCGCGATGAAGCCGTTGCTGTCCTCATCGGCAGCCGCCACACACTCGCCCATGGGCACCTTCCCCTCGGCGCACAACGCGAGGCCTGCGCTCTGGTTCACCGAGACGTGGCCGATGTTCATCGCCACGAAGCCGTGGTGCGCGAACGTCTCGCCCCACTCGGCGCTCAGCTTCTGGCCGTCGTCGTCGACCGCGCCGCCGTGAGACCAGAGCACGACGGGAAACGGGCCGGTGCCTGCGGGCTTTCGCACCAGCACCGGCAACACGCGCCCCGAGATGGGCTCGGTCACCATCACGGTCTGCGACGTCAGCGCCGCCGACCCGACTTCGTACTCACACGCGTCGAGCGACGACGCCGCACAGCCCGCGTCGCTCTTCATCTGCATGGCTCGGCCACCACACCCCAGACAGAGCAGCCCCAGTGCGACCACCGTCACGCTTCGCATTCGGCCTCCCGCCCCGATTCAACCCGATTGGCGGGCGCAGGTTGCGGTCATGGGAGGCTCACCGCAGCGACTCCACCCACGCGCGCACGAGTGGCAACCACCGCTCCATGGTGAGCCCCGCCCCCACGCCGAGCGCGATTCCGAACGTCAGCCCCAGGCCCCAGCGCGGCCCACGCACCGCCGAGAGCTCGGCCGGTGACAACTGCGAGAGCGCGGTCAAATCGGTCTGCGACAGCCGCGCGAGCGCCTCGCTCTCGGTCATCTTCTGTCTCGAGCGCAGGAAGTTCACGAGCAGCGCGGCGGGCGGTTTGTCGAGCCCACCGAGCATCGGCTCGAGCGCGTGCCGCAGCGACGTCGCGTCGGGGAAGCGGTCTTCGGGCTTCAGCGACAACAGCCGCTCCACCACCTCGCGCAGCGCCTTCGGCGTCATCGGCGCGGCCTTCTTCACCGAGTCGCGCTTTCCCGTCGTCACCTTCGCGAACACCTCGCCCGGGTTGTTGCCCGTGAAGGGCCGCTTGCCCGCGAGCGCCTCGAAGAGCACCACGCCCAACGAGTAGAGGTCGCTGCGCACGTCGACCGGAGCGCCCGTCACCTGCTCCGGCGACATGTACGCGGGCGTGCCCACCGCGAGCCCGGCCTTGGTGAGGCGGTCGAGCTCTTCGTTCTGCACGATGCCGAAGTCCATCAGCTTGGTCTCGCCGGTCTTCGACAGCATCACGTTCCCCGGCTTGAGGTCGCGATGCACCACCTTCTGAAAGTGCGCGTGCTCGAGCGCCTGCGCGAGCTGCAGCGCCACCACCATCACCACCTGCGGCGGGAGCGGCGCTTCTTTGATCAACTCCCCCAGCGTGGGCCCGTCGACGAGCTCCATCACCATGTACCAGGCGTCGTTCTTCTCGATGAGGTCGTAGAGCGTGACGATGTGCTGGTGATGAAACGCGGCGAGCGCCATCGCCTCGCGCTTGAAGCGGCTCATCTTCTCGGCGTCTTTCGCGGCGTCGGCCGTGAGCTCCTTGATGGCCACCTCACGCTGCAACGTCTCGTGCACGCCGCGATACACCAGCGCCATGCCGCCCTTGCCCAGCGGCCCCAGCAGCCGGCAGTCGCCCACCTTGCGAATCGCCATGGCGCCCTCCCGCGCGAAAGTACGGCACCCTACCCGCGCGCGTTGATCGCGAACACGCTCCGACGTGCCGAGACGTGTTCGAATGTGCGCAGCCCGGTTGTCACGAGTC
Organism: Archangiaceae bacterium; assembly: GCA_016879935.1. Taxonomy (GTDB): domain Bacteria; phylum Myxococcota; class Myxococcia; order Myxococcales; family Myxococcaceae; genus Xiheimicrobium. The sequence goes on along the minus strand of JAACJQ010000312.1, from coordinate 101,629 downwards.
TGTTGACCGCGAATTCGCGATGGCAATCGGCGACGCGGGCCTTACGCTCCGCGCCGCAATGGCTGATCGCCTCATCTTCAGCAACACCATCGAGCCGATGCTCAAGGTCAGCAAAGGCAAGGTCAGCCCCGCGACCGAGCAACGCCTCAGAGCCCTGGGCTTGTCGTTCGACCGCAAGCTCGAGCCTGCCTACCCCGCCGAGAGCTGGGCCGAGGCGGTGCGGTTGATCAGCTCAGACCTCTTCCCCGGCGAGCCGCCCGACGTGCAGCACAACAAGCTCGGGCAGCTCACGGTGCGACTCTTCGCAGACACCGTGATGGGCAAAGCGATGTTCACGGCGGCGAAGGTGTTCGGCGCGCGCCGCTCGCTCGCCCGCATGACCCACAACTTCCGCACGGGCGCGAACTTCATCGAGACGCGCTTCACCGAGCTCGACCCGCACACGCACGAGCTGTGGATCAACGACGTCTCGGGCGTGCCGGGGTTCTACGCGGGCCTCGTCGAAGCCGGCCGCGACTTCCTCGAGGGCTGGGTGAGCGAGATGCGCATCAAGCAGCGTGAGGGCGCGAGCTGTCTGTACGAGCTGAAGAGCGGCCCGAAGAAGTAACGGCTCGACGAGCCTCGACACTGCAGAACCAAGGGGGACCTCCATGACAGACGTGAACCTCGCAGAGGTGCAGTTCGCCCTCGACCGCGCGCACCGCGTGGCGTGGCGAACGCAGAAGCCCGACGGCTCGTGGGACTGCAACGGCCAGGTCGGCGCGTGGGTGACGGCGCAGGTCGTCACCGTGCTGCGCTACCTGAAGGTGCTCGACGACGCCGACACGCAGGCCGCCGCGAAGTGGCTGTCGACGCAGCAGCGCTCCGACGGCTCGTTCGCGATTCACGCGTACTCGAAACACGGCGACCTCGGCACCACGGCGGCGGGCTGGGCAGCGCTCCATCTGTGCGGCGCACCCGAGGCTGCGGCGAAGGCGAAGGCGTGGGTCGAAGCGCACGGCGGCGTGAACGCGGTGCTCGACCGCATCAACGAAGGCGACCTGTCGGCGCTCTTCCTCGGCATGGCTGGCCTCGTCGACCCGCAGAAGCTGCCGTGCCCCTCAAGCGCGGCGCTGCTGGTGCCGCCCATTCGCAAGGCCCTCGAGACGCGCTTCCACTCGGGCGTCTTCATGATGGCCTTCGAGTTCGAGCTGCTCGTGAAGAAGCTGCGCGGCGACTTCGGGCCCGACGGCAAGCGCAAGTCGTTCCTCGACTCGCTCAAGTGCCGCGGCGCTATCGACGTGCTCAAGGAGTTCCAGAATGACGACGGCAGCTGGAACGACTCCGCCGTCATCTCGGTGCTCGCCCTGCCCTGCCTCGACGCCATCGGCTCGCCCGAATCGCGCGCCATGCTCGACCGCGCCATCACCTGGGTGAACTCGCAGAAGGTGAAGGACTCGAAGGGCCTGCGCTTCGACGGCTTCGGCACCGAGGTGTGGAGCACCGCCTTCAACGCACGCGCGCTCCTCGCCGGCGGCGTGCCGCCCAACGACCCCGACCTCTCACGCGCCCTGGTGTGGATGACGCAGGCCCAGCTCACGCGGGCGATGCCCAAAGTCGACAACCGCAAGGCCGACGCGGTGCTCTCGGGCGGCTGGGCGTTTCAACGCACCAACCACACCATGCCCGACGCCGACGACGCGGGCGTGGTGCTCACCTCGTTCGGCATGGCGATGGCGGCGAAGAACGGCGCCGCGCTGCCGGCCGACGTCTTCGCGAAGGTGCAGCGCTCGAGTCAGCTGGGCATGCAGTGGGTCTTCAGCATGCAGAACCCCGACGGCGGCTGGTCAGCGTTCGTGTGGGGCCTGCCGGGCAAGGCAGCGGGCCCCATCATGGAGAAGAACCCGCGCGTCGACATGTCGAACGTCTTCGACCTCATCGAGAGCGTCATCGACGTGCCGCCGCCCATGGGCGACCCCTCGACCGAAGACCTCACCAGCCGCGTCTTGCACGGCCTCGGGCACCTCGGCCTCACCGAGTCGCACCCCGCCGTGTCGAAGGCCGTCGAGTTCCTCCGCGCGCAGCAGGCGAGCAACGGCGGGTGGTGGGGCCGCTGGGTGGTGAACTACCTCTCGGCGTCGTCGTTCGTGTTGATGGGCCTCGCGGCGGTGAAGGTCGACCTGAAGCAGCCGTGGGTGCGGCGCGGCATCGACTTCCTGCTGCGTCATCAGAACGCCGACGGCGGCTGGGGCGAAGGCACCGAGTCGTACGTGTCGATGGCGAACGCGGGCAAGGGCCCGACGATGTTGCCGCTCACCGCGCTCGTGGTGCAGGCCCTCATCGACGTCGGCGAGGGTGACAGTGAAGCAGTGAAGCGCGCGATGAACCTGCTGCTGAGCCAGCAGGCGCCCGACGGCACGTGGTCGAACGGCGAGTACCTGCACACGAACGTGCCGCCCGACACCTTCTACGTGTACCCCGAGGCCGCGCGCTTCTACCCGACCGAGGCGCTCGGCAAGTACCTCGCCTGGCGCAAGCAGCCCTCGACCGCCGTGACGCCGCGCTCCCGCTGGAGCGACGCGCTGCTCGACGCCGCCCGCCTGGAGATGGACCCGAAGGCTGATCAGGTCATCGCCGACATCGTCGCGAAGCACGGCATCGACGAAGTGAACAAGGTGATGTTCAGCATCTTCAAGACCGACCAGGAGCTGCCACCCGGCCTCCCCGCGCTGACCGAGGCGTACTTCAAAGACACGCAGCTGCCGCCGTGGGCCGACGAAGCCCAGCTCGAGCTCGCGCAGCGCCTCTTCACGCGCGCGGGCTGGCAGGTGGCGACGTGTCTGTTCTGCTCGTCGCTGCCGCAGGCGTACGCGGCGGCGAAGGGCGCGCGCGTCATCTCGGCGACGCAGGCGATGACGAAGCACACCAAGCAGCGCATCTTCGAGACGGCGCAGTTCCTCTTCGATGCGGTGAGTGAAGGCGCCTTCAAGCCCGGCGGCCGCGGCGTTCGCACGGTGCAGAAGGTTCGCCTGATGCACGCCACCGTGCGGCACTACCTGCGCACGCGCGCCACCCCCGCGTGGGACACGGCCCTTCTCGGAGAGCCCATCAACCAGGAGGACATGGCTGGCACGTTGATGACGTTCTCGGTCGTCGTGCTCGACGGGCTCGAGACGCTCGGCGTGCAGGTGTCGCTGGCCGAGAAGAACGCGTGGCTGCACGCGTGGAAGGTCATCGGGCACTTCCTCGGCGTCAAACCCGAGCTCAACCCGAACGACCTCGACGACGGGCACGAGCTGATGGAGGCGATTCGTGACCGCCAGTGGCGTCACTCCGACGACGGCGTCGACCTGACGCGGCCGCTCGTCGAGCTGATGCAGCAGTACTTCCCCGGCACGGCGCTCGATGGGTTCCCCGTGGCGATGATTCGGTTGCTCTCGGGCGACCACTGCGCCGACCTGTTGGGCCTGCCTCCGTCTGACTGGACGAAGCACGTCATCGACATCATGGCCGAGCTCGACCGCTGGGTGACGGGCGGCGACCCGACCGAGGTGGCCCGCCGAATGCTCGACAGCTTCTCGTTCGCCATCATGAAGATGGTGGTGCTCGTCGAGCGTGAGGGAAAGCAGGCGCGCTTCCGCATTCCTCCTTCGCTGCACCAGACCATCGACCCGAACCTGTGAAGCGCAGTCCTACTCGGACTCAGGCGGGAACCACGAGCGCAGGATCGAACGCAGTCTCGAGAACGCCTCGTCCTTACATCCCTGGAGGCTGATCTTCGACGTCAGCGCCTGATACTGAGACGAAGACCGGGGTCGCTTCAGCCGATAGAGCACCTTCTCGAAAGCCTCTTTGGGGCGCTCGGGTTTGCCGTTCTGAGAGAGGACAAACGGCGGCGAAAGCCTGCCGAGCCACTCCCTAATATGAAGGGACTCTTTCCAGTCGAGTACCGATTCCATCGCATTATCAGAGCCCCAAATCCAGGATTCGAGTTCCGGCGAGATAACAATCGATTTTGAGCGCTCTCCCCAGTCACGCGCAAGTTCAGCATCAAGCCTCGCCTCAAGCTCGGTGGCACTGCCTGAGAACCCTGAGCCCTCGATATCCAGAATGACAAGGGCGTGCTTGAAGTCCTTGATCTCGAGACGAACCTGTTGGGCTCCCGTCGTGCGGACACCGCCGTCCCTGTTGGGGTGTGTCCTAACATCAAAGCGGATCGATCGAATTCCGAGTGCCTGATGCCGAACCAAAGCTCCACGGACTGCGAACTCCATGTTCTTGTCAGCGACGAGAATCAGCAGATCTTGCATGCTCAGCTCAGAATCCCCGAGGCAAAAAGAATCCCAAGGTCGGGTTGGCCTGCGCGCCACTCCTTGAGTTTTGGATGCTTGTCACCTGAGACAATATCTGTCGCACCCGTTTGGTCCTTTACAAAGCAAAGCAGTTGCTCTGGAGTGAAGACATTCAAGGCAACCGGACTGTGTGTTGCCATCAACACCTGACTATCATAGAGCGAAGTCAGGGACTGCAGAACCGTTTCGATCGCTCGCGGATGAATGCCGTTCTCGGGTTCTTCAATCATCAGCACGCCGAGCGGGTATCCGGGTAAGTATGCCGGGATCGTTAGTGCAAGCAATCGTAACGTACCGTCTGAAACGAGCCATGAAGGAACGATTGCTCCGTTCGCATAGGTAACGTTGAGGTATCGGTGTTTGTCTTCGGGTCGCTCAATAGTACCGATATCCACGACGTCCGGCAGCGCTGTCTGGACATGTTGAATCCACGCTCTGAACTGCTTCCTGTTTTTCTTGAGTTCAGCGATGACCCACGGAAGATTTGAGCCGTCGGGGAGAAATTGGCGTCTCTTCTGAAGCGGAGCGCTTGGACGCCTGATGACCTGACTGTTCAGAACGAAGTTCTCCACTCCCCGCTCCAGGAGCCCGCGAAACCAAGTGCTGACAGGGAAGGTGGCCTCGTCAGCTGGCGTATTCGCGAGTGCGGAGTTTTCGCGTCCAAGCTTGAACGATGGTTGATATGATTTTCTCCCTTCTGTGTAGAAGTTGTCGTTTCCGTTCTCAGTCTTGTTGATGACTTTCTTGCAACCAGCCGCATTCTTCGTGAGGAAGAGTGCTGTGGGCTGAGGAGCGTGCGGAAAGAGAGTGCGTTGGCGGGGCTCAGTTGCGGTCACGCTGCTCTCGGTGAGCCAGAGTGATTCATGGCTGATGCCAATCGAGCCACCCTCATTGCTCACTCCCAGTTCGTAGCGAACGCCGTCATATTGCTTCTTGCTCTCACCAAGTCGCTGCCGGACCTCGTCAGGAATCTGGGCCTCGATCGCGAACTGAAACTCGTTTCCCTTTCCACTCCAGAGAAGGCTCTCGAAGTTCGAGCTTCGAGCCTCGACCGTCGAGCGAATCTCGCCCCGCTCTCGCATCAACTGGCTCACGAAACCAATGACGTCGAGGAAGGTGGTCTTGCCCGAAGCGTTTGGACCTACCAGTGCGTGGACTGGTCCAAGTCGCTGATCGATCGACCTCAGTGATCGGTATCGGCTCGTCTGGATGCGCGTGAACATGTGGTGGTAGCAGCATCATGCCGTTGCCCATCCGTCCAATCCTCACCTTTCGGCAATCAAGAGACGGTCCTTCACGACCGAGCCCTACCAGTCGATACTGAGCGCGGTGTTTCTGCCCGCAGCCGACCTGACCGCACTGCTCGACGGCCTCTCCGCGACGGTGCTGCTGCTCGACGCTTCGGGTCGGGTCACCATCTGCGAGCTGCCGGGCTGGCTCGAAGGGCTCGACGTCAGCCGGCCCCTCGTCGACTCGGTGCTGCCGCAGGACAAGCAGGCGCTGCTCGACGCGATGGCGGCGGTGCAGCACACCAGCCCCGTCTCGGTCGAGGCGCGGCTGCGCGCCGGTGGCCGTGAAGTCTGGGTGCGCGCGAGCCTGGCCCGGCGGCAAGACTCCATCGCCCTCGCGCTGCAAGACGTGACGGCCGCGCGCCACGACGCCCGACAGTGGCGCGAGCTCGAGGCGTGGCTGGTGACGCTCGCCGAGACGTTGCCCTTCGACTTCTTCATCCTCGACCGCGAGGGCCGCTACCTCCTGCAGAACCCGCCCTCGGTGAAGCGCGTGGGCACGGCGCTGGGCAAGCGCTTCTCCGAGCTCGGCCTGCCCAGCGAGGTGCAGCAGCTGTGGGGCGCCGGTGTCGAACGGGCGCGCTCGGGCGAGCTGGTGCGCGAAGAGCTGACGTGGCTCGTCGACGGCACGCCCAGAACGTTCTCGCATTCGCTCTCGCCGGTGCGCGACGGAGACGAGGTGGTGGGCGTGCTCGGCGTCGACATCGACATCACGCCGCTGAAGGAGTCAGAGGCCGCGCTGCGGCGCTCGCTCGGTGAGCTCGAGGCCACGCAAGAAGCGCTGGTGCGCAAGAAGCAGCTCGTCGCGCTCGGTGAGATGGCCGCCATCGTCGCCCACGAGGTGCGCAACCCGCTCGGCAGCATCTCGAACGTGGTGACGCTCCTGCAGCGCGGAATGGTGTCGCGCGAAGAGGAGCGCGAGCTGTGGCAGGTCATCGCCGACGAGACGAAGCGGCTCGACCTGCTGGTGGCCAACCTGCTCGACTTCGTGCGCCCGGTGACGCTCACGCTGAGCCCCCGCCCACTCGAGCCCCTGCTCGAGCGCGCCCTGCAACAGACGTTGTGGACGGAAGATGCCTCGCGCCGCGTGAAGACGAGCTTCGAAGGCAGCGCCCCGCCCGTGCCGCTCGACGCGGGCCAGCTCGAGCTGGCCTTCACCAACCTCTTTCGCAACGCGGTGCAGGCCATGAAGGGTGACGGCAGCCTGCACGTGCGCATCTCGACCGAGGAGCACCGCTCTCAGCGCTGGGCTCGCGTCACCATTCGCGACACCGGCCCCGGCCTGCCGTCAGAGGTGCAGGAGCGCATGTTCGAGCCCTTCGTGACGACCCGCGCCCGCGGCCACGGCCTGGGTCTCGCCATCGTTCGCAAGGTGGTGGAGCAGCACCACGGCGAGGTCACCTTCGAAAGTGAAGCAGGGCGTGGCACGACGTGCGTGGTCCGGTTACCAATGCCGTCCTGATGAGCACGTGGACCATCGACACCTCGCAGTGGCCCATCGTGGTGCACGCCGTCGAGGGAAGTCTGTCTGACCGCCAGCTCGACGATTACCTGCGCGAAGCCACGGCGTTGATGCAGCACGAAGGCACCTACGTGGCCGTGATGGACGCGAGCCGCATCGGCAGCGTGTCGGCGTACATGCGGGCGCGCATCACCGAGTGGCAGCGGCAGCACCGGGCCATCGTGAACCAGCGGTGCCTCGGCGTGGTGTACGTGCTGGCGTCTCCGCTGCTGCGCTTCGTGACGATGACGATTCTGCTCGTGACGGGGCTCGGCGTTCCCTACGTGGTGTGCTCGACGCGTGACGAGGCGCTCGCCTGGGCCCGCGGCCGCGCGGGTGATGGAGCCGCCGCTCCCGTCGCCTGACGCAGGCGCCGAGGTCCTTCGCCTCCTGAAAGAACGTCAGCAGCGCCGAAACCGACACCGCTCCCTTCGACGAAGAGTCGGCGCCCAAAAACGACTGCGGCGTGGCCTCCTCGCTGGAGACCACGCCGCGTCACTTCAGGTCATCGACTGTCTCAGTGCAGGCCGCGCATCGACGGGTCGGCGATGCCGTAGTCACGCATCGCCTGGCGCATGAAGAACGGCACCTCCTGGTACCGCGTCAGCTCGACGCAGGCCTTGTTCGAGTTGCAGGTGCACTCGGTCATGTCGTTGGCATCGCAACCCGGGCGGCCCGACTGCAGCGTGCCCGTCGCGCTGATGCTGCGCACCGAGGGGTCGAACTTCACCATCGGCTTGCCGCCGACGACGCGGGGCAGGAACCAGTCGGGCTTGCCGTCACCATCGCGGTCGGGGCCGGCGTCGGTCACGTAGGCGCGCTCGAGCAGCTCGTTCGCCCACTGCAGCATTCGGGCGGCGACACCCTTCTGCACGCGCTTGCCCAGCACCATCTCGGTGCCCGACGTCTTGGCGATGTAGACCTTGCCGTCAGGCATGTGCAGCTCGAGGCGGTTCGTGAAGCCGGGGTCGCTGTCGGCGCCGAGCTCCCAGATGCCCATCTGGTTGAGCCACTGCTGCTGCTGGTTCTCGGGCAGGTACAGCAGCGTCCACGCGATGAGGAACTTCTGCTGCTCCCAGCCAATCTGCGGGTCGACGACCATCGTGTCGGCCGGCGGCGTCTCCTGGCACTGAATGGAATCGACGTTGGCGAAGCAGGTCGACACCTCCGAACCCGTCCACGAGATGTGGCCCATGCCCTGCGCGGGGTAACCCGTCGCGTCGGCCATCGGCTTGCCCGCGTTCGTCACCAGGCGCATGCCCTTGATGGCGTCGTCGCCCGTGAGGTTGTTGCCCAGCCAGCGGCGGTAGCCCTCGGGGAAGACGTCGGCCATCGACACCGAGCGGTAGCGCGCGTCGAGGAAGTCGCGGCGGCTGTCCGAGATGAAGTTGTCGACCGACTCGGTCATCAACATCGCCGTGTAGGCCTTCTCGTAATAGCTGCCCGCGTTGACGGTGAACTCGGCGTTGTACTCGCCCTTGTTGGTGGCGAGCGCGTTCTCGAGCGGCCGGCCGCCGTAGCTGACGTTGCCGAAGTAGCCCGTCGCGCCGTTGGGCACCGTGATGGCGGTGTTGGTGGTGAGGCCCACCGCGTCGCTCTCGCTGCGCAGCACGCCCTCGACGAGCGTGTGCGGGCCCGCCGACGGCCGCGCCAACTGACGGGCGAAGTGGTCGAAGCCCAGCGCCGACACCATGAGGTTCTCGGAGAAGGCCACCGAACCCAGCATCGGCCAGTAGGTGTCGAAGTCGTAGCCCTGCGCCAACGCGACATCACGGTAGATGTTCGACATCAGGCCCAGGCCCTTGGCCGCGTCACGCAGCTTCTCGTTGTAGCGGGTGAGGCCACGGGTCGCCGCGCCACGCACGCTGAACGTCTGACGGCCGCGACGGTAGTTGTCGAAGATGTGGTTGACCTCCTGCTGCGTGATGAGGAAGTCGAAGAGCTCGTACGGGTCGGCGCCGTTGTCGTGGCGGTACACCGAGAGGTTGCCGAGGTCGGCCCAGCGGTCGGTGGCGAACCCGTAGGGGAAGCGCACGCGGCTCTGCGCGTCGAGCGAGGGGCCGCCGCGGCCGCTGGTGCCCGGGGCGAGCGACTCCCACTTCACGTAGTCGACCGGCACCTGGCGGCAGCGCGTGTACTGGCCCTTCACCTTCACGATGAGGCCGTCGAGCAGCGGGCTCCACGCGCCCTTGGTGGTGGTGTCCCACGTCGAGGGCTTGAAGGCGTTGGGGTCGACGACGCGGCAGTTGCTGATGAGGCGGTAGTACCGCTGCAGCTGCGAGTAGTGAATGTCGTTGGTGTTGGTGGGGTTCTGCGGCGTGGCCGCGCCGATGGAGAACTGCAGGCCGAGAATGCCGCCGAAGTTGTCCATCTTGTCGAGCAACCCGAGGCCCTTCGCGGTGCCGGCCTTCGTGTCGTTCGTGTCGGCCACCGCCACCACGCTGCCGTAGAACATGCGCGCCGCGGCGAAGTCGTACGCGCCCAGGCCCAGCAGGTCCTGCGTGGCTTCACCGGCGTAGTCCATCGTCGACGACTGCATGAACATCGTCAGCAGCTGCGACTTCTCGTTCTCGGTGATGACGTCGTGGTACCGCGGGCCCGTGCAGCTGCCCGTGGTGTCGAGCGTGGTGCAGGGGCGAATCGCGGTGCCGTCGTCGGTGCGCAGCTGCCAGTACTGCGGGCGGTAGTTGAGCGCGTCGGCCGAGCTGACGAAGTTGTGGCGCAGCGCGATGGAGTGCCCCATCTCGTGCGTCACGACGGCGTAGTGGGCGCGCTGCGCGAGGTACTGGCGCATGCGCTCGGAGCGGACCAGCTGGTCGCCCTTCGACGAGTTCTTGTCGAAGCGGCCGAACTTCTCTTCGAGCAGCGTGGCGAGGTTGGGAATCGCCAGCGGCGCCGGGGCCTCGTTCATCACGCACGCGCCGCGCTCGGCCAGCTTCAGCTCGCGCAGGTTGCGCAGGTCGCGCGTCATGGCGGGGTTCGCGCCACGCAGCGGCGAGGCGAGCTCGCTCATCATGTCGGAAGAGAGGAGCCCGGCCTTGCCGGCGAACGACTGGAACATCTTCGTCGTCAGCGCCGCCTCGGTGGGCGTGTTGAGGGCGTGCTTGCGGCGGGCGTCGTAGATGGGCTTCGTCGACGTCGGCGCGAGCGCGTCGGCTCGAATGTCACGCGCGGCCAGCTGCACCTCGCGGGCCTTCGCGTACATCGGCGACGCCTGGAAGGCCTCGAGCTCTTCCCGCGTGACGGCGCGGCCCTTCGTCATCTTGCCCAGCATCTCGAGGCGCGCCTCCGACGTCAGCATCGGCAGCGTGCCCTTGGTGGTGGCGGCTTCGGCGGCCGAGGCCCAGTCACGCACGTAGGTGCCTTCGGTGATGTCGCTCGTCGCGAGCTCGCCGCGAATGTAGCGGGCGGTGTCGACGATGCCCTGGCTCCAGAGGTCGGTGACGTGGCTCCACACGTTGATGGAGGCCGACACCTTCTCGCCCGTCAGCGGGTCGTGCGCGTCGACCATGATGCCCCACGGCGACGGCGTCTGCGGCGACACGACGGTGGTGACGTGGTGGTAGCGCAGGTCGCCCTTGCGAACGCGGAGCGCGCCGTCACACGTCTTCTTCACCTCGGCGTCACCTTCACGGTCGGCGCGGAAGCAGTCGGCGGCGGTGAGGTTGGTGGGCAGGCGCTTGTCGCCACAGAGCGGGTGGTCGTACGCCTCGACGGGCGAGTGACACAGCACGACGGCCTCGGGCATCTTCGCGAGCGCGATGACGCCGGCGGTGTAGCCACGGGCAGCGCCGACGGAGTCAGCGACCTGGTTGCAGTCGACGCCCGGGTACGCACGGCCGGCGCGGCAGTCGTCGACTTCGCGGGCGAGCGCGATGGCGTCGTCGTTGTCGTCCTGCTGGCCCGAGTACACGGGGTAGAGCACGTCACAGTCGCCGCTCTTCGTGGCGACGCACTCGGCGTAGCGGGCCGTCATGGGCGTGACAGACCCGCAACCGCTCGGCGGCGTCGTCGACGGCGGCACCCGGCCCCGGCTCCTTCAGGGCCCGCCCGGCCAGCAGCTCGGCCTGCTCACGTACAACCTGAGCCAGTTCTTCGAGACGCTGAACGAGGTGAATGGAACGGTGTCGGTGGGCTCGGCCATCGGTGTTCCCGCAAACGTCACCTACGCCACCCGCGGTGCGAGAACGTTGGCGTGGGGCCCGCGTGGCGGCTCGGTCGAGCTCTTCACCGACTGGGGGAGCGCGGTGACCAGCTTTCTGCAACCAATGCCCCGCTGCGCAGCGCTGAAGGGTGGCCAGTTCTGGTTCGGCCCCATCTCGGGCACCGTGCAGTGGACGATGGGCGAGACGGCTGGCGTGCCGGCGTTCGCGACGGGAGGCGCCACCTTCAGCGGCCAGGGGCAGCACTGCTACGCGGTGCGGCCGATTCACGACACGGTGGTGGTTGGCTACAACGCCGTCGATGGCGGCCAGCGGCTGATGACGGTCGAGCCGCCCTTCGTCGACCTCGTCGCGCCTCAGCCAGGCACCGGCAGCCCGCTCGTGACGCCGCTGGGCTCGAGCCTGCTGGTGTCGTGGGTCGAGCCGCCTCGGGTGAAGGGCTTCGTCCTCGCCTTCGACGGCGGCGTCACGCCCATCACCATCGATGACAAGGCCGTCGATGGGCGCGAACACTGGGCCGCTTCGTCATCCAACGGCGCCGCGGCCATCGTCTGGCAGGCCTTCGACGTGGCGTCGGGCCGTGTGCTGGTGAACGCCCGCATCGTCGTCGAGCCGACGGCGCCCTCGACGACGGTGGACGGAGGCTTCGATGCAGGTGTCGCCAGCCCAGACGCGGGGCCTGGTGACGCTGGCTCGACGTTGCCCGACGCTGGCTCGACGTTGCCCGACGCCGGCCCTCCACCACCAGACGCGGGCCCTGCAGACTCGGGCACAGGTGACGCGGGCGAAGGTGACGCCGGAGTTCGTGATGGTGGCGTCGATGCCGGCGCAGGCGACGCAGGCAGCTCGCCCGACGGCGGAACGCCCGACGCAGGGGCCGATGCCGGCGCTGCTTCCGTCGACGGCGGCGGGTTGGACGCAGGGCCTGGCGACGGCAGCACGTTCGTTCCCGTCTGCGGCTGTACCAGCTCGAGCGGAGCGCCGGTGCTGCTGCTCGCCGTCATGTTCCTGCGGCGGCGGCGGCACGCGACTCGGTGAAGCGCCTCGCGTGTGTCAGCGCAGAAAGCTCGACAGTCGCTCGGCCAGCAGGCGCGCGTCGATGGGCTTGGTGAGGAAGTCGTCCATGCCGGCCTCGCGGGTTCGCTCACGGTCTTCGTCGAAGGCGCTGGCGGTCAGGGCGACGATGGGCACGTGCCGCTGGCCCGGCTGCAGGCGCTCCCAGGTGCGCACGCGGCGCGTGGCGTCGAGGCCGTCGAGCTCGGGCATCTGACAGTCCATCAGCACGAGGTCGAAGACGCTGTCGGGGTGGGTGAGCTGCTCCACCGCTGCGAGGCCGTCTTCGACGCTGGCCACCTCGACGCCGTGCCGTCGAAGCATGCGCTCGGCGACCAGCCGGTTGATGGGGTTGTCTTCGACGACGAGCACGCGCCGGCCCTCGAACCGTTCGACGGTGCTCGACGCGATGGGCTCGGGCCGCGGCGGCGCTCCCACCTCGAGTTGGGTGGTGAACCAGAAGCGCGAACCCCTGCCGAGCTCGCTCTCGACGCCCACGGTGCCGCCCATGTTCTCGGCGAGGTGCCGCACGATGGAGAGGCCCAGCCCCGTGCCTCCGAAGCGGCGGGTCGCCGACGCGTCGAGCTGCGAGAAGGGGTGAAACAGCCGCTCGACGGCCTGCGGCGCGATGCCCACGCCGTCGTCAGAGACCTCCCACTCGACGACCACCGTCTCACGCTTCTCCGGTTCGCCTTTGGGAGCCGCCGGGTCGTGGGGCTTCGTCTCACGGATCCGTGCTGACAGGCGCACGCCGCCCGTGGCGGTGAACTTGATGGCGTTGGTGACGAGGTTGCTCAACATCTGTCTTAGGCGGAGCGAGTCGCCCACCAGGAGCGCCGGCCCGTCGAAGCTCGTCGTCAACGTCAGCCCCTTCGCGCGCGCGAGCTCGTGGAAGAGCTGACGCACTTCACCCAGCAGCACCGAGGCGTCGAAGGGCGCGGCGTCGAGCGTCAGCTTCCCGGCTTCGACCTTCGAGAGGTCGAGAATGTCGTTGAGCAGGCTCAGCAGCGCTTTTCCGCTCTGTAGAATCGTCGAGACGCCCTCGGCCCGCTCCCGCTCGTTCAACGCGCCGGTGTTCAACAGCTGCGCCATGCCGAGAATGCCGTTGAGCGGCGTTCGCAGCTCGTGGCTCATGGTGGCGAGGAAGCGGCTCTTCGCGAGGCTGGCCTCTTCGGCGTGCACGCGCGCGGCGTGGAGCAGCTGCGCGGTGCGCTCGGCGTCGATGGCCTTCACGAAGGCTTCGCCGATGGCGTCGAGGGCCTCGAGGCGCGCGGGGTGGCGGGTGGGGTTGGGCTCGGTGTCGAGCACGAGGGTGCCGACGTGCTCCCGGGCGCGGTCGAGCGGCACGAAGTAGTGGCCATGCGGGTGCTCGGAGTCGAGCTCACAGCGGTCGACGACCGTGAGGGTGCGGTCGATGGGTTCGGCGTGGTTCCACAGCCCGCCACCGGTGAGGGCGGCGCAGCCCAGCGACGGGTCGGCACCTGGCAGCACGAGCCTCGCGTTGCCGCCCGGCCGCAGCCCACGCATGCCGTCGAAGCACGAGAGCGCCAGGTTCACGCGGTCGGGGAACGCGAGCGTGGTGTCTTGAAACGCGCGCACCACCCGCACCTGCACGCCGCCACCTTCGAGCGTCCACCCGTCGGACTCTTGGCGCGCCATGCGCTCGCTGATGTCGCGCGAGTAGCCGACGGTGCCGATGATGCGCTCTCCCTGCCTGATGGGGGCCTTGTACGTCTCGAACCAGGTGCGGCGGCCTGCGAGCAGAAAGGGCGCTTCGAGCACCCGCGGCCGGCCGCTCTCGACGACGGCGCGGTCTTCGGCCTGGGAGCGCAGCGCGACCTCGTGTGGAAAGAAGTCGAGGTCGGTGCGGCCCACCATGAGCTCGGGTGACGCCACCAGCGCCGCCGACGCGAGCGTCTGGTTCGCGGTGAGGTAGCGGGAGTCGCCGTCTTTGAGCCACGCCATGAAGGGCAGGGCGTCGAGGAGCGCGCGCAGGTGGCGCTCCCGCTCTTCGAGTTTGAGCCCGAGCTCTTTCTGGTTGGTGATGTCTTCGTAGACGCCCAGCACGCCGACGATGGCGCCCTCGGTGGAGCGCAGCGGAATCTTCGAGGTGCGCAGCCAGAGCAGGCGGCCGTCGGGGCCGGTCTGCTGCTCCTCGAAGCCCACGCGAGGCACACCGCTCTGCATCACGGCGCGGTCGTCGGCCCGGTACGCCTCGGCCTGGGCCTTCCAGCTCAGCTCGGTGTCGAGCCGGCCGATGATGTCTTCTGGTTCGAGGCCCGCGTCGCGCGCGAACGCCTGGTTGCAGCCGAGGTAGCGCGACTCGGTGTCCTTCCAGAAGACACGCATCGTGAGCTCGTCGATGAGCGTCTCCAGCACGCGCGCCGGCAGCACCTCGACCTTCGCGGCCATTGGGGAACAGTCACAGGCATCGGAGGGCGCTGCACCCGGTTTTCGCGGCCCGAGTTTCGACCCGGGGTCACCTCCATGGGTCTTCAACATGGGCAGCAGGGTCGAGAGGGAGTGGATCACTCCAACCTGCGCCGTCTTGCGCGAGCGTTGCCAGTGTCTGGCATTTGTTCGCCGGTCGGAGCGCGGCTGGTAGATTGCCTCCCATGCTCTCCCTCGTCATCGCGCTGACCCTGTCAGCCGATGTCGCTCGCACCCCGGTGGGCGTGGCACCCACGAGCCGCCGGCCCGGTGTCGAGAAGCTCGGGCCGAAGGTGGCCGCGCGCGTGGCCGAGCTGCTCATCTCCGAGAGCATCGACCCCGTGCTCGACGTCACCACGACGGGCCAGCGGCTCAAGAAGGCGGGCATCGCCGACCCCACCACGTGCGCGGCAGGGCAGCAGTGCGCGCTCCGGCTCGCGGCCCTGCTCGGCCCTCACGCGGTGCTGGTCTCGGTCGACGTCAGCAAGTTCGGTCCGTCGCTCGACATTCGCGTCGAGGCGCTCGCGGCCGACGCCACCACGCCCATCGCCAGCGCCGACCTGAGCGTCGACGCCGCGAAGTGGAAGGAGCTGTCGAACAGCTCGCTGATGGCGTTCGCGAAGGAGCTCAAGACGAAGCTCGTGGTGAAGAGCGAGCCTCCGCCGCCGCCGCTCGTCGTCGACAAGCCAGTCGAGCCGGTGCTCACGCCGAAAGACCCTGAGCCCGCGCCACAGGTGGTGACGGCTCCGAGTCGCAGACCGGTCGGCATCGGCCTCGCGGTCGGAGCAGGTGTGGCCGCGGTCGTGGCAGGGGTGCTGCTCGTCGCGGCGCTGGGTGACAAGGCCACCTTCGACGCGTCGCTGATCAGCACCGACGACGGCCGCCGCCTCTCGTCGCTCCCACCGATGCAGGGCGCGCTGCTGACGCAGAGCCTGAACGTGAAGCTCACGGGAGCGCTCGTCGCAGGGCTCGTCGCGCTCGCTGCCGGCGGAGCCTCGGTGCCGTTCTTCCTGCCGCAGTCGAATTGACCAGAGCTGTGCCTTGCTCCGGCGCAGGTGAGCGCAAGCCCTGCGCGGGCGTCGCGGTCGAGCTGCGTTATCGCTGCGACATGACACCCGGCCTGCTGACGAACCCGACGCCGTTTCTGTTCTTCACGGGGAAGGGCGGCGTGGGGAAGACCTCGGTCTCGACGGCCACGGCGCTCGCGCTGGCCGATTCGGGAAAGCGCGTGTTGCTGGTGAGCACCGACGCGGCGTCGAACCTCGACGAGATGCTGGGCGTGCCGCTGCGCAACGAGCCCGTCGACGTTCCCGACGCGCCCGGTCTGCAGGTGCTGAACATCGACCCGACGACGGCCGCCGAATCGTATCGCGTGCGTGTGCTCGCCCAGCTCGAGCCGGGCGCGACCGAGCGCGAACGCGAGACCGTTCGAGAGCAACTCTCGGGAGCCTGCACGACCGAGATCGCCGCCTTCGACGAGTTCGCGGGCCTGCTCGCGACGACGCCGACCCGCTGGGACCACGTGGTGTTCGACACCGCGCCCACCGGCCACACGCTGCGGCTGCTGAGTCTGCCGAAAGCGTGGACCGGGTTTCTCGCCGCGAATGATCGCGGCGCGTCGTGTCTGGGGCCGCACTCCGGGCTCAAGCTGCAGGAGCACCGGTTTCGCTCGGCGATGGAGGCGTTGGTCGATCCACTCCGCACGACGGTGGTGCTCGTGTCGACGGCTGATCAGCGCCCGCTCGCGGAAGCCGCCCGCGCCGCAGCGGAGCTCACCCAGCTCGGGCTGACGAAGCAGCGGTTGGTCATCAATGGCCGGTTTCACGCGACGAACGCCGATGACGCCGTCGCGCTCGCGCTCGAGCAGCAGGGCGCGCAGCCGCTCGCCACCATGCCGGCTGCGCTCGCCTCACTTCCCCGCGACGAGCTGGTGCTGCTGCCCATCGATCTCGTCGGCTTGCCGGCGCTGCGCGCGCTGTTCCACCCCGAGACGGTCGCTCGCCCCACGCCCTCGCTCGAGATGACGCCGCTGCCCGCCGAGCCGCTGTCGGCGCTCACCACCGCGCTCGAACGCGCCGGTCACGGCCTCGTGATGGTGATGGGCAAAGGCGGCGTGGGGAAGACGACCATCGCAGCGGCGCTGGCGATCGCGCTCGCACGCCGGGGCCATGCCGTTCATCTCACGACGACCGACCCCGCGGCGCATCTCGTCGCCACCGTCGATGGCACCGTGCCCGGCCTCGAGGTGAGCCGCATCGACCCGGCCGTCGAGACGCAGCGCTACATCGACAAGATGATGGCAACACGCGGGCGTGAGCTCGACGACGCCGGCAAGGCGCTGCTGCTCGAAGACCTGCGCTCTCCGTGCACCGAAGAGGTCGCCGTCTTTCACGCCTTCTCACGGGTGATCAGCGAAGCGCGAAACACGTTCGTGGTGCTCGACACGGCGCCCACCGGGCACGCCGTCTTGTTGATGGACGCGACCGGCGCGTACCACCGACAGACGATGCGCAGCCTCGGCCCCGCCATCGACCCGGCGCGCATCACCACGCCGCTCATGCGACTGCAGGACCCGAAGCTCACGCGGGTCATCATCGTCACCCTGCCCGAGACGACGCCCGTCTCGCAGGCCGAGGCGCTCCAGGCAGACCTGCGGCGGGCGAACATCGAGCCGTTCGCGTGGGTGGTGAATCGCAGCCTCGCCGCGTCGGGCACGAAAGACCCGCTCCTCACCGCGCGCCTGGCCGGTGAACGCCGGCAGTTCACCCGCATCGCCAGGGGGCTGGCTCGCCGGCTCTTCGTGATTCCCTGGTCGCCGACGCCGCTCGTGGGCGTGGAGGCGCTCGCCGCGCTGGCCGGAGCGTGAAGCGCCGGTCAGTACCGCCACATGTCGACGTGGTGGAAGACGGCACCGCCACACGAGATGACCGCGTCTTCCGCGCCGGGAATGTCGATCAGCACCTGCGGCTGGAGCACCGCCGCGTTGAACACGTACCGCCGCGAGTAGTGCTGGTACGTCGAGTCGCCCGGCGAGCGCAGCGAGTAGAAGAACGTCGCGCCGATGGAGTCGTTGACCACGCACCCGCGCGCGAGGTTCGGGTCTGAAATCGCCCGCGTTCCGCTGGTGAGTGAGAGGTCGACGGGCACCGTGTCGAGCGGCAGCGGCACGCCCGCGTCACTCGCCGCGTCCACCACCATCAGCTCGGCCACGCGCCGGGTGTTGCCCATCGTCAGCGCTCCACGAATGAAGGCGATGTGCGTGCTCGAGTTCGTCACGTGCGCGAACTGAAGCGGCCCGACACCCGACAGCCCGATGGGGTTGAAGGTGGCGGTGGGCGACGGCACCGAGGCGCCACTGACGAAGGCCGACGTGTTGCCCGTCACGAGCAGCACGCGGTTGTTGTTCAGCGCCATCGCCGCCTGGTTCTCGTAGGTCGACGTCGACGAGGTCTCGGTGAGACCCGTCAGGGTCTCACTCACGTTGGGGTTCAGGTCGTAGCTCGCGCGCCCCACCACCGTCGTGCTCGTGCCCACGTTCGAGTACCAGACGAACGCCTGCCCGAAGGTGCGCCCGCCGAAGCTGCGCACGTACTCGACGGCGACTTCACCGGCGTTCGAGAAGGGCGTGAGCGACTGGCTGCCGTTCAACGTGAAGAGCGGGCCCGACTGCACGCCGCCGGGGTCGATGATCATCGGCTGAAACCGCACGACCGTGTTCCCGCCGCTGAAGAGCATCACCCGGTTGCTGAACAGTCGCGCCATGCCGTCGACGTTCGAGAGGGCCGGAGCCGGCGTCGGTACGTCAGCTCCAGTCAGCGCGTTCACCACCTGCCAGTTGAAGGCGACGAGGTTGTTGCCCATTCGAATCGCGTGCGTCGACGGCGTCGTACGGGTGAGAAAGCCCGCCCACGTCGCCATCGCGTCGTCGATGATGGCGTACTGCCGGAAGGTGGTGGTGCCCGAAGAGCTGACCGTGAAGAGCGGCAGCACGGCGAGGTCGGAGTCGAGCGAGGTGGGCGCGGCGAGGAAGACCTGCGTCGCGGGGCGAATCGTCGGGGCCGTCGCCGACACCCGGAACAGCCGCGGGTTGATGCTCACGTTCTCGAGGCCCACGATGCGGGTGCTGGTGCCGGCGGTGAACGTCAACGACGCGGGCGGGAAGTTCACCGCCCCGCCGCAGGGAACGCGCAGCCGGGGCGCCGAGAAGCCGACCGTGCCGCCGTCGGTCAGCGTGGTGTCGAAGGTGAACGAGAGCGTCGTCGGCGTGTTGATGGGCATGCCCGCGTCGTCGACCAGGTTCAGGTGCACGTCAGTGCAGCCGTTCGTGGGGATTCGCGTGTGGAGTCCCTCGGTGATGGTGAAGGCGTAGGGCGCGCGCATGACGGTGCCACCTGCGGCCCCACCAGCGGCTCCGCCGGCCGAGCCACCCGCTGATCCGCCACCGGAGCCACCCGCTGATCCGCCACCGGAGCCACCCGCTGATCCGCCACCGGAGCCACCTGCTGATCCGCCACCGGAACCACCCGCTGATCCGCCACCAGCGCCGCCCGATCGACCCCCAGCCGCGCCGCCCGCGACCAGTCCGCCTGCCGAACCACCCGCTGTGACCGAGCCACCCGCCGCTCCACCAGCGTTGCCGCCCGAGGATCCGCCTGCGTCACCACCGCCCGCGAGACCACCAGCGTCACCACCACCCGCGAGACCGCCGGCATCGCCGCCACCCGCGAGACCGCCCGCCTCGCCGCCACCCGCAACCGTTCCTCCAGCCGTGCCGCCCGCTGCACCACCCGCTCGCCCACCAGCGGCTCCACCGCCCCGCCCACCTGCCGTCACCGCACACGAAGTCGCGCACTGCTTCGTGCTCGCACAGCACTGCAGGCCCTGCTCCGCGCAGCCGCCGTCAGCGAGGCACGCTCCGAACTCGACCTGTGCAGGGTCGATGCACACGCACGCACCCAAGACGAGGCCAGCGACCAGCACGGGGCCCACCACGCTCTGCCGCACTCGTCTCATGACCTTCCTTCTAGCAGCGCAGCCCAACGGCCGCGGCTCCCACGCTCGCGGGAGCTGGCGCAAACCGGCGTCGAGCCCGAGCTTCTCGCGCAGCCAACGAGCGTGTTGCCGCATCACGGTGGATTCGCCACTCATGCGTTTCAAGCGCGGCAGGCAGTGTCGGGGTCCCACGTTTCGCGGGAGCGCTCCCAGACCCACGACCTCGCCGGAGCTCCCGTGCTGCACCCATCCGCTTCAAGCCCGGGTTGCCCCAATCGGCACGGCACTGAGCAGCGGCCCCGACTTCGCCGGAGCCCTCCCGCGCTGCACTCATCTCTCCATGCGCAGCACCACTCAGCATCGCATTCGACCCGCTTCCCACGACCGGGAGACCCGCAAGTCTGGGCTCCGCCTCGAGCCAGCACTCCGTTGTTTCGGCGGCTCGTCGTCGCGGCGCTGGCGGGAGCGCCCGGGCCGAGCGTTTCGAGGCGGCTCACAGGCACCATCGCGGGTCACCGCCGCAAGCAGCTTCAGCCCATCACCATCGCTGCGCCAACCGCGACCGCGAGCACCACCAACGCCACCAGCACCCACACCCACGCTGGCACGCCGCGCTTCACGGGCGCTTCCTGGAAGACGATGGTCGAGGCCGAGGTCGCGCTCTTCACGTTGGCCGCCGCCATCAACTGCTGCGTGTCGAGCACCAGCGGCGTCTTGTCGGAGTCGAAGGCGGGCTCGAGCTTCGTGCGCTGCGCCGGCTCGGGCGGAACGTCGGTCACCGCTTTGATGTCGTCGCGCTTGCGCTGGGCAACCGTCGGTTTGGGGCCAGGGTCGGTCTGGTCGATGCTCAGCGCCTGCCCGCGCGGGTTCGACTTCTCCTTCACCAGCACCGGCACGTTTCGCACCGTGCCTCCCGGAGCCGGCGCCACGGCAGACTTCGGCTTCATCGCGCGCAGCCGCTCCATCACCGCCGCGGCGCTCTGTGGCCGTTGAGCGGGGTCGATGCGGCAGAGGTCGCCAATCAACGCAGCGAGCTCGTCGGGCACGCCGGGCCGCCCCTTCAGCGACGCCGCCTCTTCCGTCATCTGCCGGCGCATCGTCGTCAGCACGTGCTCGTTGCGCGGGTACGGGTCGGTGCGCGCCACCATGAACCACGCCGTGAGGCCGACGCTGTAGAGGTCGCTGAGCGGCGTCGCGCGCTGGCCGGTGATCTGCTCCGGAGACACGAAGCCCGGTGTACCCAGCACCACGTCGGGCGCGGTGCGCAGGCTCATGTCACCGCTCTTCGCGAGGCCGAAGTCGACGACCTTCACGCGCGGCACCACCTCGTCGAGCTGCGTGAGCATGATGTTCGCGGGCTTGATGTCGCGGTGCACGACGCCAGCGCCGTGGGCCGCCTCGAGCGCAGAGCAGATCTGCTCGAGCACGCTGACGATGGTCTCGCTGGGAATCGGGCCGTTCGCGCGGCGCACCCACTCCGCGATGGACTTGCCGGCGAGGAACTCCATCACCAGGTACGGCCGGCCGTCGGCCAGCGCGCCGGCGCCGAAGATGTCGATGATGTTCGGGTGCGCGATGGCGTTCACCGTCTGCGCCTCGAGCACCATGCGCTGTGCGAAGTCGTGCTCGGTGCTGACGGGCAGCATCACCTTGATGGCCACCTGCTTGCCGATGACGGGCTGCACACCTTTGTAGACGGCCGCCATGCCGCCGCGCGCGATGAGCTCCTGCACCACGTAGTCGCCCAGCTTCTTGCCGATGAGCGGGTCGATGCCGGGCGTGCCGGTCGGAGGCAGGTCTTTGTGGGTGAGCGCGTTCTGGCGCGGGTCGGGCACCGAAATCTTCGTGGCGTCGACTGCGAAGGGAGGCGGCGTCGGCGGGTCGGTCTTCGGTGCCGGGTCGAAGGTGGGCGGCGGCAGGGTCGGCTCTCCGACGGGCAGGGTCGTCTCGCCGCTGCTGCGCTCGGGGGTGACGGTGGGGTTGGTGCCGTCGAGCGTGATGGCGTTGGGGCCGCGCGAGCTGCGTTGCTGCACGGCCAGCATGCCGCGACAGCGTGGGCAGCCGCTGAGGTGGCTCTCGAACTGACTGCGCTCGTCGACCGAGAGCGCGTTGCCGACGAAGCGGGCGAAGACGTCGGGTCTGAAGTGCCCAGCCTCGTCCGCAAACGTCGACGTCATGCGACTCCTTCGCTGCAACAGGCCTCGAGCGTCGGGAGCGGAATGCATGACCACCTCAGGTCAGGTCCCCGCCCGGGTCGAGCAGCGGGGATTGTGGAGCATCTCGTGGTGAGCGTCGATTCCCCGCTCGCTGGAACGTGGCTCAGGCGGTGAAGTGGGGCCGCAACGACCGGGTGGTCATGGGGCGCTCTTCCTTCAGGCCGAGGAGCGAGAGCACCTGCCCCGCCTGCTTCGCGGTGAGGCCCGCCTTCGTCATCAGCAGGCTCTTCAGCTTGCCCACCTGACCCGGCTTGCGCTTGTGGTGGTCGGCCTTGCCGGCGTTCTCCCCGTCGACGGTCTCGAGCATCGACTTGAGCAGCTCCTTCGAGAGCTCTTCGGTCAGCGCGTCGGTGAGCAGCTCGGTCAGCAGCTCCTCGATGGCGTCGACGTTCACCGCGCCGTCTGGTGCTGGAGCCGTGGGCTCGGTGGTGCCGGTCGAGGGCGAGGTGGAGGTGATCGGCGTGGGCTCGCTCGGCGCGGTCGCGGTCGCGGGAGCGGTGCGGGGCTCACCACCGTGCGGCAGCTTCACGATGGAGCGGCCCTGGGCGACGTCGGTGGCGAACGCCTCGAAGCGGGCGCCTTCCATGTAGCCGACGCGGGCCTGCTGATCAGCCGGCAGGGTGACGGTCGTGCCCGTGCGCTCGTTCTTGTACGTCGCCGAGTCCTTGCTCACGCGCACCGACCAGTCCGACGCGTTGCCCTCGAGCACCACGCGGCTGTTGAGCACGTTCGCCTCGAGCTGGCGCTTCACCTCGCTGCCGTACTCGGAGGTGGAGCGGCTGTTGAGCGCGGGCCGCTGCGACGGGTCCTTCCCCGTCCACGTGTTGCCTTCGCCAGCGCGCACCACGATGGTGCCGACGAGGTCGACCTGGCCTTTGTTGTTGGTGCCTCCGAGAATCGCGTCGCCCACGCCGGTCGGGCTCGGGTACGGGTTGGTGCAGAAGTCGATGGTGTTGTTCTTTCCATCGGCGGTCATCACGGTGAGCTGGCCACCGGCGACGGGCGCGGCGACGTTCACACCCGAGCGCCCGTCGGTGCCGAAGGTGACGAGCGGCCCGGCAGGCGTCATGCCCTTCGCCCACGGCGGGCTCGCAGGCGGAGCGTCGAGCATGGCGTCGACGGCGCTCTTCGAGGGGCCCCAGGCGGCTCCAGCAGCGCGGCCTTCCTGCGCGTAGTGGGCGAGCGCGAGGTCGGTCTTCCAGCCATCGACCTTCGCGGGGTGCAGGTTGGGCCCGAGCGCGTTGATCATGCGGTCTGCGGCCGAGGCGAGCGCGGGGTTGCTCGCGAGGTAGTTCATCGCGTCTGACTTCACCTGCGTGGCGAGCGCCTGGTTCGGCGCGCCGTCGAAGGTCCACGTCGCGGCCTGGTACGAGGGCTTGAACTGGTTCGTCTCGAAGAAGCGCTGCGCGGTGAGCGCGAGGTCGGCGCCGGAGCGCGAGGCGAGACCGGTGCTGCCGCTCGGGCCCATGCAGATGATGGGTTGAGTGACGGGCTGGCTCACGCCGCCGGGGCCCGCGCAGGTGACGAGACCGCCTCCGCCCGGCGCGAGCTTGTAGCTGACTTGGGTGCCGTCGCTCTTCACGCCCGCGTAGCCGATGTCGGGGTTGTCGGTGATGTTGCCGGTCTGCGCGTGGCCGTGGAGCGTGACGTTGTAGCGGCCGGCGTCGTCGATGGTGCCGACGCGGCTGCCGCCTTGAAAGACCTCTCCGCTGCGCACCTCGAAGGTGTCGTTGCCGGCCTGCACGATGCCGCTGGGCCGGTTGTCGACGTGCTGGCCCGAGCTGAGGTTTCCATTCCAGACGGCTCCGGCGACGTTGTTGACGTTGCCCTTCTGGCCGTTCACCTCGAAGTTGCCCGAGTCGTCGATCTTCCCGACGTTCTTGCCGCCGACGAAGACGTCACCGTTGCGAACGTCGTAGTTCTCGGTGCCGACCTTCACGGTGCCGGTGGGGCCCGCAGGCGGCTGTGCAGTCGACGGCGCGCACGAAGAGGGAGTGATCTGCGGAGCCGCAGCGGGGCCAATCGTGGTCATGGTGTCCTCGGGAGTGACGCGTCTCTGCGTGAAACGCCGTCACTGGAGCTGATGCGCCCACCCCGAAAACCGAGCATTTCAGGGGTATTTCCGCCGAGTCCATCGTCTTCGATAACCCGCACCGAAACGGGCCTCTTGGAGAACTCGAAGGTCCACAGCGGCTGCAAATCGACCCCTTCAACCGCTCCACAGCCCGTCAGACCGCCCAGTTGCACTCAATCTTGATTGAGCAAGAGATTGCCCATTCAGAACCGCATCGTTTGCGCATCGTTCTGCTCACGGTTCGGTGGCTGACCCGCTAACCGTCCGTATGACCTGCGTCATTCGTGCGTCATGGGGCAGCGGGAGACTCGCCTGGGAGCGTTTCAAGGGTGTCACGAGAGGGTTCGCTGTCTTGACCCTCTGAAGTGTCCTCCCTATTGAGCGCGTTCTTCGAAACGCACCCCCGGAGGCCCCATGGCGCAGTGGAACGCACCCAACCTGATCGCAGCCATCGACGAGTCGAAAGGCATGACCGAGAAGGGGTACACCTTCCTCGATCGCGACCAGAAGGAGCTCTTCCTCTCGTGGGACGCCCTGCGCTCCGAGGCGATGAAGCGGGCCGCCCACCTGCGCAAGTACGGCCTGAAGAAGGGCGACCGGGTGGCCATGGTGCTGCCCGACGGCGAAGACTTCGTGCCGACGTTCCTCGGTGCGGTGTGGGCCGGCCTCGTTCCGGTGCCGCTCTACCCGCCGCTCTCGCTCGGCAAGCTCGACTCGTACAAAGACACGATGGTCGCGGTGCTCAACAAGGCCGAGCCCACGTACCTCATCACCCTGTCGAAGATGCAGCAGGTGCTCTGGGCCGGCCTCACGCACGTGAAGTCGCTCAAGGGCGTCATCACGGCTGAAGAGCTGAAGGGCCCGGCGCCCGAAGGCGTCTCGCAAGACCCCGCGCAGGTGAGCGAAGACGACCTCGCGTTCCTGCAGTTCACCTCGGGCTCGACGTCGACGCCGAAGGGCGTGGCGGTGACCCACGGGAACCTTCGCGCGAACGCCTGGGCCATCATGGTCGACGGGCTGAAGTCGGACTCCGCGACCGACCACGGCGTCTCGTGGCTGCCGCTGTACCACGACATGGGCCTCATCGGCTTCGTCATCGCCCCCATGTTCCACAAGGTGCAGGTCACCTTCATTCCGACGATGGCCTTCGTGCGCAGCGCGACGCTGTGGTTCGAGACCATTCACCGCGTGCGCGGCACCATCACCTTCGCGCCGAACTTCGCGTACGCGCTCGCCACCAAGCGCAGCAAGCCCGAGCAGCTCGCCAAGTGGGACCTCTCGTGCGTCAAGGCCTTCGGCTGCGGCGCCGAGCCCATCAACCCGGGCACCATGCGCACCTTCGTCGAGACCCTCTCGAAGGCGAAGCTGAACCCCAACGCGCTGCTGCCCTGCTACGGCATGGCCGAAGCGACGCTCGCCATCAGCTTCATCGGTATGGACGAGACGCTCTCGACCGACGTCATCGACTCCGACGCGTACCAGAAGCAGCGCACGGCCGAGCCGGTGCACATCTCGAAGCTGACCGAAGGCAAAGCGCAGGAGGTCGTGAACTGCGGCAAGACCTTCCCCGGTCACGAGGTCGGCATCTTCGACGACGAAGGCAAGCGCCTGCCGGAGCGCCGCATCGGTGAGATTCAGGTGCGTGGCCCGAGCGTGGCGAAGGGCTACTTCCGCGACCCCGACGCGACCGAGCGCACGTTCGGCGGCGGGTGGCTCAAGACCGGAGACCTCGGCTACCTCGCGAACGGCAACGTCTACATCGTGGGTCGCAAGAAGGACATCATCATCATCAACGGGCGCAACTACGACCCGCAGCGGCTCGAGTGGCTCGTCGACGACATGGCCGGCGTTCGCAAGGGCTCCTCGGTCGCGTTCTCGAAGCCCGGCGCGGCGAGTGAAGAGCTGATCATCGTGCTCGAGGCCCGCACCAACAGCGAGACCGAGCTCGAGGCGCTCAAGGAGTCGGTCAAGCAGCGCATCGTCGAGCAGATGCAGCTCACCCCCACCGACGTCGTGGTGTGCCCGGTCGGCTCGCTGCCCAAGACCTCGAGCGGCAAGCTGCAGCGCTCGAAGACGCGGCAGCAGTACCTCGACGGCACCGTCGGCAAAGAGGGCAACCGCACCATCGGCTCGAACGCCGAGAAGGTCGTGCTGGCCCGTCACGTCGCGCTCTCGCTGCTCGGCCGTTCGCGTCACCGCGCCCGCCGCGTCGTGGAGCACGCCCTCGAGGTGCGCTCGGTCGACGACGCGCTCGGCAAGCTGAAGCTCGCCGGCGACTACTTCTCGAACCGCCTCACGCGGCTCTTCTGATCAACCTGCAGTCCTCTGGCAACACGCAGTCTCAACACTGACGTCACACACGAAGGCACTCATCACCATGGCAACCGTTCACATCCCCACGCTGTTCGCTCAGGCCGCTCTCGAAGTCTCGGGCAAGAAGCTCGACAACCTCTCGGGCGCGACCGTCATCTCGAAGCTCGGCCTCGACTCCGTCGCGGTCATGGAGCTCGTCGCGCACTTCGAAGAGAAGCTGAACATTCGCATGCCGGACGAAGACCTCGCGAAGGTGCAGACGGTCGCCGACCTCGGCGGGCTCGTGAAGCGCCTGATGCCGGCCGGCTCCGAAGTGACGTGGTGATGGCCGTGGCTCTCCGGTCGCGGTGACCGCGGAGCCGCTCCAAGTCTCACCTCGCCGCGAAGTCTCGTGGCGAGTCACCTGGCCTGAGGTTCTCGTGAGTCAGTCTGCGTCTTCATCGAAGAACGCCCCGATTGCCGTCGTCGGCATGGCCTGCCGTTTTCCGCACGCGAAAGACCTGCCCGAGCTGTGGAAGGTCGTCTCGACGGGCGAGGTGACGTTCGAGAACATCGACGAGTCGCGGTGGAAGCACTCGGCGTTCGTCGACACGAAGGACCTGCGCGCCGCCGACAAGACGTACATGCTCAAGGGCGCCTTCATCGACGGCGTCGACGAGTTCGCGGCCCTGCACTACGGCATGGCGCCGCGCCGCGTGCAGGTGATGGATCCGCAGCAGCGGCTCGCCATCGAAGCGACGCGCCAGGCGTTGCAGGACGCGGGCTACGACACGAAGCCGTTCGACAAGCTGCACACGGGCGTCTTCCTCGGCGCCTCGGTCAGCGAGTACCGCGACCTGATGACCGCGCGGCACCGCGCGATGCAGATGGTGAACGGCGAGTACGGAGACAACCTCTCCACCGCCGAGCAGGAGGCCGTTCGCGCCTCGGTGGCCGACGTCGTTCCCGCGCGCGCGTTCTCCATCGCCGGCGGGCTGCTCAACATGATCGCCTGCTCGGTCTCGCAGACGTTCGACCTGAGCGGCCCCGCGATGCAGATCGACGCGGCGTGCTCGTCGGCGCTGGTGGCGATTCACGAAGCGGCGGTGAACTTGCGCGCTGGTGTCGTGAACATGGCCGTCGCTGGCGGCGTGTACCTGAACCTCGGCCCCGACAACCTCATCGGCTTCTCGCGCATCGGCGCCATCTCGCCCTCGGGCGCGTGCCGGCCGTTCGACGCGAAGGCCGACGGCTTCGTGATGGGCGAGGGCGTTGGTGTGGTGATTCTGAAGCGGCTCGACGACGCGCTCCGTGACGGCGACCGCGTGTACGCCGTCATCAAGGGCTCGGGCTGCAACAACGACGGCCGTGGCGAAGGCCCGATGACGCCGCGCCCCGAAGGCCAGAAAGACGCGATGCGCCGCGCGCACGCCGAGCTCGACTTCGGCGTCGACAGCATCACGTATGTCGAGACGCACGGCACGGCGACGACGGTGGGCGACGTGGTCGAGGTCGGAGCGCTTCGGCAGTTCTTCTCGGAGCGCCTCGGCAAGCCGGTCGACGAGCAGTACTGCTGGCTCGGCAGCATCAAGGCGAACGTCGGTCACACGATGTCGGCCGCCGGAGTCGCGGGCTTCATCAAGACGTGCCTGATGATGCACCACGGCGTCATTCCGCCGCAGCCGGCCATCGCCGAGCTGAACCCGAAGCTCGACCTGCCGAACTCGCCGTTCAAGCTCACGCACCAGGCGGTGCCGTGGACCACGAAGGCCGGAACGCCGAAGCGCGCGGCCGTGTCGTCGTTCGGCTTCGGTGGAACGAACGCGCACGTCGTCATCGAAGAGCCGCCGAAGCGCGCTGCCACGATTGCCGCGACTGCGCTCGAGCCGCAGCTGGTCCTCCTCTCGGCGCCAACGCCTGCGCTGCTCGCGCAGTCGGCCCAGCAGCTCGCTGCGCACGTCGAGAAGCACCAGCTGTCGGTCGCTTCGGTCGCTGCGGCGCTCGCGAACCGTCAGGCGTTCGACGCGCGCGCGGCCTTCCTCGCGACCTCGCGGGAGCAGCTGATCAACACGCTCCAGGGGCTGCAGGCGGCGCTCACGAACCACCAGCCGATGCCTGCTGGCGTCGCGTACGCCGAAGCGCCGGTGCCCGCGGAGTCGCGCAAGCTCGCGTTCCTCTACCCGGGTCAGGGCGCGCAGAAGGTCGGGCTGCTCGAAGACCTCGTCAAGCGCTTCCCGTTCCTCTCGCAGCGCCTGGCTGAGCTCGACGCGGCGGCGAAGGACGCGGCCGGCTGCTCCATCGTCGATGCGCTGTACCCGAAAGACCGCTCGAACCTCGCGGCGGCGCAGGCGCACCTCACGCGCACGGAAGTGTGTCAGCCCGCGATGGCGGCGCTCGGCCTCGCGCTCTCGGAGTTCCTCGGCACGCTCGGCGTCTCGGCCGACGTCGCGCTCGGTCACTCGCTCGGTGAGTTCGCTGCTGCGGCCTCGGCGGGAATGCTGAGCGCGGAAGACTCGGTTCGTCTCGTCGCGCGGCGTGGGCAGCTGATGAACGCGCTGAAGCTCACCGACCCGGGCGCCATGCTCGCGGTGATGGCCGAGGCCAGCGCCGTCGAGCCGTTCCTGCCGAAGCTCACGGGCGTTTCCCTCGCGAACCACAACCACCCGACGCAGGTGGTGCTCTCGGGCACGACGTCGGGCATCGAAGCGGCGCAGAAGCTGCTCACCGACGCGGGCCTCAAGTGCACGCGCCTCGACGTGTCGCACGCGTTCCACTCGCCGCTCATGGCGGGCATCGACGCCGGCATGCAGAAGCTGATCAGCGAGCTCGCGGTGCACCCGCCGCAGCGCGCGGTCGTGTCCTGCATCTCGGGCCGCACCTACGACTCGGTCAGCGACGCGAAGGCCATCTGGGTCAAGCACGCGACGGCGCCGGTGCGCTTCGTCGACGGCCTCGAGTCGTGCCTCACGCTCGGCGCCTCCGTCTTCGTGCAGGTCGGTGCCGGCAACGCGCTCACCTCGTTCGCTCGCGGGGTCGCGAAGAACGCGCAGGGCTTCTTCACGCTCGGCTCCGCCGATGGCGCCGATGGCGTGATGCCGTTCTTCCAGACGCTCGCGGCCATGTGGGTGAAGGGCGCTCCGGTGAACGCGGCGCCGCTCTTCGACCGCACCACGATGGCGCTGCTGCCGCCCTCGCTGCTCGAGACGCAGAAGTACTGGGCCATCGAGCGGGTGCAGCGCGCGCCCCGTCAGCAGCTCATGCCTGCGGCGCAGGTTCCTTCCGGAGCCTCCGTCGGAACGCCTTCTTTCACCGCTTCTCTTCCCGCCTCACGTGGAGTCCCCATGGACAACCTCATCGCCCTCTTCCAGCAGCAGATGCAGTTGCTGCAGAGCCAGGCCGAGATTCTGAAGGCGCAGTCGAACGCGATTGCGTCGCTCGCCACCGGCCAGGCGCCGCAGTTGGTGCAGGCCATGGCGCAGGTGACGTCGATGCAGGCGTCGGCGTCTGGCGCGGTCGGCGCCACCGTCATGCAGCAGCCCGTCACCATGCCCGTCGTGATGCAGACGCAGGCGCCGCACATCAACGGCACCAACGGCGCGAACGGCAACGGTCACACGGCCGCCAAGCCGGTGAACTTCTCGAACCTCGTCGCTTCGAAGGAGCCCGAGAAGAAGGAAGCGGCTCCTGCTGCGGCGCCCGTCGTCGATGTTCGCCCGCAGGCGCAGGCGAAGGTGCTCGAGGCCGTCGCGCGCATCTCGGCGTTCCCCATCGCGAGCCTCAAGAACGAGCAGACGCTGGTCGGTGAGCTCGGCTTCGACTCGCTCATGCTGGTCGAGCTCGACCAGTCCATCGGCAAGGCGTTCCCCACGCTCGGCGGTCTGCCGCGCGAGCTGTTCGGACGCTCCACCACCGTGCTGAACATCGTCGACTACGTCGCCGAGACGCTCACGAAGGGCGTGACGAAGGTCGCGGAAGACACGTCGGCTGCGCTGCCGGTCGAGCGCCGGTTGCCCACGGTGACGCCCGCGCCGCTCGCGTCGCTCACGGAGTCGGTGATTCGGTTCGACAAGCCGGTGCTCGTCACCCGTGACGGCAAGGGCCTGGCCGAGGCGCTCGCGAAGAAGCTCGGTGAGCACAACGTCGCAGTGACGCTGGGCGACCTGAACACCGCTGGAGACTTTGGCGGCATCATTCACCTCGGCGAGCTCGCGGCGTCGGGCGACTACAAGACCTCGACGCGCAACCTGCTGCAGCTCGCGCAGCGGCTCACGGCCGAGAAGGCGCAGCTGTTCGTCACGGTCACCGGCCTCGGCGGCGGCTTCGGGCTCGGTGGCTCCACGAAGGAGCAGCTCGGGCAGTCGGGCGCCATCGGCTTCACGCAGGCGCTCGCTCAGGAGTGGACCGACGCGCTGGTGAAGGCCGTCGACGTCGACGCCACGCTGAACGTGAACGAGCTCGCCACGCACCTGGTCGACGAGCTCTTCTCGGGTGACCGCACGACCGAGGTCGGCTTCACGAAGCAGGGCCGCGTCGCGGTCTCGCTCCTGCCCATGGCCGCGCCCGCGAAGGCCGCGAACCTGAACGCCTCGTCGGTCATTCTCGTCACCGGTGGCGCGAAGGGCCTCGGCCTCAAGCTGGCCAAGGCGCTCGCGAAGCAGACCGGCGCGACGATTGCGCTCACCGGGCGCTCGGCTCCGTCGGAAGAAGTCGCGAAGGCCTGCGCGCAGGTGAAGGGGGCTGGCGCGAAGGCGTGCACGTACCACCCGATGGACGTGCGCGACGCCGCGAACGTGAAGACCGTCGTCGACGGCATTCGCACGGCGCACGGCCGCATCGACGGCATCGTGCACGCGGCCGGTGTGCTGGCTGACGCGCTCGTCGAGAAGAAGACGATTGCCGGCGTCGACAGCGTGCTCGAGACGAAGGTCGGCGGAGCCCTCGCGCTGCTCGAGGCGACGAAGACCGATTCGCTGGTGCTCTTCGCGGGGGTCGGCTCGTGGGCCGGCCGCTTCGGCAACGCGGCGCAGACCGACTACTCGGCCGCGAACCGCATGCTGGCGCGCATCGCCCGCCCTGGAACCCGCTGCGTCACCATCGACTCGCCGCCGTGGGAAGACTCCGAGATGGCGCGGAAGATTCCCGGCTTCAAGAAGGCCGAGCTCAAGGCGAGCGGCGTCACCTTCCTCGCCGATGACGAAGGCGTCGCGGCGTTCATGGTCGAGCTGCTCGGTGGTTCGGGTGAAGTGCTCCTCGGTCGCAACCTGCCGGAGCGCACGCTCACGCACTCGACGACGTTCCCCGTCTCGCGCCTCAACCACATCTACCTGAACGACCACACGATGGCCGGTCAGCGCGTGGTGCCGCTCGCGGCCGCGCTCGACCACGTCACCGCTGCGGCGCTCGACGTCGCGAAGACCTCGACGCCCGGCTTCACGCCGTTCACGGTGAGCGACTTCGCCCTCGAGCGCGCGATTCTGGTGCCCGACACCACGTGGCTCGACGTCTCGGTGACGGAGCAGCTGCGTGGCGGCAAGAACGGCCCGCTCAAGGTGACGCTCTCGCAGGGCAACGCGCGCTCGTACGCCGGCACGGTGACGCTCGGCGCGAACGGCGAGCAGCCCGCCATCAAGTCGCTCGTCTCGTCGGGCCCGCTGCCGATGACGCTCGAGGACTTCTACAAGGGCTTCACGTTCCACGGGCCGCGGCTGCAGGGCATCACGCGCATCGACACGCTCGCCGACGAAGGTGTCGTGGGCTGGGTGAAGGGCAGCACGCCGGCTGACTGGGTGAAGGAGCCGCTGCGCCAGACGTGGGCGGTCGACCCGCTCATCATCGACGCCTCGTTCCAGCTCGCGGGTTACTGGGCGTGGACGAAGCAGCAGCGCGCCGGCTTCCCGGTCGGTGTCGGCAAGTTCGTTCAGCTCGCGCCGTTCGGGCTCGGCCCCATCAAGTGCACCGTGACGTTCGAGGCCGCGTCGGAAGACGTCTTCGCCGGCACGCTCGTGTGGCAGGACGCGCAGGGCAAGGTGCTCGCGTACATGACGGGCGCGAAGGCCGAGTTCAAGAAGCGCGACCCGAAGTTCACCACGCAGGCGCCGAAGGCTTCGGCTCCGCGCGCGGTCGTCGCGGCGCCGGTGGCTCCTGCGCCGGCTCCCGAGCTGGTGGCTGCGGCTCCCGCAGAAGAGGTGAACGCTCCGGCGCTCGCGCTCGACGAGTCGTCGTGGAATCCGGCGAAGTTCCCCGAGTACGAGGCGCTCCAGGAGCGGCTGCAGATGGCCGAGGCCTTCGGTCTGCGCAACCCGTACTTCTCGGTGCACGAGGCCATCTGCGGTGACACCACCGTCGTCAACGGCAAGGAGATGATCAACTTCTCCTCGTACAACTACGTCGGCAACTCGGGCGACCCGGTCGTCACCAAGGCCGCGCAAGACGCCATCGCGAAGTACGGCACGTCGGTGTCGGCGAGCCGCGTGGCGTCGGGCGAGAAGCCGCTGACCCGCGAGCTCGAGCTGGCGCTGGCCGACTTCTTCGGCACCGAAGACTGCATCGCGCTCGTCTCGGGCCACGCGACGAACGTGACCGTCATCGGCCACATCGTCGGAGCCGGAGACCTCATCCTCCACGACGCGCTCGCGCACGACTCCATCATTCAGGGCGCGAAGCTGTCGGGAGCGAAGCGCCGCCCGTTCCCGCACAACGACTTCGCCGCGCTCGACCGCATGCTGAACAGCCTGCGGCCGCACTACCGCCGCGTGCTCATCTGCATCGAGGGCACCTACTCGATGGACGGTGACATTCCCGACCTGCCCGCGTTCATCGAGGTGAAGAAGAAGC
The DNA here is from genome assembly GCA_016879935.1 of Archangiaceae bacterium. Classification (GTDB taxonomy): domain Bacteria; phylum Myxococcota; class Myxococcia; order Myxococcales; family Myxococcaceae; genus Xiheimicrobium. The sequence continues at coordinate 68,454 of JAACJQ010000312.1, read as the reverse complement.
ACAAGGCGATGATGCTGGTCGACGAGGCGCACTCCGCCGGCGTCGTCGGCAAGACGGGCAAGGGCGTGGGCGAGTACTTCAACGTCAACCGCGCCGACGTCGACATGTGGATGGGCACGCTCTCGAAGTCGTTCGCGTCGTGCGGCGGCTACATCGCGGGCAGCCACGCGCTCGTCGAGTACCTCAAGTACACGACGCCGGGCTTCGTCTACTCGGTCGGCCTCTCACCGCCGAACTGTGCCGCGGCCCTCGCCTCGACGCACCAGATGCTCAAGCACCCCGAGCGCGTTCAGAAGCTGCAGCAGAACGCGAAGTACTTCCTCGAGGTGCTCAAGGCGCGCGGCATCAACACCGGCATGTCGAAGGACTCGGCCGTGGTGCCTGCCATCATCGGCAACTCGGTGCTGTGCCTGCAGCTGTCCGACGCGCTCAAGACGCGCGGCGTGAACGTGCAGCCGATTCTCTACCCGGCGGTCGAAGAAGACATGGCGCGCCTGCGCTTCTTCATCTCGTCGCTGCACAAGCCGGAGCAGTTGCTGAAGACGGCCGACATTCTCAAGGAGGAGCTCGACCGGCTCACCCGCGAGATGAACGGCGACGCAGTTGCGTAGCGAAGTGGAGTCCCTGATGAGCTGGCCAGGCGAGGTTCGCGACAGTCTGGCCAGCGAGTGTGGGACGTCACGAGCGGAGCAACCAGAAACACAGCGTCGCGACCACCACCGAAGTTTCCACACGCAGGACGAAGGACCGACATGACCTCGACGAAGGCAGAAGTTGAAATCGGCTACGACATCTCGAACGAGTTCTTCCGGCTCTGGCTGGACGAGCGCATGCACTACACGTCGGCGGTCTACGACGAGCAGCACACGACGCTCGAGCAGGCGCAGCGCAACAAGAGCAAGTGGCTGGCCGACTTCGGCGAAGTGACGCCCGACTCGCTCGTGCTCGACATCGGCTGCGGCTGGGGCGCGAACCTCGAGTACCTGGCGCTCGAGCGCAAGGTGAAGAACGCGCACGGCATCACGCTGTCGAGCGCGCAGTTCGAAGAGATCAACGCGCGCAAGCTGCCCGGCGTGCAGGTGTGGTGCGTGGACTACCGCGACTTCGCGCCTCCGCAGAAATACGACGCGCTGATCAGCATCGAGATGATCGATCACCTGGTCTCGCCGGCCCAGCAGAAGGAGGGCCTCGCGGTGCAGATCTACCGTGAGTACTTCAACAAGGCCGCGACGTGGGTGAAGCCGGGCGCCTGCTTCGGCTTCCAGGCGATTCTGCGCGACCGCGTGCCGCGCACCCGCAAGGACCTCGAGGATCTCAAGTTCACCGCCGACGTCATCTTCCCGGGCGGTCTCAACCCGCGCATGGAAGAGCTCGTCGAGGCGTGCGGCCAGTCGTGGGAGATCGTGCAGCTGAACACCCGCCGCCAGGACTACGGCAAGACGACGGCCGAGTGGCTGCGCCGCTTCCGCGCGAACAAGGAGAAGATCATGGCCTCGGGTTGGGGCACCAAGGTCATGTCGAACGGCGAGACCGTGTGGACGAACTACGACCGGTACCTGTCGACCTGCGTGAAGGCGTTCGCGAATCACTGGTCGAGCGACGTGCAGATGAAGCTGCGCAAGAAGGACTGATCAGCCGGTCAGTGAGTGCTGTCGCGCGAGGTGCGGTCTTCCAGAGAGGGAGCCGCACCTCGTGGCGTTCTATGCTGTTGGTGTGCATCGATTGTTGCTCGTCACGCTGATCATCGCCCAAACCGGCCCAGCGAGACGTTCGTCCTTCACCTGGCAGGCCCCAGTCGATTTCGGAGCGCCGTGTCCCGATGCCGGGTTGCCTTCACCTGGCGTCTGCATGGGAGGTGTTGCGCAGCGTTGCGTCGACCTTCGGCAAGACGCGAAGTTTCACTTCTTCGAGCTCTGCAACGATCAGTGTGTGTGCCCGTTCGGCAGCACCTGCGTTGGGAACTCGTCGGACCAGCGCATCTGCCAGAAGGTGTGCTTCGCCCAGAGCGATTGTGGCGGAGGTCTGATCTGTCATCGGTTCTGGAATTCGACCGTCAGCGCATGTGTCACGCCCACACAGGCGAGTTGGTTCCTCCCGAGCGACTTCAAGCCCGACGAGCGCAAGTACTGGAGCCCGACCTACCGCTGGCTCGAGCCCTACCGCTACGAACCGCCATCGCCAGCGCAGCGGATCAAGGAGGGCTTTCGTTCTCGTCCCTGATCTCGAGCGCACTGGCGGAGGACGCGCGCGGTCGCGAGCGTGATCATCGTGGCCTGACGCCCCATGAACGCGTACAGGCACCACATGCGCGCTCTGTCTCTCGTGGTGGTCCTTGGCCTTGCCGCTTGCGGCACCACCCCGCCTCCTCAACGATGTGACACGACCACCTGCCGTGGTTGCTGCGGTGCTGACGGGCTCTGCAACCCAGGAAGCCTGTCGAGCGCGTGCGGCGTTGGCGGGCAAACGTGCAGCTCATGCAGCTTCAGTCAGGCCTGCATCAACGGCTCCTGCAGTTCGATCAATTCAGGGAGCGGAGGCGGTACCGCCGCGGCGGGTGGCTCAGCGAGCGCCGGTGGAACTGCGTCGGCTGGTGGAGCTGCGACGGCTGGTGGATCCGCAACCGCCGGTGGATCCGCAACTGCCGGTGGAGCTGCGACGGCCGGCGGAGCAGCGACGGCCGGTGGAACGCCGTCGGCCGGTGGACCAGCGTCGGCTGGTGGAACTGCGACGGCTGGTGGAACTGCGTCGGCTGGTGGAACCGCGTCGGCTGGCGGAACCGCGTCGGCTGGCGGAACCGCGACGGCTGGTGGAACCGCGACGGCTGGTGGAACCGCGACGGCCGGCGGAGCCGCCATGATGGGTACGGGTGACTCGTGCCAGTCGCCCAGGTTGCTGCCCTTCGGTTCCCCCGTGCAGTCCACGACGGGTGCGCGCCCGAACAACTTCCGGTTCCAGACGAGCATGGGGTGTCGTCTGAGCGACACATCGGGCGACGTCGTCTATCGCCTCGACATCCCGGCAGGCGGCGTCGCTCAGGTGACGACGAACGCGACGTGGGACGTGGTGGTGAATGTGGTGCAGGCTCCTGAGACGAACTGCGGAACGCTCGTGGGTGGTACCTCGCAGGGCGCGGTGTGCGTCGCGAGCTTCGATGCCACCACGAATGGCAACGAGACCGGCCTGATCACCAACTCGACCGGCACGACGGCGACGTACTTCATCGTCATCGACGGCTACACCTCGAGCATGTCGGGGAGCTTCACGCTGAGCGCCGAGCTGTATTTGCGGCCCGCGGGCCCGACCGAGGTCGAGCCGAACGACACGCGGGTGCTCGCTGACGCCACGGGACAGGTGCTCGCCCCTGGCACGCCCATCAACGGCAGCCTTGGGCTCGGCGAGGCTGACTTGTATCGAATCAACGTCGCCACGCCGGGCGTTCTTCGGCTGACGACCGATGGGTTCGGTTGCCTGCCGTTCACGTCGATTCGAATGTCGTTGCTCGACTCGACGGCGGCAGTGGTGAGCATGGTCGAGGGTTCGACGGCCTCGGCCTGCCGGCTGCTGGTGGCGCAGGTTCAGCAAGGCACGTACTACGTGTCGGTGGCCCGCACGGCGATGGGCTCGCAGCCGTTGCCGTATTGGGTGAACGCAACCCTGCTGACGGGACGAACGGCCGAGGTCGAGCCGAACGACACCACCAATCAGGCGTCGCTCTTCACCGGGCCCGACACGGTGGTGTGTGGAGCGCTCGGCACGACGACCGACTTCACCGACGTCTACATCTTCACCCTCTCGCAGCCGGCGCGAATTCAGGCCGAAGTCATCGAGTCGATGGCTGGCGCGATGCCGAGCTGCGAATCAGACACGCTGACTTCGCGACTCGAGCTGCTCAGCGGCGCGGGCCTCACCATCTCGTCGGACACCACTGGCGGGCGAGGAAGCTGCTCACACCTCGACGAGTCGGTGCCGTTGATGCCGGGCACGTACTTCCTGCGCATGAGCGAAGTGTTCAGCACGACCCGCCGCGGGTTCCCCTACTGCATCGCGGTACGGCAGCGCTGACGTGCATGCTGATCATCGGGCAGGCGAGGCCTGACGAGCTCCGACTGAGTCTGGCAGCCTCACCGCTGAGTGCCGCAGGCTCGCTCCGCGCCTCATGTTCTTGGGCAGTTGCAGATGACGCAGCGAAAGCGGTGCGCCACCGTCGCCGCCCGCGCGTCTCCAACCCATTGTTCACTCATCGGAGCCGGTTGGCACTTGCGATGCTGGTTCGGCACCCATGGAAAACAAACGGGAGTATCTGGCAATCGCCGCCATCGTCGCGATCTTCGGTGTGCTGGCATACTTCGGCTTCCGCTCGCCCGAGTTCCCCGACGTTTCGCTCTCGTTGGACGCCGAGACGACGGTCAAGGTGCACGACGTTCGCGCGCCCAGGCCGAAGCTCGTGCTCGCGTTGATCATTCCTGGAGACCCGCTCAGCGAGAAGTCTCTGCAGCTGCTCAGGGAGCGTCACGAAGCGAATGAAGCGAAGGCCACCTTCGCCGCGATTCTCTTTGCCAACGTGGCCGACGCCGAGCGCTTCCGTCAGTCGCACGAGCTTCCATACGACGTGTACTCGCTCAGCCCGCCCGAGAACCCGGTCGAGTACAACCAACTGGTGAAGGTCGTCGGCGGCTGGAGATCGCGCTTCTATGGCGGCACCGTGCTGCTCATCGACTCGAAGCAGAAGCTGGTCGCGAAGGTCGAAGGCATCGAGCTCGAGCACCTCGACGACCTGATCAAGAAGCTCTGATCGCTTCCATCTGACCGCATCCACTCCCTTCGCCAGGCGCTGATGAACTGGCGGTAAACTGACGCCATGCTCCACGTCCTGCTGCTCGTGGTGTCTGGTGTCTGCCCACCCAACACGTTCTGCAATACCAACGGGTCGCCGACGACGGGCGTGCTGCTGAACGCGGCCATCGTCGCGAGCGACGACGCGTGGGTGGTGGGCGAGAACGGCGTCGCTCGGCACTGGGACGGCAAGGCGTGGACGACGACGAGCACCAACTCCAACGACCGGCTGCACTGGGTGCTCGCGCTCGGGCCACGTGACGTCTGGGCCGTCGGCAACGAGAGCGTGCTGCACTTCGACGGCGCGTGGCATTCGATGCCGCTCGAGTCACCTCGACAGGGCTTCTTCGGTGGCATCGTGCAACCACGGCCCGGCGCGCTCTGGGTGCTCGGCCCGAAGCCGCTCCAGGTCGAAGGCGGCTCGCTCAAGCCACTGACTGGAGCCGCGGCGACATTTGGCACCGGCGGGTACGCCATCGACGCGGCCTCGTGTGGACCCGACGACGCCTGGGCGCTCGTCAGAGGCTCACCAGGTGTCATTCTGCATCACTGGAACGGTACCGACGTTCGGGTGCTCCGCCAACCATTTCACATGGAGGTCGGGAGAATCGTCTGTGTCGACAAGGTCGCCTGGGTCTCGACCGACGACAGCGTCTTGTCTTGTACACGAGAGGGCTGCAAAGCCATCAAAGCGCCCGAGCGGCCCAGTCTGCTCGAGTCGGCCTTCGGGCCCGTGTTGCTCTCGGGCAACTCGCTCCATCTGTGGCGGAAGGGTGTGTTCCAGCCGATAGGCCAGGTCGACCCCGAGACGCTGGGAGGCGCGGCGCGCTCCCTCGACGAGGTGTTGCTGACCGGCCGTCACGGCTCCGCGGAGTGGTTCAAGGGTGCCGCGTCTCCGCCGAGGCCCACCCTGCGCATGCCATACCTCCTCGCCGCCGCTGCGACCGCTGATGGCCACGCGTGGGCGCTCTCGAATGCCGGCCTGTTCTCGTTCTCGAACGAGCGGTGGACCCGCGAAGACGCTTTTCCCGGAAAGCTCGACGACCGCGAACGGCTCGCGCTCTGGGCCTCGTCGCCCTCCGATGTCTGGGTCGTTGCCGATGGGAGGGCCTGGCGGTTCGATGGCAAGACATGGAAAGCGATGACCCCTGCAGACGTGAAGGTCAAGCACATCTGGGGTCGCGGGCCGAACGACGTGTATGTCTTTGGGAGTTCCGTGCTCCGTCATTGGAATGGTTCGAAATGGGAGGAATTGGCGAAGCTGTCGCTCGGGCTTGGCGGAGTGGCCATCACCGGTAACGCCACCAAGGTCTGGGCGCTGACGACCAGCGGCGACGACGTCGAGCTGCAGAAGGGTGAGTTGCTGGTGGTCGAGGGCGGCGCCGTGAGCCGGCTGCCGGCGCCTTTCTGGTTCAAGTCCATCGGCTTCGGAGGCGGAGTCCTCTGGGGTGCGGGCGGGGCCGTCGAGCGGCTCACCGACAAGGGCTGGGAGCGAGTCGACGAGGTCTACGCCGACGACATCGTGCCCACGCCACAGGGCGTGCTCCTGCTCAACGGCAGCCCCACCGCCCGTGAGTGGAATGGCCAGACCTTCACCGTCGTGCGGTTGCCCGGAGAGGCCGTCGCTGGCACGAGCGTCGGCTCGACCGTCTGGCTGGTGGGTGACGACACCGCGCTCAGGAGGACGCCATGAAGCGTTCGATGGTGTTGCTGCTGGCGGCGTTCACGGCGGCCGCTGAGACGCCGTACATCGTCCAGCCCGATGAAGCGTTTCAGCGCGCCATCGACCGGGGTGACGCGGCGACCGTTCGACTCGAGCTGAAGGCTGGCCGCGGCGACGCCAACCGTCTTCACCGCTACGCCAATTCTCCGCTGTCGCTCGCGATCTTGAAGGGCCACCCGAAGGTGGTGGCGGTGCTGCTCGAGTTCAAGGCTGATGTGGCGTCAGAAGAGAACGCCGCCGGGTTTCCCGATGGTTGGAATCTGCGCTGTGCGGCCCGCCTGTACAGTCCTGAGTCCGAGGCGCTGCTCACGAAGGCGAAGGCACCTGCTCCCACCGCCGCCTGCCTCGCCGAGGTGCAGTTCGTCATCGCGGCGAAGAAGGGCTCGGAGCGCGACGTACGGGCCGCCACCCTTCCCGAAGGGCTGAGCCTCGGGGCAGCGACGCTCGCGCTTCACTTCGCGGTCGCCTCGAAGAAGCCCGAGGTCGTCACCGCCGTCATCGAGGTCTCGGGAAACCCCCGGCTGCCCGAGCACGCGCACATCAGGACGTACCAGATTGAAGACGTGGCGATGCTGCGCGCGCTGGGGGATGAGAAGGCTGTCGAGCGCCTCAGGGGCCGATGACCCTCACGAGAAACGCGCCGAAGAGACCGCTGCGCTCCTGCCGGTCCCAGGGTGCGGCGTCGAGCACCGGCGTTCTCCACGGCCACTCCGACGTTCCCGTCACCCATGATGCCTCGCCGGGACTCGACGGCATCGCGCCAGGACGCGAGGGCAGCTCGAGCTTCACGGTGCCGAACCCCGGTGCGTCGGCGTCGAAGTGGCAGATTTCTCCGACCCACACGCGGCTGCCGTTGAAGGGCTCGACCACGAGGCCCGACACCATTCGGTGCCCCTGCACGTAGTTGCGCTGGCCGTAGAGCAGCGTCGGCGTCGCGCGGCCCTGCCGGTCGAGCACCCACACGCCGTATTCGTCGAGTGAGACCAGCCGGTCGAAGTCGAGCACGCCCAGGGTCTTCGCGCCGAGCTCGGTCGTCAGCACGCGTGTCTGCACCATCGCGCCGAAGTCGCCCGAGACGACGGAGCGGCTGCCGTCGGCGCTCCGCGTCGCGTACGCGAACGGGCCTGTGTCGGTGACCGTCAACGCCGTCACGTCGCGCACCGAGATGATGCGAGTGGCCTCACGGTTCTCGCCGAACAACGGCACTCGATAGAGCCCATCTTCCAACGCGAGCAGGTAGGCCGACGCCGTGAGGGAGTTGATGCCGAAGCCAGCCGTGAGTGGTGTGGGGAGCGCCGCGACGACCTCGGCGCCGCCCACCCTCGACGGACTCCATACGCGCAACGTCGAGGTGCGCGGCGCGTTGGCCATCGGCGCCCACTCCGTCACCACGTAGTGGAACGCGCCCTGAAACCAGGTGCCGCTCACCGAGACGTTCCCCGGGCCCACGGGCTGCAGCTCGAAAAGCCCGTCGCCGCGCAGTGCCTTCGCCACCAACCGTCGGCGAGGCGTGTCGGTGCGGTACGAGGTGAAGACGACGAAATCGGGCCCGAGCCCGCCTTCGACGGGGAACCAGAGGACTTCGGCCGAGGGGCCCAGGCCCGAGCGCCACGCGCCGAGGTCTGCGTCACCTCGTACAGGCACCCGTTGCCGCACCCGGCGTCGAGTGAAATGCCCGCGCGCAGCCGGGCCTCGAGCGAGTCACGACTCGTGTTGCACGCTTCCGGCAGCGGGCCTGCGACGGGCGCAATCACCGCGGAGGCGCCGAAGGGCGTGCCACCGTCGGAGGCAGGCGTGACGGAGCCTCCACCCATCGCGCTCCCACCGGCCGTCATCGCCGCACCACCACCACCCGCCCCGCCCGCATCGCGCACGCGGTTCACCGGCAGCAGGTCGTCGTCGACCGAGAGCAGGGGAGACCAGCACCCCGACAGCAGCAGCAACAATATGCACAGAAGAGAACGCATGCCGCCGCTGGTGCCGTGAGCTCAGACGAGCTTCATGAAATCGACCATCAGATGAGCGTCAGCTCTCCGCCGGCCATCGTCATCAACGTCTCGATTTCGCCCACCGTGAAGCCCTCGCACTCGCTGCGGTCGACCTCGTACGCATAGCTCTGCGCGTTCGGGTCGAAGACGTCGGAGAGGAACGACTCCCTCGGCTCGAGCATGTCGGGGCCCGTGCCCATCAGCACCAGCTTCTCGTCGGCCTTCGACGGCGCGTAGAGCAGGGCTCCCGTCTTCAGGTGGCACAGCAGCACGCCTTCGTGCGGAGCGCTCAAGTCGACGCGGCCCAGAATCGCCGGCGGCATCGAGTGGCCCAGGAGCGCGAAAGGAACGAACTCCGAGACCCAGCCCGCTTTGCCTTCACCCTGCTTTCGCGCGTCGAACGCCGCGAGGTGATGGGTGACGAGCTCGGTCTGGCGCTGCGGTGACAACTTCGCGAAGTCGAAGACGAAGGCTTCGGCGTCGCCGAGGACCTGCACGATGGTGAGCTTCCCGACATGGTCTGAGACGGCTGAGAGGGGCATGGCGGCGTAGACACCCCGAACTGCCGCTCCGTGCAGAAAAATCGACTCGCGGAAATCGCACGGAGTAATCCACCCGCATGGGCGCGCAATGGAAGCAGAAGGGCCGCGAGGCCAACTCGAAGGCGAAGGCGAAGCTGCTGAGCAAGGCCGCGAAGGAAGTGCTCATCGCGGCGAAGGCCGGCGCTGACCCGTCGAGCAACGCGCGACTGCGGCTCGCCATCGAGTACGCGAAGAAGGTGAACATGACGAAAGACACGCTCGAGCGTGTCATCAAGAAGGGCGCCGGCCTGCTCGACGAGACCGTCACCTACGAGCTCGTCACCTACGAAGGCTTCGGCCCGCACCGGGTGCCCGTCATCGTCGAGTGCCTCACCGACAACCGCACGCGCACGGCCGCCAACGTGCGCCAGTGTTTCCGCCTCGGGCAGATTGCGGCGACCGGCGCCGTGTCGTGGGACTTCGACCGTCTCGGCGCCATCGACGCGACCGGCCCTGCTGGCGCCGACGCCGAGACCGTCGCCATCGAAGCTGGCGCGCAAGACCTCGAGCCCGGAGAAGAAGGCGTCACGCACTTCTACACGGCGCCCACCGACCTCGACGCCGTTCGCAAGGCGCTCGAGTCAGCCGGGTGGAAGGTGGAGTCGGCCGCCCTCGTCTGGCGCGCGAAGAACCCCGTCACCGTCGCGCCCGAGCACCGCGCCGAGGTCGACGAGTTCTTGCAGGAGCTGGACGAAGACGACGATGTGCAGACGCTCTTCGTGGGCCTGAAGTAGCCCACACTTGTCGCAGGTCATGTCGGCGGCTCGAATGAGGGCCGCCCGAGGTCCCATGAGGTGCGGCCAGCTGAACCGGGGCCGTTACGATCCACCTCGGGATGACTGCTTCGCCCTCCGTCGACGCCATCATCACGGTTGGCTTCGACCACCGCGTGCTCGAGTGGTCGAGGGGCGCCGAAGCGCTCTATGGCTGGTCGCGCGACGAAGCGGTGGGCCGGCGGGTGTACGAGCTGGTCTCGCCCTGGGTCGCCGCCGCCGACTTTCAGGTGGTGGTCGACGCGCTCCGTGACCGCGAGGCGCTGAGCGTCGAGGCCGTGCGCGTTCGCAAAGACGGGCGGCGGCTCATGGTCTCGACCGACCTGACGCTGGCGCGAAGCGAGACGGGTCTTCCCGTCGGCATCACCGGCGTCGTGAGGCTGGTGGAGGACGAGCGGGACGAGGCGCGGGCGCTCGACGACGCGCGCCTCACCGACCTCGGCCAACGCATGGTCGAGCTCGAGCTCGTCATCGGGGCGGGCGGCGAGCTCGTCAGCGTCAACGACCGCGCGTGTGAAGTGTACCGTTACCGCCGCGACGAAATGCTGCGCCTCAACATTCGCGACCTGCGCGCGCCGTCGTCGCTTCCGGGTTTGCACGAGCAGCTCTCACGCGCGCTCGAGCAGCGTGTTCAGTTCGAGACGCAGCACCGGCGGCGTGACGGCTCGGAGTTTCCCGTCGAGGTGAGCGCCCGGCCGTTTCGCATCGGCGACCACTGCTACACACACAGCCTCGTCACCGACCTCACCGCCAAGCGGCGGCTCGAGCGCGACCAGCGGCTGCTCGCCAGCCTCGTCACCTCGATGGACGACGCCGTCGTCGTCACCACCGACGCCTTCCTCATCACCGAGTTCACGGGGCGGGCCGAGGCGATGACGGGCGTGTCGCGTGAGCAGGTGGTGGGGCGCGACTTCTTCGCGTGCTTCGAGTTGGAGCTGCCCGACACCTCGTGGCGTGACGCGAGACCGCGGCTCCTCGAGCGGCAGGCGGTGCGGTTTCGCGCGCGGCTCCGGCGCGCCGACGGCTGGGTCGAGCTCGACGTGTCGATGGTGCCATTGGGCCGGGGCGACCCCGAGGGCGGGTGGCTGCTGGTGGGGCGCGACATCAGCGCGCAGGTGGCCGCCGAGCGCGAGCGGGACGAAGCCGACGCGGCGCTGCGGGCGAGCGAGCTTCGGTACCGCACCCTCTTCGAGAACCTCGGCGAAGCGCTGTCGGTCTTCACGGTGACGCGCGACGAGCACGGCCACGTCGTCGACTGGGTGTTGCGTGCGTCGAACGCCGAGGGCCGGCGGAGCTTCGGGGCCGCCTTCGAGAAGTTCATCGGGCAGCCCCTTCGCGAGCAGGGCTCGGAGGGCGTGATGCGGGAGCACCTCGCGCACAGCGACGAGACGCTCGCTGGCCACCCGCTCATTCTCGAGGCCTTCGTGGCCCGCACCGGGCAGTGGTTTCGCAGCGCCAGCTTCGCCATCGACGCCGACACCATCGTCGCGGCGGCGCTCGACATCACCCATCGCCGCGTCGCCGAAGACCGGCTCGCCGCCGAATCGGCGTACACCCGCAGCCTCGTCGAGGCGAACCTCGACCCGTTGGTGACGCTCGACGCCGCGGGTCGCATCACCGACGTCAACCGCGCCACCGAGCAGCTGCTGCACCGCACCCGCGACGAGTTGATGAGCGCGCCGTTTCACACGCTCTTCACCGAGCCCGAGTCGGCGCGGGCCTTCTTCGAGCAGGTGCGCACGAAGGGGCAGGTGACCGACTGGCCGCTCGAGCCCCGCAGCGACGGAGCAGGCCGGCGCGCGCTCCTGTTCAACGGCACCGAGCTGCCGGCCGCGACGGTGAGTGGGCGGGTGCTGGCGACGGCGCGAGACGTGACGGCGATTCAGCAGGCGCAGGCGTCGCTCGCCGAGGCGTCCCGCGCCGCGAAGACGGCGAACGAGCTCAAGAGCCAGTTCCTCGCGAACATGTCGCACGAGATTCGAACGCCGCTCAACGCCGTCATCGGGCTGGCGCGGTTGGGCCTCGACGAAGAGCACGGCGCCCGGCTCAAGGAGTACCTCGAGCTCATTCACCGCTCTGGCACGAGCCTCGTCGAGCTCATCAACGACATTCTCGACTTCTCGAAAATCGAAGCGGGCAAGCTGGTCATCGAGTCGGCGCCGTTTCGACTGCGCGCGCTCCTGCGAGACCTGCACGACACCTTCGAGCCGGCCGCCGAGTCGCGTGGGCTGCACCTGGGTATGTCGGTCTCTCCCGAGCTGCCCGAGTTCATCGTCGGCGACCCGCTGCGGGTGCGGCAGGTGATGTCGAACCTGCTGTCGAACGCGCTCAAGTTCACCCAGAGCGGGCGCGTCGACGTGGTGGTGGAGCAGGAGGAGGAGCGGCTGGTGATGCGCGTGCGTGACACCGGCATCGGCATCTCGGCGGAGCAGGCGGGCCGGCTCTTCGAGTCCTTCATGCAGGCCGACGCCTCGACGACGCGACGCTACGGCGGCACGGGCCTCGGCCTCGCCATCAGCCGGCAGCTGGCGCAGTTGATGGAAGGGTCGCTCGCGCTCGAGTCGACGCCGGGGGCCGGCTCGACGTTCAGCTTCCGGTGGCCGTTGCGCACCCCGTCGACCGAGGCGCTGCGCGAGGTGATGGCGAAGGAGCAGTCGACGAAGACGCGAGCGGTGCCGGCCGCGCTGGCGGGGCGCCGGGTGCTGCTGGTCGAAGACAACAAGGTGAACCAGCTGCTCGGGCGCACGCTGTTGCAGAAGGCGCGCATGGTGGTGGCGGTCGCAGAGAATGGGCACCAGGCGGTGGCTGCGTTGACGGCGCCCGACGCCGACTTCGAGGTGGTGCTGATGGACGTGCAGATGCCCGAGATGGACGGGCTCGAGGCGACGCGCATCGTGCGGGAGCGGCTCGGCGCGCGGTGCCCGCCCATCATCGCGATGACGGCGAACGCGATGCCCGAAGACCGCGCGCGCACGCTGGCGGTGGGCATGGTCGAGCACGTCGCCAAGCCCATCGACATCGACGCGCTCTACGCGGTGCTGCAGCGCGTGCTCAGCGGGTGAGGGTGCGCAGCTGTCTGGCGAGTTCGGCCGGTGGTTGGGCGGCGACCCACTGGCGCAGTGACTCGATGGCAGCGCGGTTGGCGGTCTCGAGCGGTGCGCGCTCCTGCTCGGTGGCCTCGGGCGCGGGCAGCGTCAGGGCGAAGTCGCGCTTCACGCGTTTGAGCAGCTCCACCGCCCACTCGCGGCGGGCGTACGAGGCCTTCGCGTCGGCGGCGAGGGCGAGCAGCCGCTCGAGGCTCTGCTCGGTGAAGCGCACCGTCAGCGCCACGTGGTTCGACTGAAGGTCGCCGAGCGAGAAGAAGACGTCGAACGTTCCCGGGTGAAGGAAGAGGCGCTCGTTCGCGTCGACGCGCACCTCGAGCGAACGACCTGCTGCCAGCGTCACCGGCTTCACGACGGGCACGACCAGCGCGAACTGCCCGTGGCCGAGGTCGGTGGTGGCGTTCTGGCCCATCGAGAACGAGTGGTCTTCGTGCGTGTCGAGGTCGACGACGTGCACGCTGGCGTGGGTCGAGGCGCGCGGGTCTTCGATGGTGATTGGCGCGGCGGAGCGATTGGCGACGACGACGCTGATGGCCACCGCGCTCGTGAGCACGCCGTCGGACTTCAGCTGCAGCGTGAGCGTTGGCGCCGCCGCGTTGGCAGTGTTCGCGAGCATCATGAGCACGAGTCCCACGAGGGGCAGATGCAGCGGGTGACGAAGACGAGCACTCACGAGGGCTCCAGGCGCCGCGCCAGCAGGGCGAGCGCAGGCATCGCGACGGCCCAGCAGACGCCGATGGTGACGAGGCTGCGCGTGCCATCGAGGTGGAGCGCACCGAGGCGGGCGCCGCCCGAGTAGCTCAATGGGCCGGCGAGGGCGCCGAGTACGGCCGCGAGGGGAAGGCGTGGGAGCAACCACTCCAGGGAATTTCCGCGTCGCATCGCGCTCGCGAACACGGGCCACAACGAGAGCAGCCACAGGGCGGGGAGCACCGTCGCGTGCTGTGCTTCGACTCCGCCCACGTGTTGGTTGATGGTCTCGACGCCGAGGCCGAGCGTCACCGCGGCCCCACCACGAACGAGCTCCCGCCGAAGCGCGCCCGAGGTGGCGGCGTGCGCGAGAAAGACGAGCGCGTTGGCGGCGGCTCCGAGGAGGTGCCACGGGGTGCTCGCGAGCAGCGCGGCAGCGAACCACGCGCCCTGCATGCCCGCGACGTGCAGCCACTTGCGCGCGGCCGTCACCCGATTCTCCCGTTCGAGTCCGCCTTCGCGAGCCCACGCTCCCGGCTTCGTCTCACTCCTTCTTCTTCAGCTTCGCCTCGTTGTCCTTGATGAAGGCGCGAATGTCGTCGGCCATGTCGAGCAGCTTGGTCCACTGCTCCTGGTAGAGCGTCACCGGGAAGCGACCCATGCCGTAGATGCTGACGGCGCCCTTCTCGGACACCTTCATCGAGATGCCCTTGGCGCCACGGTTCTTGAGCGCCTCGTTCTCGGCCTTCAGCTTCTCGAGTTCTTTGCGGAGTTCTTCTTCAGTGCTCATGGCCGAACCGTGCCACTTGTGCCGGGCCGACGCACGCGCTTCAGACCTCGACGTCGACGACGGTGCAGGGCAGCTCGCAGTCGCTCGTGGAGCAGTTGATGACGCGCGTGGGGCCGAGCGGCCACTCGCCGCGGTCTTCGTGAATGTGGCCGAAGAGGTGCACCTTTGGTTTCACGCGGCCGAGATGGCGGAGCAGGTCTTCACACCCGACGCGGCGGCCGTCCCAGCAGCGGTCGCCGAGGTCCTTCGGAGGCCCGTGCGTCACCAGCACGTGAACGCCGGAGGGAATCAGTCTCCACTTCGCGTCGAGGTCGGGGCCGCGTTGCAGGTTGAAGGCCCAGTCGTGGAACCACGGCTGCCAGGGGCTGCCCCAGATGCGCAGGCCGTCGACGGTGGTCTCTTCGTCTTCGAGGTACGTGAGGCCGTCGAAGAGTGCGCGCGCCTCGGCGGGCTTCTCCTGCACGAAGAAGTCGTGGTTGCCGGCGATGACGACCTTGTGGCGGTGTGGCAGCGAGCGAAGCCAGCGCGTGACTTCTTCGAGCTGCGGGCGCGTGCCGCGAGACGTGAGGTCGCCGGCGTGAATGAGCACGTCTCCGGCTGGCACCTCGAGGCGGTGGTGTTTGCCATGGGTGTCGGCCATCGCCACCAGTCGCAGCGTCGTCATGCGCGCGCATCCTCCGTGAGTCGGCGGTCAGTCGCCAGCGCGGCGCTCCGTCAGCCGGGCAGGAGGCCTCGATGGCACACACGGTTCAGCTGGAGCGGATGTTCGACGAAATCACCTTCACCAAGCCGGGACATGAGATCGCGGCGAAGGCGCTGATCAAGATCGAGACGTTGAAGGCGAAGATTGCCGAACGGGAAGCTCGCATCACGAAGCTCTGCGAGCAGCATCGCCTCGGCGCCGCAGACCTGTTCGCGCTGGCGCAGGAGCAGAGCGAGGCGGATTACCGCAGGCCGGCCTACGTCGCTCCCATCAGAGACGTTCCAGCGGGTGTCGCGACTGCGCTGACGAAGGAGTCACAGCAGGTCGAATCAGAGCGCGCCCAGGCGCGAACGCTCGGGCTGCTCACGCGCAACATCGAGCCGGGCAGGGCCCACGAGCTCTCGTTCGCCGAGCTCGAGTACCTCGACTTCTGAGGCGGCCATGAAGGTCTTCTTCTCTGCCGAGTACTGCGTCGGAGGCTCGCAATACGAGACGCTTCAGAAGGCGGGGTGGATTGCGGCGTCACTCGAGCGTCGGCCCATCACTGACGTTGAAGTGCTCGCGCCAGCGTTGCTCAACGAAGATGCGCTGCTCGACGTCCACGATCGGGCATACGTCGACGCGATTCGCACCGGAAAGCCTCGCTGGCTGGCCGAGGCACAGGGCTTCGAGTGGTGTGACGCGTTGTGGAGTGCTGCGCTCGCGTCGAGCAGTGGCGCCGTCGCAGCGGCGTTGCATGCGTTGAAGCACCATAGCGTCGCGGGCTCGTTGAGCAGCGGGCTTCATCACGCGCGCGTCGACACGGGCGCTGGCTTCTGCACGTTCAATGGGCTCGCGCTCGCGGGCCGGGCTGCCCTCGCTACGGGCGCGGAGCGGGTCTTGATTCTCGACTTCGATGCACATGGCGGTGGCGGAACCTGGTCGCTGCTGTCTGGTGACGAGGCATTCACCTCGATCGACGTCTGCACATACGACTTCGACCGCTTCAGCTCGCGGCGTTGGAAGAACGTGCTCGTCACGAACCCACTGACCTACGCCGCAACCATCGAGCGCGAACTCTCACTGCTCGACGACGCCGGCTCATTCGACCTCTGTCTGTACAATGCAGGCATGGACCCGTGCGAGCTGAGCGACCAGGGCCTGCCAGGCCTGAAGCAGCCAGTCCTCGCGGAGCGGGAGCGCCTGGTCTTCGACTGGTGCCGCGTGCATGCGCTGCCCGTCGCGTTCGTGCTCGCGGGTGGCTACCTGTCGAAGCGGCTCGACCGCGGAGGCCTCGTGTCACTGCACCGCGAGACGATTCGCGCCGCCGCGGCGTCAGCTCCACTCGAGGCGTAACGAGAGGACGGACGCCGACGTCAGCTCGAGGCGAGAGAGCCGCACGTTCGACGCCTTCGACGCCTCGAGCCACGCCACGAAGCTGCCGGCGAGCTCGTAGTACGCGACCTCGGCCATCAGCGGCCAGTCACGCAGCTCGGCATCGGCGGTGGGCGGGTTCTTCGTCGTCATCACCAGCGAGCCGAAGTCGAAGTACGTGCGCCAGAAGCGGCCCGACAGCGAGAACACCGTGGGAGCGGTCGCGAACTTCATCGCGGCGCGGAAGAAGGCTCCGATGTCGCGCGTCGCCATCGCGTGGCCGAACTCGATGGCCTTGCGCAGGTCGCCACCGTGGTGCGTCTTGATGAGGTACTCGATGGCCGAGAAGTACAGCTCGAGCGGCAGCCAGCCCACCGAGGTGAGGCCCGCCGTCTTCGAGTACTGCTTGAGCGGCGCGGGAAGGGCCTCAGCCCAGCCGACGAGAGACTCCGGCCCGTACACCTGGTTGGCGTGCTCGATGAGGTGCAGCAACCCGAACCCCTTCATGCGCCCACCACACGGCCGCGACGGGTCGACCGACTGCAACGGCACTCGATGCGGGTTCGACAGCATCGGCACGCGTGTCGTCAGGCCCGGGCTCATGGCGCGCATCCTCGAAAATCCAGACGCGCGCGGCAACCGGCATGACGCTCACGGGCCAACGCGTGCTGCGGGCGTCGCAGACGGCCCCAGACGACACGAGCGCGGCCCGTTCGAAACGAAGCGGAGCGTCGGGTACACCGTGTCGTCGGCCCAACCGTTCGTGTCCGTCGCGAGCGCCTGCGTGAGGAACAGCGAGCCGAACGTTCCCTGCTGACGGAGCGCGCAGAAGACGCCCACGGTGCCGCGACCGCAGACGTCGAGCTGTCCGTCTCCGTCGAGGTCGGCGAACTGAATCGTCACCGAGGTCGAAGGTGAGGCGCCCCAGCCAGTCGCGTCGCTGAAGAGCTGCGTCGCCGTCGGTGACACGAAGTGCGTGCCGTCTGACATCGCGCACAACAGGCCCGCCGCCGCGCGCCCGCAGACGTCGGCCTTTCCATCGCCGTCGAGGTCGGGGAACTGAATCGTCGAGAACTGCGAGCGCTGCGTCCACCCTGCGGCGTCGGAGAAGTCGGTCGACCACTGCGATGAGGAGAGGAAGCGCGTGCCGTCTGACAACGCACAGATGATGCCCAGCGTGCCGCGCCCGCAGACGTCGGCTTTGCCGTCACCGTTCACGTCGGGGAAGTGAACCGTCTGGTACAGCGCCGCGTTCGTGCCCCAGCTGAGCGCGTCGCTGAACTCCGTCGTCCACGACGTGTAGACCCCGAAGCCCGAACCCGTGGAGCTCGAGCACGAGATGCCGAAGATGCCGCGCCCGCAAGCGTCGGCCTTGCCATCGCCCGTGACGTCGACGAACTGAACGTTCGCGAAGTAGCGCGGGTCTCCCCACGAGGTGGCGTCGTTGAAGCTCGTCGAGCGCCAGACGCCTGCGTCGCCGAGCGCGCACACCACGCCTGCATCGCTGCGGCCGCAGACGTCTTTCCTGCCGTCTCCGTTCGGGTCGGCGAGCTGAATCGTGGAGTAGTAGCGGGCAGCCGCGCCCCAACCGATGGCGTCGGAGAACTCGGGCGCCCACAGCTGCATCGCGCCGAACGTCGTGCCGGAGTTGAGCGCGCAGTTGACGCCGAGCGTGCCACGACCACACGCGTCGCCGCGTCCATCGCCGTCGACGTCTCCGAAGGTCACGGTGCGGCCGGTGCTGACCGTGTTCCAGCCCGTCGCGTCGTTGAAGAGACTCGTGGCCCACGTTCCGCCGAACGGACCAATGGTGCCCTGGGTGGCGACCGCGCAGGTGACGCCCGCGTGCGCTCGACCGCAGAGGAGCAGACTGCAGCCGGCATCGACTCCCGCGTCGGCGCCACCGATGCCTGCGTCGATGCCCGCGTCCGCTCCAGCGTCGATGCCTGAGTCGACGGAGGTGCCGCCAGCGGATCCGCCACCTGATCCACCGGCCGTTCCACCCGCGGAGCCACCGGCTGATCCAGCCATTCCACCCGCGGATCCACCGGCTGATCCGCCACCCGTTCCGCCAGCTGTTCCACCAGCGGAGCCACCTGCTGATCCGCCAGCGGTTCCGCCTGCAACGCCACCAGCAGATCCGCCAGCCATTCCACCTGCGCTGCCTCCGCCCGTTCCGCTCGGCAGCGAATCACCGACGAGCGACACCAACACCTCTGGAGCGTTCACGGCGTCGCTGGTGATGATCAGCCGCGCAGACCTCGGCCCGAGCGTTCCCGGCCGGAAGGTCACCTCGACCTCCGTGGACGTCGAAGGCGAGAGGTTGCGCATGGCAGGCCCGCTCGCCGTGAACGCCGCATCACCCTGAACGCTCGCCGACTGAATCGTGAGCGCGACCGTGCCACGACTGAAGACGGTCACCTTTCTCGTCGTGGAGCCTCCGAGCGCCACCGTGCCGAAGTCGATGGAGCCGGGCTGCACTTCGATCTCCGGCCGCACGCGGGTCGTGCCGCCGCCGCACGTGCAGCCCACCGTCAAAGCAACGAACGCCATGGTCCAACGAAGTCGAGACATCGAAACGAACGAGGGCACGACCTGAGGACGAATCGATGCGTCGGCGTTTTGCGCGGGCACGTTCGGGTTCAGGCTTCCTTCAGGCCGAGCGACTCGAGCTTGTAATAGAGCGTGCGCCGGCTGACGCCGAGGAGCCGGGCCGCCAGCGCACGGTTGCCCTTCGCCTGGTCGAGCGCGTCTTGCACGGCCTGTCGCTCGGCGTCTTTGCGGCGGTCATCGAGCAGACCACCCGAAGCCTCAGGGGCCGAAGTCACCGTCGCCGCCGGAGCGCCTGCGCGTTGCAGCTCACGTTGCACGTCCTCCGCCGAGAGCGCGTCGCTCGACGAGAGCACCACGAGCCGCTCGAGGAAGTTCTGCAGCTGGCGCACGTTGCCCGGCCACGGCTGGGCGGCCAGCAGCTTCGCCGCCTCGGGAGCCAGCGACGCCTTCGGCCGCCCATGCGTCGCGCCGAGCGTCGAGACGAAGTGCAGCGCCAGCGCTTCGATGTCGTCTGCCCGCTCCCGCAGCGGCGGCAACACGATGGGTATGACGTTCAACCGATAGAAGAGGTCTTCGCGGAAGCTGCCCTCACGCACCATCTGCTCGAGCGGGCGGTGCGTCGCCGCCACGAAGCGCACGTCGGCCTTCAGCGTCTCGGTGCCGCCCACGCGCTCGAACTCGCGCTCCTGAATGAGGCGCAGCAGCTTCACCTGAATCGGCATCGACAGCTCACCGACCTCGTCGAGAAAGAGCGTGCCGCCCTTCGCGAGCTCGACGCGGCCGGGCTTGCGGTTCACGGCGCCGGTGAACGCGCCCTTCTCGTAGCCGAACAGCTCCGACTCGAAGAGCGTGTCGGGAATCGCGCCGCCGGTGAGACGAACGAAGGGCTCCTTCGCGCGGGTCGAGCGGGCGTGAATCGCGCGGGCGGCCAGCTCCTTCCCGGTGCCCGTCTCGCCGAGAATCAACACCGTCGCCGAGCTCTGCCCCGCCTTCGCGATGAGCGCCTTCACCTCGTCGAGGGCCTTCGAGCGGCCCACCATGCCGTCGGCCATCGCCTGCGCAGGCGGTGCTTCACGTGGAGCCTTCGACAAGCCCAGCGCCTTGCGCGCGCAGAAGAGCACCTCGTCTTTCGCGAACGGCTTCATCACGAAGTCGGCGGCGCCGGCCTTCATCGCGTCGACGGCCATGGCCACGGTGCCGTGCGCGGTGAGCAGCACCACCGGCACCTCGGGCATCAGCCGCTTCAGGGTGGCGAGCAGCTGAAACCCATCCATGCCCGGCATGCGCACGTCTGACATGACGAGGTCGAACGGCCGCTTCTCGAGCGTCGCGAGCGCCACCTGGGCGTTGGGAACGAAGGTGGCCTCGAACCCGTCTTGCTTGAGGAGCGCCGCGAGCACCGAGCCCACCGCCACGTCGTCGTCGACCACCAGCACGCTTGCCTGCGATTCAGCCATGCGGCGCATCAGAGTGCAGCCCGCCTCGCGTGTCGACGCTCACGTCTTCACTTCACACGAAGTGCTCGTTGGGTGTCTGAAGGCGTATGGCCCTTCAGCTCCAGCGCATCTCGTTGCCCCGCGGTGCCGGCTCGCTCGCCCAGCTCACGCAGAGCGCCACCCACGTCTTCCGGGTCGACCGTTCGGGCCCGGCGGTGCTGGTCGAGGTGAGCGGCAAGAAGCCGGTCGCGCACGAGCTGCCGATGTCGATTCTGCCCGGCAAGGGCTCGGAGCCCGACGCCGCGCTCGTCATCGAGGCTGCCCACTTCACGCCCGACGGCTCGCGGTTGGTGGTGCTGCGTGGTGGCACCGACCGCAACGGCGGCAGGAAACCGAGCGTGGAGTTCATCGACCCCACCACCAGGGCCGTCGTCTCGAGCTTCGAGCTGAAGCTGGACAAGCCCTGGGGCGTGCGCGTGCACCCGGACGGTGAGCGGGTCTTCGTCATGGGGACGCCAGAGACGCTGGTGCTGTCGCTCGCTGGCAAGGTGCTCGACCGCATCGGCACCGAGCGCCACTTCGAGCTCAGCCCCTCGGGGTCGCAGTTCCTCTTCGAGTTTCCGAAGAACGAGTGGCGCGTGCGGCCTGCCGAGAAGCCGAAGTTCGTCTCGTTCGAGGCGGGCTCGGCGCGATGGCGAGACGACGCGTCGTTGATCAGCACCACGTGGAAGTCGACCGAGGAGGACGTGCTGGGGCTGGTCGACGCGAAGACGGGCAAGACGAAGAAGCTCGCCACCCTGCCCAGAATCGACTCGTTCGAGGCCTTCGGCGACCAGGTGCTCGCGAGCAGCTGCAAGGGTGACAAGGCCGAGGCCTTCGTCATCGCGCTGCCCTCGGGCAAGGTGCAGCGCTTCGAGTTGCCGGGCAGCCCTTCGGGTACGCGGGTCTCGTTCGGGCCTGCCGGCGCGTTCGTCGCGGTGAACTGGCAGAAGACCCTGCACGTGCTGGCCGAGAAGGCGAAGTCGAAGAAGGGCTGATCAGCTCACTGGCAGCAGCAGCTCGACGCGCGTGCCCTGACCTTCACGCGACTCGAGGCGAACGTCTCCGCCGTGGGCGCGCGCAATCTGCTTCACGAACGCGAGGCCCAGCCCGCTGCCCGTGGCCTTGGTGGTGAAGAACAGCTCGAAGGCCTGCTCGCGCGTGCGGGGATCCATGCCGTGGCCGGTGTCGGTGACCGAGAGCGAGAGGTGCTCGCCCGCGCGCGCCGTGGCGATGGTGATGGAGCCTCCGCTCGGCATTGCCTCGAACGCGTTCTTCACCAGGTTCTCGACGACCGACGACACGAGCTCGGGGTCGAGCTGCACCACCGGCAGGTTCGGCTCGAGGGTCGAGGTCACCGTCACGCTGCTCGCGCCGGCGAACGACTGCAGCGACAGCACCTTCGTCACCAGCTCGTTCAGGTCCATCGACTGGCGCTCGAGCTCCATGCGCGAGAGGCGCTGGTAGCGGTCGATGATGTGCGTGAGGCGGTCGAGCTGCTGCACGAGCAGCGCCGAGAAGTGGGTGAGGTCTTCTTTCTGCAACGCGCGGAGTTCGCCTTCGAGCAGCTCGGCCGCTCCACGTGCGGCGGCGAGCGGGTTCTTGAGGTCGTGCGCCATCTGCGCCGAGAAGCGGCCCAGCGTCGCGAAGCGCTCGAGCCCCTCTCTTCGTCTCGCCAACACCTGCCACGCCAGCCGCGCGGCTGCGCCGAGCCCGAGCGTGAAGCCCGAGATGGCCAGCACCAGCACGCCCTGGTGGTCGCGCAGGGCGCCGAACAGCGTGAGGAAGACGACCACCACGAAGAGCGCGAACAACATCGCCTGGCCGAGTTGCTGTCGCTTCGAGGCGGTCGACACGCCGAGGGTGATGGCGATGAGCAGGCTGTTGAGCACCGTGCTGCCGGCCGTCGCGAGCGGAGGCACCGGGGCGCCCATGTCGTTGAACAGGTCGGTCAACATCAACGGCACCGAGACGAGCAGCGCGATGACGAAGAGCCAGGTGCGTTGACGCTCCGACTCGCCGACGACCTCGCGCAGGTGCGACCAGAACAACCAGATGCCGAGGCACGCGACGGGCACGCTGGTGACGGCCGAGATGAGCGCGTGTTCGCCCAGCCCGAGGTTGAAGGCGTCGCTCTGCGAGTCGACGATGACCAGCACCGCTTCGGCCGCGTAGACGACGTACGTCACCACGAGCAGGCGCCGCAGCTTGCGAAGCCGGCCGGTGAAGGCGAGCGCGTAGTGGAGCAGGAGCGCCGGGAAGACGGGCGTGACGACGGCGCCGACCCATTTGTACGACGGGTCTCGGGTCAGCTCTCCGGCGACCGAGGCCGCGTTCCAGACGAACTGGTCGACCGCGAGCAGCACCAGCGGCAGGCGGAAGGTGGGGTTCGCGTGGCGCGACAACGCGAGCGCGACGACGACCACCGTCGAGGTGGCGGCCAACACGTGCATCCAGGTCCACACACTGAACATCGAGGGGCCAGCCTGCTGCCGGGCGAGCGGGTGCGCCAGCTTTCGCCGACCGTGACGGAAAGGCCGGCCCCGCTCCAATGACGGAGCATGACTCACCGGTTGACGCCTTTCTGCCCCGCTCGCTACACCGCCCCGATGCGCCTCCTCGTGTTGGCCGGAACGCTCGCCTCGTTGAACGTGTTCGCGCAGCAGGCGCCGCCGTGCACGAAGGAGCTCACGGGCGTGCTGTACGACTTCGGCACCCCGCAGGCGCCGCGGCTGTTCAAGTGTGACGGCCGCACGTGGGCGGTGTGGCCGGTGCCTGCGTCGCTCTGCACCACGACGCCCGCTCCTGTGACGGAGCCCGCTCCACCTGCGCCTGCCCCGGCCGACGCGCCGCCTCCGATGCCGCCGCTCGAGACGTTGCCCCCGCTGCCGAAGGGCCCTGCGCCCGGCACCGACGTCGTCGCGAACGGAGAGTGCCGCCGGCAGTGCATGGTCTCGTTCAACCAGTGTGTGAAGACGCGCTGTGGCACCGCCATCGCCGCGTCGTGCCGCCAGTCGTGTGACAAGCAACAGACGAAGTGCGTGACGGGGTGCCCATGAAGCGCGCGTCGTTGCTCCTCGCCGTCGTCGTCTTCGTCGGCTGCCAGCCCACCACGCGGCGCATCGTGCGTGGCCCGTCGACCCCGCGCGCACCGAGCTGCGCCGTCTCGATTCCCGCCGTGCGCATCACCGACGTCACCTGCCAGGGCGACTTTTCGCGCGACGAACTCTGGAGAGCGGCGCTGGTGAAGACCGCCGAGACCGGCCCTGAGCAGGGCAGCTTCTCGTTCGACGTCGTCGAGACGAACGAGGCGGCGGGCTGGCGAGCGCTGCGCGCGAAGTTCATGACGGCGCAGGAGCCCGTCGGCCCCCACACCATCGACGCGCTGCTCTCACCCGGGCAGCTCGAGGCCGCACGCAACCGCGCGACGCTCAAGGCCTGCCAGCGCGCCGTCATCGTCGAAGGCACCGACCCCGCGACGAAGGCCTCGTGTCTGCAATACCTCTCGACGCAGCAGCAGCTCGCGCAGAGCGAGCGTCACCACGCCGAAGAGATGGGCGTGCAGCGACAGGCCGTCGAAGCGCAGAAGCAGTCGGCGCAGGCCCAGCAGCAGGCGGCCGATGCGCTCCTGTTGCAGTCGATGCAGCGCAACCGGTCGACCATCGTCGTCGTCGGCAGCAGCAATTGCCGCTCGAGCCTCGACTGTGCGTTCGGCGAGTTCTGCAAAGACTGGAGCGGCGGGCGCGTGTGCATGGGCAACGGTGGCGGCGGCGCTCCCTGCTCGAGCAGCATCGACTGCAGCGGTGGCCTGTTCTGCCGTGGCGGGTTCTGCGCGCGCTGATCAGACGCCCAGCTTCAGGTGGTACTTCTTGCGCAGGGCGACGCACTGCTCGAGCGCCGCTTTGCCGGCCTCGAGGTCTTTCGCGGCCAGCGCGGCATCGAGGGCCGTGAGCGCAACGGTGAGCTCGCCCATGCCGGCCTCGTAGGTGCGCGCCCCTGCGTCGGAGCCCGAGTACGCCTTCGAGGCGGCCGCGCGGACGTGCTCCTCGAACACCTGCGCGTGCGTGGAGAACGTGTCGAAGTCGGTGGCTGCCTGTGCCTTCTGCAGCGCCTGGTTGATGGCCTGCATCTCTCTGTTGATGTCGGGGTTCGACGCGCACCCGATGAGGATCATCAGCGATGCAGCGGTCAGCGACTTGAGTATGTTCATGGCGGCCTCCTGGCTCTGTGATTGTCGCCTTACGCTGTAAGGGTAAGGCGACTTACGCCGTAAGTCAACTGGTGGTGCGTACGCGATGAAGAAACGAAAGCCCCTGACGCGGGCGCTCATTCTCGAGAAGGCGATGAAGCTGCTCGACGACGAAGGGCTCGAGGGCCTCTCGATGCGGCGGCTCGCCAGCGCGCTCAAGGTCGAGGCGATGTCGCTGTACCACCACGTCACCGACAAGCAGGACCTGCTGTCGGCCCTCGCCGACCTCGCGCTCTCGACGATTCCGCCACCCGACCTGACGAAGCCGTGGCGGCAGCGGGCCGAGGGCATCGCGGTCGGGCTCTACCAGGCGCTACTGGCGCACCCCGCGCTGGTGGGCGTGCTGGCCGCCGAGACGGCGCAGCCCAGAGACGCGCGAGTGCTGCTCGGGCTCGACCAGCTCATCGGCGCGCTGGCTGAAGCCGGCCTCTCGCCCACGCACCAGGTGAGCGCGCAGCGCAGCATGATTGCCTTCTGTTTTGGCTTCGTGCTGACGCACACCCGCGGCCTCGTCGAGACGCGTGAGCAGGCGCAAGAGACGTGGGACCAGTACGACCCGAACCAGTTCCCAGCCGAGCACTTTCCCCACCTGGCCGCGCTCGGCGTCGAGTTCGTGCGGACCAAGGCCGAAGATGACTTTCGGTTTCTGGTGCAGGCGTGGCTCGATGCGGTCGAACGTGCCGGGGCCTCGCGCCCGGGGTGAATGGAGCTCTGGCTTCGGCGTGCCGATGACACTGCCCGACGTCTTCTGCGCCCGCAGCGCGACGCGCGACCGCTTCACGCACACCCGCGCCCGTCGCGGCTGAAGCCCAGCCTCGCGAGTTGCGCCAGGCTCGGTGCATGACGTCAGCGTCCGTAGGGCGACGCTGCTCGAAGTC
Source organism: Archangiaceae bacterium (assembly GCA_016879935.1). Classification (GTDB taxonomy): domain Bacteria; phylum Myxococcota; class Myxococcia; order Myxococcales; family Myxococcaceae; genus Xiheimicrobium. The sequence goes on along the minus strand of JAACJQ010000312.1, from coordinate 42,761 downwards.
TTCTTCGGCGACCGCACCTCAACGAGTGAACAACGACGTCAGCGTCCGCCGGTGCTGCTCACTGCCTGATGTCTTCTTCAGCGATGCCGCGCTTGAGCAGCTCGAGCAGAATCCGCTCCGCCTGCCGCTCGTCGACCTCGGCGCGTGAGGCGAGTTCTCCAAGGGTCGGGTGACGCTCCTCGAGGGCCTTGATGATGCGCAGCTCGGCCGACGACGCGGCGCGACGGTAGAGGTGTGAGAGCTCGTGGTTGAGCCGCAGGCGCCGGGGAGACTCGAGCAGCTCGCGCGCGCGGTCGGCGCCGAAGCGCAAGAGCCCACGCTGCACGTCTTCGAGCGCGGTGAAGACCGACGGGGCGCTCGGGTCGGCCAGCGCCGGGCGGAACGAGAAGGTGCCGGTGCCGCGGCTGGTGACGAGGGCCTCGAGCGCGGCAGTGCCGTCGACGCGCAGGCTGCCGTTCTGGGCGATGGCGCTGGCGAGCGCGCCTTTCGAGACGGTGACTTCGTAGCGGCCGAGCTCGTCTTCCAGCTCGAGCGTGCCCGTCGCTTCGAACTCGGCCAGCTGCGAGAGCACCCACTGCGCGCCGACAGCCGGCAGCACCACCTCGAAGTCGCGCTCCTTCAGCACCGCCTGCTTCACCGTGCGGCGTGGCGTCACCAGAATGCTCACCGTGTCGAGCACCTCACGCGAGCGGCCCGACTTCTTCAGGTACGCGCGCGCGCCGGCCTTCGCGGCCTTCAGCGTGCCGACGGCGTCTTCGTAGGCCGAGAGCAGCACGACGGGAATCTCACGGGTGTTCGGGTCGCTCCGCAGCGTGCGTAGGAGGCCCCAGCCGTCGAGGCGCGGCATGTCGATGTCGGAGACGACGATGTCGGTGGGGAAGCGCTGCACCAGCGTCAACGCCTCGAGCCCGTTCTCGGCGCTCAGCACGCGATAGCCGGCGCTCTCGAGCACGCGCGACAGCAACGAGTTGAGCGACTGGTCGTCTTCGGCGAGCACCACCGTCATGCGCTGGCCCGCGTCGGCGTCGCGCGTCGACTCCAGCGTCGGCTCGGTGTCTTCGATGGCCAGCATCTCGTCGAGCGCGGCGGCGCCGTGCAGGCCGCAGAAGGTGGCAGCGCGGAGAGCGCCGCCATCGAACAGCGCGACGCCTTCGAGTGGGGTGTTCGCGAGCACCTTCACGAGGCCGGAGAGTCGTCCCGCCGAGGCCCACGCGAGGAAGCGGTCGGCCAGAGACGTCGTCGTGGGGACTCGCTCCAGCGCCCGCAGCGCCGTCGCGGGACCGATGGCGTGCGCTCCCAGCCGGAACAGGCGCGCAGCGAGGCCCACCGTCACGGGCGCCTCGGTCGCCACCACCACCACGCCGGCGACGCCATGTGGAGACTCGAGCAGCTCGGCCACCGAGCAGACCCGGGCGTCGCAAGCGCCCTCGGCCACGTCGACTCCACCCAGCTGCAGCAACTTCAGCCCCGCTTCACCCAACACGCCCAGTCGCATCACCACACGAAATAGCGCTCAGCCCGCGGCGGCGAAAGGCCGTGTGCCTGACGCGCGACCGCGACTGGGGCCCTCTTTCAAACCTGCAAAGCCGACCTTTCAACTTTGCAACTTGAGCGTGAGTTGATTGCCGCAGCCGTCGCAGAAGACGTTCGTCTCGGGCTCGACCTTGCCGCCCATCGTCATCGTCCGCTCCGGCTTGCAGCGCGGGCAGGGGCCGGTGCCCTCCTTGAACGACGAGCGTGTCAGCACCCGCCACACGCAGAGAATGGGCCCCAACAGCAGCAGAATCGGCGGGAGCACGAAGTGCAGGACTGGAATCACGATGCTGAAGCCGGCGGCGCCCCACGCGAGGCCCAGCACCATCGCGCCGCGGCGCAGGCGCTCGAGCATCGTCCAGTCGGCGATGACGACGGTGGCCTGCGTGGGCTGCTCGGAGCCCAGACTCAACCGCACGGGCACGTTTCGGGTCGGCACGCGCGCGGCTGTAGCACCACAACGTCTTCGACTTCATCGCCCGAAGTGCCCCGGCATGAGCGTGGGTGATGACGTACAACGCGCGCCATGAACGACCAGGTCATCGTCATCACGGGCGCGAGCGCAGGCATCGGGGAGGCGTTGGCGAAGCAGGTGTTCGCGAAGGGAGCGCGGCCGGTGCTGGTGGCGCGGCGGGCCGAGGCGCTCTCGTCGGTGAGCCTCGCGGGTGGTGGAGCGCAGACCATCGTCGCCGACGTCACCCGCCGCAGTGACGTCGAGCGGGTCGTCGCCACGGCGCTCGCGCAGCACGGCCGCATCGACGTGTGGGTGAACAACGTGGGCCGCGGCATCTCGCGAATGCCGTCGGAGCTGAGCGACGCCGACGTCGACGAGATGATGACGGTGAACGTGAAGAGCGCGCTCTACGGCATGCAGGCGGTGTTGCCGCACTTCAAGGCGCGCAACGCGGGCCACCTCGTCAACGTCTCGTCGATGCTGGGGCGCGTGCCCTTCGCGGCGCAGCGCTCGGCGTACAGCGGCGCGAAGCACTTCTTGAACGCGCTCACGGCCAACCTGCGCGCCGAGTTGGCGCCCACGCACCCCGGCATCACGGTGTCGCTCTTCTCGCCCGGCGTGGTGGCGACCGACTTCGGAAAGAATGCGCTCCACGGTGGCGTCGATTCGCGGGCGTTGCCGAATGCGCAGAGCGCAGACGACGCGGCGGCGGCGCTCGTGAAGATGCTCGAGACGCGGCAGGCCGACGGTTACAGCAGGCCGGAGTTCAAGCAGACCGTCGTCGAGTACTTCTCGAAGCTCTGAGTGGCAGACGCCATTCCTGGCTCGAACAAGGCCGACGCAGAGCCGTCGCTTCTTGCTGGGACGTCTGCGCTCGGCGCGCCTCAGGAAATTGCCGTGGCGTGGTGCCGCTCGAAGAACGTCGCGAGCTGCCGCAGAGCGCCTGCTCAGCGCACGCCGCGGAATCGCTGTGGCATGGTGCGCGAACGTCACGAGGTGCGCTGCGGTGTCCTTGCGCTGCACGGCTCGTCGAGGCCGGAGCTCCTGCTCAGCGCGCGTCGCGAAACCGCTGCGGTGTCGTGCCGGTGTGCCGCTTGAAGAACTTCACCAGGTTCGTCGGCTCGTCGAAGCCGAAGCGGGCCGAGAGCTCCTTCACCGAGAGGTCGCTGTAGGCGAGCAGGCGTTTGAGCTCGAGCACCACGCGCGTGTCGATGGTCTGCTTCGCGCCCACGCCGAGGTGCCGGAGCGTCAACCGGTTCAACGTTCTCGGCGTCACCTTCGCGAGCCTGGCGTAGTGCTCGACCGAGCGGCTCGTCTCGAGGCCCTGCTCCAGCGTCTCCCGGAACCGCTCGAGCGCAGGTGGCGCCGTCGACGCGCCCTCGGCGTTCGTCACGAGCCGCTCGAGCTGCAGCAGCAACGCCCGAAGGAGTGACGAGAGCACCGCCGTCTGAACGCCATCGGCCGGCCGTGCGTACTCGCGCTCGAGCTGGCTGATCAGCCCCGTCACGTCGGGCCACAGCGCCTTCGGTACGTTCAGCACCGGCGTCTTCCAGAACGGCGACAACACGCGCGCTCCGCGGAGCGGGTCGACCAACCGTGGATCCGCCGAGAGCTGCAGGAACTCGGGCGTGAAGAGCAGCAGCGACAGCTCGAGCCCCGGCGTCGGGTCGAAGCCCTGCACGCGGCCGGGCGCGACGAAGACGAGGTCGCGAGGGCGCAGCAGGTGCCGCTCGAAGTCGACCCGATGCCGCGTGCGCCCGGTGAGACAGGCCGCCACCAGGTGAAACTGCGGGCGGGTGAGGCCGTCGAGCGCGTGGGTGAGCGTACGCCGCCGGAGCTCCGAGAACCGCATCACCTCGAAGCCCAGCCCCGGGCGAACGCTGCTGCGAAACCCCAGCTCGACGACGTCACCCATCACGCCTCACTTCGCGTACTGCGCTTCGGTGCCGATGCGCGCGATGACGTCGAGCGCGGCAGAAGGGTACTTCGCCTTCACCTTCTCGAGCGCCTCGGCCGCCGTCTTCGAGCCCTTCACGGCGACGTCGAACGCCTTCAAGTAGTCGCGCGTGAAGGTGATGGCCGACACATCATCCTTCGCGTCGGGCACCTTGTGGCCGGCGATGACGAGCTCGGGCTTGAGCTTCTCGATGGCGTCGAGCGTCGCGAGCCACGCGGTGCGGTTCGCGGCCTTCGTCTCGGCAGTCCACACGTGCACGCCGCTGTAGAGGGTGTCGCCCGCCACGACCGCCTTCGCCGAGGGAATCCACACGTACGTGTTGTGCCCGTCGTCGCCCTGCACGCCGCCGTGCAGCGTGAGCGTCTCGCCGTCGACGGTGAGCGAGTCTCCCGAGAGCGCCTCGGGAATCACCGGAGCGTCGGTCAGGTTCGCGCCGTACATCGGGCCCCACTGCGCGACCTTGCCCTTCCACGACTTCTCGATGTCTTTGATGGTCTCGGGCCTCGCGACGAGCTTCGCCTGCGGGAAGGCCGCCTTCAGCACGACGGCACCGAAGTAGTGGTCGGGGTGCCCGTGCGTCACGAAGATGGTGGTGAGATTCTTGCCCGAGTCGAGCACGGCAGCAGCGACCCGATGCGCATCGGCGAGCGTGAAGGCGGGGTCGATGACGAGCGCCTCCTTGTCACCGGTCACGAGCGTCGAGGTGACGAAGAAGCCCTGCGGTGAGCCGACGATGGGCGTCACCTTGAGCGGAGCAGCGAAAGCGGGAACGGCGAAGAGCAGCGCAGCGAGCAGTGTTTTCATGGTGCGTGAGAAGTAGTGCGCAGCCGCCGCCGTGACCATGGTCACAAGTCGCCTCTCGATGGTGAAAAACGACCATTCAGGGCTGTCGGCGGAGGGTGGCAGCCTGAGGGAGATGGTGAATCACCGCTCACCACTCGCTGAGCAGGCGCACGCCGATGAGCCGGGCCGCGGGCGTCGTGAGGTGCCCGTAGTCCCACGAGGTGAGCATCAGCGGCTCGTCGGCGAGCTTCACGAGGCAGTCACCCGAAGACGTGCAGAGCTCGTCGATGGCCGAGACGAAGCGGGTGTGGGTCGAGGTCACGGTCTCGGCGATGAGGCGGTCGAGCTCGCGCTGCTCGGGCAGGCCGATGGGCATCGACCGTTCGGGAATGGTGTCGCCATGCACGCGCATCGACAGCACCCACGGGAGCGTCACGCGCCACTCGGGCACGGGCCCCACTACGACGACGGCGGTTCGTGGCAACGCGGCGCGCAGCTTCACCAGCGACTCCCGGAGCAGCGTCTGGTTCGGGTACAGCCGCCACCGCGCGTCGAGAATGAGCACCGTGGGCTGCACCCTTCGCAGCTCGACGAGCACTGCCTCGTTCGCCTCGACGCAGATGTCGGAGCCGACGCCGAACAGCGGCGGGCAGCTCGAGCGCGTGCGCTGCCCGAGACGGAAGACGGGTCGCGTGGCTTCGGCCTGCAGCGCGCGAAGCCCCGCCGTGAGCCTCGCCGCGTGCGAGTCACCCCACACCATCACGAGGGGAAGCTCGGGTGGCTCGAGCTCGATGCACTGGGGGAGCGCAGGCTTTCGTTCGTCGACCAGCCAGCAGGTGCCGAACTTCGCGTCGCCTTCGTAGGGGTAGTTCGCTTCGAAGCGCGCCACCTTCGCGGCGACGGGGTTCCAGAACGCCCAATCGTCTGGCGTGAACTTCAGCTGCACGGTGGTGAGCGCGACCGCAAGCGCTGCCGCCGTGCCCACGAGCGCGAGGGCGATGGTGCGCGACTGCCTCTGACGCACCGGCCGCTCGACGAAGCGCCAGGTGACGACCGACAGCACCAGCGAGAGCGCCACCAACAGCGGCGTGCCCACGGCGTGCTGGTCGACGGGCAGGGCGAGCCGGCCCAGCGTCAGGGCAGGCCAGTGCCAGAGGTAGAGCGGGTAGCTGATCAACCCGAGCCCGACCACCACGCGGCGGCTCACGAGCGAGGCGAGCACCGTGCGTGGACCGGTCGCGAGCACCAGCACCGTTCCACCGACGGGCAGCGCGGCCCATGCGCCGGGGAAGACGGTGGTGCGGTCGAAGCCGATGGCAGCGCCCAGGATGAGCAGCAGGCCCGCGACGCTCAGCACCTCCCGCAGCCAGCGTGATGACGGTGTCGCGCGCTCACCCGCTCGAGCGAGGAGGACGCCTTCGAGCAGCTCCCACGCTCGTGTCGTGGGCACCAGGTACGCCCACTGGGGCGACGTCGAGGTGAGCCACACGCTCGCACCGAAGGAGAGCGCGAAGCAGAACACGAGCAACACGTCGTTCACCCGCGGGCTCAGCCGCTTCCCGAGGAGCACGGCGAGCGGCACCGCCAGATAGAACTGCTCCTCGACCGCGAGCGACCAGCAGTGGAGCAGCGGCTTCACGTCGGCGAGCTGGTCGAAGTACCCGGCCTGCATCGCGAAGACGAGGTTGGCCACCAGCGTGAGCGCTCCCGCTGCAGAGGCGACGACCTGCGCGAGCAACGTCGGCGAGAGAATCAGCGCCGAGGCCACCAGCGTCGAGACGAGCATGAGCAACATCGCGGGCGCGAGCCGGTTCACCCGCCGCAGGAAGAACGCCTTCACCCCGAAGGAGCCGCGCTCGAGCTGCGCCGCCACCATGCGCGCGACGACGAAGCCCGAGATGACGAAGAAGACGTCGACGCCGACGAAGCCGCCCGGCAGCAGCGAGGGCCAGGCGTGAAAGAGCACGACGAGCGTGACCGCCACGCCGCGCCAACCATCCACATCGGTGCGGTGTGTCGGGTCGATGCGGCGAACTGTATTTCGACTTCGGCGAAAGTCAGGTCGCGGGCACGAGGCGCTTCGCGGCGCTCGAGTCGGCCACCTCGCGCCACCACGGGTCGAAGCGCTCGACGCGCGACGGCTCGATGGGCGCTCCGAGGCGCGGCGTCACCATGGGCACGCCACGCTCCTGCACCAGGCTGGCGAGCGTCTCGGCCGGCTCGTCCCACGCGTGCAGCGCGAGGTTGAAGGTGCCCCAGTGAATCGGAAGGAAGGTGCCCGAGCCGAGCAGCTCCCACGCCTTGAGCGCGTTGTGCGGCCCGAGGTGAATGTCGCCCCACTGCTCGTGAAACGCGCCGACCTCGAACATCGCGAGGTCGAACTTGCCGAAGCGCTGCCCGATGTCGCGGAACTCTTCGGTGAGGCCCGTGTCGCCCGAGAAGAAGACGCGGTGCTTGCCGTTCTCGAGCACGAAGCTCGCCCACGAGGTCGTGTTGCGGTCGCCCACGCCACGCCCTGAGAAGTGCTGCGCCGGCGTCGCGGTGAGCCGCAGGTCCTTCACGGGGGCGACGTCGCCCCAGTCGAGCTCGGTGATGCGCTCTGCCGCGACGCCCCACGACTCGAGGTGCGCGCCCACGCCGAGCGAGGTGACGATGGGCACCTTCGACTTCGCCAGCTCGGTCATCGTCGGCAGGCAGAGGTGGTCGTAGTGGTCGTGGCTGATCAACACCGCGTCGAGCTCGGGCAGCTCGTCGAAGCGCACGGGCGTCTTGTGAAACCGCTTCGGGCCCGCGAAGCCGAGAGGAGACGCGCGGTCACCGAAGACAGGGTCGGTCAGCACCTTCACGCCGTCGACTTCGAGCAGCAGCGTGCTGTGCCCGAGCCACGTCACACGCAGGCCCGTCTCGGCGCGCGTCTGCCAGGTCGGCCGCGGGTCGAGCACGGGGAAGACGCCGCGGGGTTCGCGCTGCGTGCTCGAGAAGAAGTACTCGCCCAGCAGCGGGAGCGGGTTGCCCTTGAGCCCGGGCGACACCTTCTTCGTGTTGGTGAAGACGCCGTCTTTGAAGCGCTTCGAGGCCTGAACGCGCTCGAGACGCGCACCATGAGCCTTGCTGCCGAGGACGCGGGGGTGGGGCATGGCCGCTGTGTAGCGTCCGGCACGGCGGTTCGCTCGACGCTTCACACGTCTTCACACGGGTGACAACGGCGTGACCGGCGCTCATCGGCTTGCGCTCCACCGGCGGACTCGGGCAAACCCCTCTCATGCCGTTCCGGTTCGGCGCCTCCTGCCTCGCGATGAGCCTCGTGCTCGGTGCGGTGGCGTGCGCTCCCGCCGGAGGAACGGCCTGCAGCCCCGGAGACACGGTCGCCTGCTACCCGGCCGATGCCGGTCTGGGCGTCGGCCACTGCAAAGCCGGGCTCGCGACCTGCACGTCGATGGGTCGCCTGGGCACGTGCGTCGGCGCCGAGGTGCCTGAAATCGAGACCTGCAACGGTGAAGACGACGACTGTGATGGCCTCGTCGACGAAGGCGTCACCAATGCGTGTGGCGGTTGCTCGGCGCTGACGAATCAGCCCGACGCCGGCTGCGAGCCGTGTGGCACCTGGGTGTGTGCGGGCCGTGAAGCGGTGCGCTGCAACAGCCGCCCGGCGAACAACTGCGGCGTCTGTGATGCGCCCGACGTCGCGGGGTTGAACCAGTCATGCGTCGCGGCGAACGGCTGCATGGGCACCACGGTGTGTCCTGTCGATGGTGGCACCGCGGCGACGTGTCTCGGCGCGCCGAAGAACAACTGCGGCGTCTGCAACCGGCCCGACGTCAGCAGCCTCGGAGCGACCTGCACGGCGGGCGGCTGCTCCGGCACGCTGCAGTGCGCGTCGAGCGGCATCACCTCGTTCTGCGGCGGCCCCAATCGCAACAACTGCGGCGCCTGCGGGCAGGCCGACGTGACGGGGCTGGGCGTTCGCTGCACGCTGCCCTCGGGCATGGGCTGCGGTGTTACCTCGTGCAGCGCCGATGGCACCATGGCGGAGTGCACCGCCTCACAGGAGGACCCCGACTCCGACGGCGTGGCGAGCCCGTGCGACAACTGTGCGGCGCGCAGCAACCCGGGCCAGGAAGACGGCGATGGCGACGGTGTCGGCGACGTCTGTGACACCTGCCCTGCGCTGGCGAGCGCGCCGCAGACCGACACCGACGGCGATGGCAAAGGTGACGCGTGCGACAACTGCCCCACCGCTGCGAACCCCACGCAGGCCGACGGCGACCGTGATGGGCTGGGTGACGTGTGCGACTCCGACGCCGACAACGACGGCGTGCTGAACGCGGTCGACAACTGCCGCGTCATCGCGAACGCGACGCAGGCCGATGGTGACGGCGACGGCCTCGGCGACGCCTGTGACAACTGCCGGCTCGTGGGCAACCCGACGCAGGTCGACGGCGACATGGATGGTGTCGGCGATGTCTGTGATGTCTGCGTCGCGACGCCCAACCCGAATCAGGAAGATGGCGACATGGATGGCAAGGGTGACGCCTGCGACAATTGTCCAACCCTTGCCAATCTGACGCAGGCCGACGGTGACAATGATGGCAAGGGAGACGCTTGCGACAACTGTCCGACGCTCCCGAACGCGAACCAGACGAACACCGACGGCGACGCGCGCGGCGATGTCTGCGACCTGGTCATCAGCGAGCTGGCGGCCGCGGGACCCAACGGCGCCGATGACGAGTTCGTCGAGCTCTACAACCCGGGCGCCGAAGACGTGTCGCTCGTGGGCTGGGCGCTGCAGTCGCGTGGGCCGACGGCGACGGGCTGGTCGACGGTGAACGTGCTCTCAGGCACCAGCGTGACGATTCGCGCGCACGGGTACTTCCTCATCGGGTCGGGCACCGCGACTGGCTACACGGGCACGCCCGCGGCCGACTTCGTGGCGCGCAGTACGACGAACAACCCGAAGGCCATGGGCCTGGCGAACGCGAACGCGCAGGTGCGGCTCGTGCTGCCAGGAGCGACGACGTCGACGCCCGCAGGCGACCCGCTCGTCGGCGACGCGGTCGGTTACGGCACGGGCGCGATGTTCGGAGAAGGCGCCAGCACCGTCGCAGGGCCGTGGGGCGCGTCGTCGCCGTACTCCGCCGCGAGCCTCGAGCGAAAAGCGAACGCCGCCTCCACGAGCACGTCGATGGGCGCGGGCGGCTCCGATGAGAACGCAGGGAACGGCAGCGACACCAACGTCAACGCCAACGACTTCGTCACGCGCATGACCCGCCAGCCGCAGAGCACGATGTCGCCGACGGAACCCTGAGCGCGCTGTAGGGTTCGCCGCCATGGCACGACGATTCGAGTTCTCCGAGGGCAGCTCCAACAAGTTCTGGGAAGTCTGGTGTGAAGGCGCGGCGCTGCACACGCGCTACGGCAAGCTCGGCGCGAACGGCCAGACGACGGTGAAGGCGTACTCGTCGCCAGAAGCGGCGGCGCTCTTCGAGGCCATTCTCATCAAGCAGAAGACGAAGAAGGGCTACGTCGAGACGACGACGGCCGCTCCAGCCGCGGCGCCGAAGGCCGAGCCGAAGCCGCCGAAGGTGAAGATGACGCCGTTCCTCACCCGCCTCGAGAAGGACGCGGCGCTGCGCAAGCTGCTCGGCAAGACCGACCTCTCGCCCGAAGACCCGAACTCGCTGCCCGACTGGGCCGACGTCGAAGCCGACGTGCGCGAGTCGGGCTTTCTGCGTGCGGCCGTATGGACGCCCATCACCGACCTCACGTGGATTCCACTGCTGCCCAACGTGAAGGTGCTCGAGGTGGGCATCACCGACAAGACCGACCTGCGCCCGCTCGCCGAGGTGAAGTCGCTCGTGCACGTGAAGCTCGAAGGCACCACGAAGCGCCCGGTCGACCTCGCGTTCGCGTCGTCGTTGCCGAAGCTCGAGAAGGTCGAGCTGCGTGGCCCGCGCGTCGATTCGCTCGCGCCGCTGAAGTCGGTGCGCACGCTGCAAGAGGTGACCATCGCGAACGGCGCGGTGTCAGACCTGTCGCCGCTCGAGAACCTGCCGAAGCTGAAGTCGCTCTTCCTGCCGAACCATCGCCTCACGTCGCTGGCGCCGCTCGCGAAGCACTCGGGGCTCACGTACCTGCAGGTGCCCGGCAACCAGATTGAAGACGTCTCGCCGCTCGCGAAGCACGTGGGCCTGCGTTTCGTCGGCCTCAAGGGCAACAAGGTGAAAGACGTGTCGCCCCTGCGCGGGCTCGTCAACGTGAAGACGATGTACCTCGAGGGAAACCCGGTCACCGACACGTCGCCGTTGAGCGCGCTCGACCAGCTCGAGACGAAGGACTTCCGCGTCAAGGCAGCCACGAAGCCGACGCTCACGCCCGAGTTGAAGAAGCGCCTCGAGGTGCTGGCGACGACGCCGGAGTGCCGTGCATTGCTCACCGCGCTGCTCGAGAAGCTGCGAGAGGTGCGCACGGGCAAGGTGACGACGCTGAAGTTCGACGCCGATGACGACGCGGTGATTGCGCTCGAGCTCACGGCTCCGGCGAAGAAGGCGACGGGCCCTGCGTCGCTCGTGCAGGTGATGACGAAGTGCGGCGCCTCGGTGCACGTCGACGCGAGCCGCCCCGGTGTCGATGGGCCGAATGTGGGGCCGGGCGCCGACCTCGAGTGGGACGGTGAAGACGAGGAGCGCTTCGAGGGCTTCTGCAACGCCGGGCAGAACTGGTTCGTGTTCGACCGCCAGAAGAAGAACAAGCTCGGCGAGCCGGGCATCGTGTTCTTCAGTCACGAAGGCAGGCTCGACCCGAAGAACCGGTTCCCGCAGCAAGACCAGGTGGCCTTCGGGGTCGGCGGCTTCGTGTTGCGCGCGCTCGCGTTTCGCGTGTTCTCGAAAGACAAGCGCTGGCGCGGTTGCGGCTGGGGCTGATCATCTCGCCGTGCGGAAGGAGAAGTCGCCGTCGTCGTTCCACCCGAAGATGCCGCGGCGTGCGAGCCACTCGTGGCAGGCGATGCCAAGCGAATGATCAGCGCGTGCCCACGCCGTGCCCGAGCTGCGCAGGTGGCAGTCCCAGATACTCTGGTCCATGTTGTACGCCTTCACCGTCGTGAGCTTCGGCAGGCCGTTCACCGTGTCGACGCGTGAGAGCCGAAAGTAGCCACGGCCGTACATTTCGCGGTCGCCCGTCGCGTGCAGCGTGAAGATGGTGCCGGTGCCGCACTCGGTGATGACCGACAGGTTCTCGGAGCGTTGGTAATCGCCCTTCCACCCCGCGGGCTGCGCGTACTCGGTCTCGGCGAGCAGCGTGAACGGAGCCGTGGCCGTGAGCGCGCCGGCCTTCGTGAAGAAGAGCGTGCGGCGCGTGCCAGTGGCGTCTCCACCGGGCGTCGACGAGATGACGAGCGTTCGGCCGTCTTGCAGCTTCACCGCGCCGACACCACCTCCCGAGAGGCCCTGGCCGGCCTTCGCCCACGTGGGCTTCGGCAACGGGAACAGCTGGCTCCGCTCGGCGCCCGTCACGGTCACCACGCGCAACGTCGCGGCCTCGGCGAAGAGGAACGAGTCACCCAGCACCTGGCCACCCGAGGGGTGGTTGTCGTTGCTGCGAAGCAGCGTCGCGAGCTTGTGGTTCTTGTCGATGCGGCCGATGCCACCCTTCGTGTCGTCGCTGTGCGTGACCATGAACGGCACGTCGGCCGAGTTCGTGTGCACGAAGCCCTGCACGTGGTGCTCGGGCCCTTCGATGAGCGCGACGCCGTCGTGGAAGACGCCAATCGGCTTCGCGTTCGAGGGCGGGTACTGACGCTCCCAGGTGAAGTCCCAGCGGCCGGTGCTCCACACGAAGCGGCCACCGAAGCCGCGGTCCACCGTGCCGAAGACGTCGTTCACGCAGACGTTGCAGTCGCTGGCGCCGACGGCACAGGTGGTGTCTCCGAGAACCTTCTTCGACAGCCCGAGCGCGCTCTCGCTCATCGAGTCGTCGTCGCCGCCGAGGTGTGCTTCAGACACGCCACACGCGGCGAGTAGGGTCACCGCACTCCAGAGCATTCGGTTCATGCGCGGAGCCATCGCAACGCGCGTGCCCGCAGCTTCGCGCCCGAAGTCAGCGTTCTTTCTCGTCGTCGGCCAGGCGGGGAGCGGGCGCGCGCAGGCCCGTGTCTCCCCCTGGAGGACAGCGCTTCACAGGGCGAAGCTGTACCAGATGATCAACGCCGGCTCGGCGCCGTCGGTGTCGAGCTTCAGCTCGCAGGTCGTGAACTCCCCGCACGAGAGCTCGACCGGGAACGTCGTCGGCGTCGTCTTCAGCGCCGCGAGCGCGTCGAGGAACAGCTTCGGCTGCATGACCGGCTGCGCCTTCAACGGCAGCTTCGCGAACACCTTCTTGATCAACGCGATGCCCTGCACCGGCGTCAGCCTCGGCGAGACAGCCGCCTTCGAGCGCACCTCCAACGAGATGCCCAGATGCGCGCAGCCGCCCACCTGCACCGTGGCCTCGAGCCCGTCAGCGAAGCGCAACACCTCTCGAGAGGTGCGGTCCTTCTTCTCCGACGACACCACCTTCGCGCCCTTCGGCAGCTTCTTCGTGTCGAGCTGCGGCGCAACGGCGTCGGCCGAAATCGTGCAGCTGTCTTCTTCAGCGAACACGCTGGTCGACTGACTCAGAACCAGGACGAGTACCCGAATCATCCGTTTGAACATGGCTCGATGAGGTGGCTGTGCTTTCGGAGAAGACGCCGCCATCAACAGCTGTGGCCGTTCCGTTGCCACCATCTGTTGTGGGTTCAGCAAACCGTTGCTTGCCAACGTATCGAATCGAATCAATGGATGCGGCTGGAACCTCAACGACTGTTGGTTGAACTTCGCGAGTTAGGAAAATAATGTTTGGACCACGAACCAGCACATCGGCCTCAAGTGATTGTCCGCCATCAAGCGCGGCTATCGGCTGCTTGAAGGAGATGTTCGCGAGTACAGGCCTGCCGCCACCGAGTTGAGGCGGCAAAGTGGGAAAAACAAGCGTCGCGTAGGGCACCACGAGCACAGGAACGAGCGCCTTCGCGACCGATCCAACAAACAGCGTTCTTATCCAGCCTCCAACATAGTTAGAGACCGCAGCAATCCGAGAGCCGGGCTCAATAACACTGTTGGGTGGGTTGGTCTCGGAGTTCGACAAGGTGAACCAGATGATGCTCGCCAAAAGCGCATATGCTGCAAAGCCAACCAGGAGAGGGGAGAGCCAGTAGACACGCCATTCATCATCGACCGAGAACGTGAGAACAGACACGCGGGCGCCTGGAAGAAACGAGTTGACTGTCTTGGACGAGATGCCAGAGAAGAAGCCGAATAGTCCGAGAAAGAAGTAGGTAGTGAAGGTTGTGGTGGCGATACCGCGAACTCCGCCCGCTCGTTCAGCCCATCTCGTCTTTGATAGCGGTATTCGGCGAATTCGCCTGACGAGGTCTGCCAGCAAGAAGAAGCCGAGCAAGCCCAAGAGTACAAGTGCGGTTAATGCAACTGCGGAAAACAGACGCTTGCCTCCATCCCAGGCAATCTCGCTCCAGTCCAGCGTCGGGCCAACGCCTACTGGCCTGTCAAAAGGGCGAACGCTTCCGACTGAGGAGAGTCCAGAAACGACAGCGGTCCACACAAGGGCAATCGGGATGGCAAATAGCGGATAATACAGTAGCAAATCAGAAAATCGCTTTGCCTTGTCTACGACGAATCGCCAGGTTGCGTAAAAGGGATAGAAGAACGCTAGAAAGTACAAGAGGAAGAGAGCCCCCGTCACAATGTACTTTGTTCGCGCAAACTCCAGACTAGCAATCCCAAGCGATGTGTAAAATACTGATTCGATCAGGAAGCCCAATGTGTAGCAAATAACACCGGCTGTTGCGATGTTCTTTGGGTCTCTAACTGAGTCGATGATGCTGGCCGGCTTGTCCTGAATTGGTTCTGCCTGTGATTCCATGAAGCCTCCAGTGTTTGCGGTTTATGGATGGTAGCAGTATTTGACTGATTAGTCTTGGCTTCCAACGTCCACGACTCGTTAGTCGCGACGAGCTTTGGCAAGCAGCAGGTCGAACGCCGCCAACCGTTTCGCGAACCGCCCGCGCACGGCCTCGGTCGTCTCGGCCAACGCCCGCTCGGGAGAGCCACCATCGAACGGCGGCGCCGGGTCGTACTCGATGGCCAGTTGAATGGAGCGCGCCGCTGCTTCACCCGCGAGCTCGGCCACCACCCTCAGCGCGAAGTCGATGCCGGCCGTCACACCGCCGCCCGTGAACGTGTTGCCATCACGCACCACGCGCGCTTTCACGGGTGTCGCTCCCACGCGGGGCAACAGGTGATGGTACGCCCAGTGCGTCGTCGCCCGTTTCCCCTGCAGCAACCCTGCGGCGCCGAGCACGAACGCCCCCGTGCACACGCTCGTCACGTACGTCGCGCGTGAACCCTGCTCGCGCACGAACGACAAGGTCTCGTCATCTTCGATGGCGCCATCGACGCCGAACCCGCCAGGCACGCAGAGCAGATCGAGCGGCCCACACTCGGCGAAGGTCGTCGTCGGGAGCAGGTCGAGCCCACAGTCCGACGGCACCGGCGCGCGGGTCTTCGCAGCGAGCACCGTCGTCGCGCCCGGCATGCGGTGCAGCACCTGCAGCGGCCCGGTGAAGTCGAGCTGCGTGAGGTTGGGGAACAACACGAAGCCGATGCGGAGCGCGCTCATGCGTAGGGGAACCGGTGCCGGGGCTTCGGTTGGGGCTCTGGCGGCGGGTTCGCGGCCACGGCGGCAATCTCTGCTCGCAGCCCCGTGAGCACCGTCAGCAACACTTCACCCACGGACCTGCGCTGCTGCTCACTCGCCCACTGCATCTGCGTCGAGAGCGTGAGCTCCTTGAGGTACGCGAAGGTGAAGTCGTCCGACTCCTGCGCCGCCTGCGCGAGCGACGCTTCAGAGACGCCTTCAGGCACTCGCTGCGCCCACCGGTCGAGGTACTGCCGCCGCAGCACGAGGTCGGGCAGCTCGAAGCGGTACTTGCGGTCGAAGCGGCTGGGGCGGTGAATGAGGCTCGGGTCGAGGCGCTCGGGGTGATTCGAGCTCGCGATGGTGATGATGCCGGTGATCGCCGCGAAGCCGTCGAGCTCGTTCAACAGGAAGCTGCGGTTCTCGTCGTCGATGAGCGCGTCGAGGTCTTCGAGCACCACCACGCACGGCGCGAGCTGGCGGGCGCGCGCGAACACCTTCGGAATCGCGTCGGCCGGCTCGGTGTACCGACCGGTGAACGACTTCACGTACAGACACGGCAGCGCGGCCTCGCGGATCAGCCCCTTGATGGCGTGCGTCTTTCCGTTGCCCGGCGGACCCAGCAGCAGAATGCCGCGCTTCCACACCGCGCCCGCGCGCTCGTACACCTCGCGGCTCGCCAGGAATTGCCTCACGTCGCTCTGCAGCGACTGCGCGAGTGTCGGCGTCAGCACGAGGTCATCGAAGCGCGTGGCCTCGATGGCGCGCTGGAGCGTCGCGTCTTTCGAGAAGCACCCCGCCGCGAACACCAGCACCTCACCGTGCACCTCGCGGTTGAAGGCGACCACCTCGGGGAAGAGCGCCGAGAAGTCGCCGAGCGTGTTCGACACCACCCACGTCAGCCGCTGCTCCTCGAAGCCGCGTGGCACCGTGACCGAGACGACCTCGAGCTGCTGGCCCTTCCACGCGAAGCGTGTGTGACCCGCGACCAGCGACCACCCCTCGTCGTGCACCAGCCGCACCACCGTCGATGGTGACGGGTGCTCGAGCGTCACCCGCTTCGTGTGGTGGGCCCAGTTCTCGACGTCGAAGCTGCCGTCGTCGGTCACGGCCACGCTCTTGCCCGGGAAGCGGTCCGAGAGGCGCTGGGTGACGAAGGTGCGAACGGCGTGTGGCTGAATGGACTGCAGGTCGTGGAAGAGGTCGATCACGCGGGCTCCGGGACGAGGCGCGGCATCGTGGCCTGACAGATGAAGGTGCCGCAACGCCCCGCGCGTCGAGGCTCCGTTGAGGTCAGATTTCTGACGCCTGTTTGGGTTGAAGCCGGGCGGGCCTGCCGACACTTTTGGAACATGATCGACCTCACGACGACGGTGCTCGGTGTTCCCGTCATGGACTACCAACACCGGTCCTTGCTCGAGTTGATCAACCTGCTCGGCACGGGTGGCAACAGCACGGGCGTCATCGCCGGCTGTCAGGCCTACGCCGAGCGGCACTTCATCGTCGAAGAGTCGATCATGGAGGCGTACGGCTACCCGGGCCGCGATGCGCACGTCGCCGCGCACGACGCCTACCGCAAGCGGTTTGCAGGGCTGCTCGCTCCGGCGCTGAATGGCAGCCCGGTGCTGACGCGCACGATGCATCGCTTCCTCGAGCAGTGGTGGGTCGAGCACATCGGCCATGTCGATCGCGAGCTCGCCGAGTTCCTCAAGTCGAAGGGCGCACGCGAAGCGGCCTGAGCCGCGTGGCGGAACCTCCCGTCGGGCAGACGTGTCTGTGGAACACTTCTGCCCATGCTCGCGCTCGTCCTCTGCTCCGTCCTCGCACAGGCTCCCGTGAGCCGAATCGACCAGCGCCCCATCACCAGCGCGGTGCAGACCGACGACGGCGCCATCTGGGCGATTCGTGATGGCAAGGTCGCGCGTTTCGACGATGGCTGGCGCGCGCTCGACGGGCCGACGACGGGTGAGGCGGTCGGGGTGAGCGTCGATGGCGAGCGCGGCGTGGTCGCGTTGTGGAAGACGCGTGAGGGCTCCGAGCTGTGGCGTCATGGTCAGAAGGAGTCAGGCCGCGTCGCGACGATGCCCACGCCGCCGCCGGGCGAGCCCTCGTTGACGGTGCAGCGCGACGGCGCGGTGTGGATCACTGGCGCCACGCGGCGGCTGATCAGCATCGCGCGCAGCGGCACCGTGACGACCTCGGTGCTCGACCCCGCGTGGCTCGTGATGCCCGAGGCGAAGGTGAAGCCCGTGTGCCGCGCCCTCAGCGCGAACGGGTGTTGCGAGACCGACGCCTCTGCAGGGCAGGTGTATTGCGGCCGCGTGCAGGCCTTCGAGCGCAACGGCTCGATGTGGTTCTGGTCGACGGGCTCGAGCAACTCGTACGTGCTGCCCGGCCTGCTCCAGCTGTCGAAGGGCACGTTCACGCCGTGGAGCTCGCCGGGGCTGCCCGACGCCGTCACCCGCGCAGTGCTTCCCTTCGAACGGCACGTGTTGCTCTCGGCACAGTCGGCGCTCTACCGGCTCGACCTCGTCCGACGCACCGTCACGCCCGAGCCGTTTCCGCCGCTGAAAGACCAGACGCCGCAAGACATTCTCTCGCTCCACCGCAGCGGCGCCACGTGGGCGCTGGCGCAGCGCGGGTTTCGACAACGTGAAGGACAGCTCTTTCGCGACGACGGCGCGGGCTTTCACCTGGTGCTCGACGGCGTGGGCGGGCAGGTCGGGCTCTTCGCGCGGCACGCGGCGTTCGTCTCGGCGAAGGCGCCCGATGGGGTCGAGCACGCGTGGCTCGCGACGCAGGAAGGGCCGCTGTGGCACTTCGGAGGCGCCACGCCCGAGCTCGTCGACTGGGCTGCCGGGCTCGCGACCGCCGACATCACTGGCCTGTTCATCTCACGCGTCGCAGCGAAGCGAACCGTGCTGCTCGTCACCGACCGCAGCCAGGGCACGTTCCGAATGCCCGTGTTCGAACCCATCACACGGCCCATCCCCGGCTTGCTGCGCTTTCCCCTGCAGGGCCGCGCCTTCACCTGGTCTGCCGATGACCGGCTGTTCTGGCTCGAGGGCGTCGAGCCGCTCGCGCTGAAAGAGTGGACGGGAGTGGCCATCGAGGTGCGGCGTCCTCCGAGCCCGCTGCGCGACGCGTTCACCTCGGCCAGCACCATCATCGCCGACGAGGACGACGTCTGGGTCGTTCCGCAGCCGTCTCGTGGCTTCTCTGATCAGGGCCCCGCCGTCGCGCGCTTCGGCAAGGGCACGTGGACGATTCACGCGAACGCCGGCGCCGCGCTCTCGGCCGGGCTCGACCGGGCGACGCCATTTCACGGGCTCGACGCCGACGCGCTCATCGCCGTCACGAAAGACGGCATGCGCTGCATGAAGGACCCGAACGGCAAGCTCACGTGCGCGCTGCGTGACGGAACGCGCCGCTCGTGGACGGCGGCGGAGATCACCGGCGGCCCGAGCTCGAGCTTCTGGACTGCGCCCACCGTCGACGCCGAAGGCCAGCTGCGTGTGCAGGTGAATCACCTCGGGCGCAACATGCTGTGGACGTGGAATGGCACGAAGTGGAGCGCCTCGCCGGACACGAGCCTGCCGCCGCTGCCCTCGGGCGTCGCGTGCAAGGGAGCCCCAGGCCTCGCGCAGGGTGTCGATGGGCGCGAGTGGTTCTCGACCCGCGAGGGCCTGATGGTCGGCCGCAACGGCGTGTGCAGGCTGCGTCGGGCGGGTGTCGCGCTCGATGGCATCGTCACCGCGCGCTTCGATTCGAAGCACCACGACGTGCTCGTTCGTGCTGACGAGGTCGTGGTGCTGGTCGATGCCGACCGGTTTCCAGAGACGACACTCGGCGCTCCGCAGCAGGAAGGCGCGAAGCTGATGCTCGAGGTGAAAGGCGCTCCCGTCGCCGAGGTGCGCGTCGATGGCGCGCGCTGGAACCTCGTCGAGCTGAAGAACTCGACGCTCGAGCTGAACGGCCTCGCGAAGGGCTCACACCACCTCGAGGTACGCGCTGCAGATGATCAGCTGCGCGTCGACACGACACCCGCGAGCCTCGACGTCGTCGTGCGTTGATCAGCCTTTCGTGACGACGAGCGTGGCCGACGGCGTGAAACCGCTCAGTGGCGTTCCGTTCAGGTGGTGCTCGAAGAACCCGACGGTCGCCGCGCGCAGCACGCGAGCCATCTCTCCCCGGTCGATGGAGCCCAGCGCCCGCGCCATCATCGACAGGTTGTTCATGTCGGTGAAGTTGAGGTGCATCGACCCGCGCAGCACCGCGCCGATACCTCCAGCGCCGAGCAGCGCGTCGTTCATTCCTTCGGTGCGCACGGTGGCGTTGCCCGACTTCGAGGTGTCTGCGTACAGAAAGCAGAAAGGCACCCGCAACGGCGTCGCATCGCCCTGGAGCAGCTGCGCGCCGTCGAAGTTCATGCCCGCGCGAACGCGCTCGTCCGTCATCGCGAGCCGGCCCGCCACCATGCCGCCCAGCGAGTGACCGAACGCGCCGACGCGGGAAGCATCGACGACCGCTCCGAGCGGCGTGCTGGCGAGCTGCTCGAGCACGGCCTTCGTGTCGTCACACCACTGCGTGATGAGCGGCAACAACACGGCGTAGCTGCGATGCGCTGCCACGCCCTTCATCGCCACCGTGAAGCCCGCCAGGTCCTTCGCGTTGCGCGCTTCGGCCAGCAGCGGCTCCACCTCGCGCAGGTTCTGCTCGAGCGCCTTCAGGCCCGCGGTGATTGCCACCCACGCCGGGTGCTTCGCGTCGTGACGAACGCTCGAGCCGTCGGAGAGCTGCACCACCAGCGACTCCCCGGGGTGGCCGACGCTCAGCACCACGAAGCCGTGGCTCGCGAGCTCTTCCATCAACGAGCTGCTCTGCTTCTGGAACGACCCGAAGCCATGGTTGAAGAGCAGCACCGGGAAGCGGCCGCTCTCGGCCGGCGCGTTCACCCGGCTGTACGACGGGTTCTGCGGCAGCAGGAACTTCGGCACGCGCGTGAAGTCGGCCAGCGCGGCGCGCACCACGTCGTCGAGATACGGCTCGGTCGGCTCGGTCGTCGGTCGTGCGGGGTACCAGGCCTGTACGGGAACGGTGCGCGACTGCGCCTTCACGTCGAACCGCATGGTGCCGATGGCGTGTTCGCCGCTCGGCGGAGGAATCACCTGCTTGCCGCGCCCGAAGAGGAACGCCATGCGCGCACTGTCGACCCATCACTCGAACGAGTCGAGCGTCACCGCTCTGGGCGCCTGTCGGCGTCGATGACCCTGGCTTCTGATCAACCCTCGGCGTCGAGCCACGACGTCGACGAGCGCTGGAGGCCCGCGAGCACCTGCTCCGCCGCGCGCACGCCGTGCCAGTTCGCCTCTTCGAACAACGCCAGCCCACCCAGGTCCGAATGCGCGAAGTGCAGCGACGTGCCCAACGACGCCTGTGCCGCGCGCCGCGCTTCACCCCACACGAACCCCGGCACCGGCCGAATCATCGCGTGGCCCCAGCGCATCACCTCGATGGACTGCACCTGCTCCTCGAGGCGCACGTGCGCGGGCTTCAGGTCGCTCAGCACCAGCGTTCGCCAGTCGTCGGCTGTCGTCGAGAACAGCTTCTTGCGCTCGGCCACCACGTCGCTGCCGTCGTGCGGGTAGTACCAGGTCAACACCGTCGGGCCCTTCGCGTTCGCGCGCAGCGCCTGATGCGTGGCCACCACGTAGCCGAGGCTGCGTGACTCGTGCAGCACGTTGTCCCACGCGAGGGGAAAGCCGCGGCTGTACGGCTTCGCGCTCAACGTGAGGTTCGCCACCGTCCATGGGCCGGTGTGGAAGGCGTCGAGAAACGAAGGGCGCTCCTTTCGCCAGGCCGCGATGAGCCGGGCCGCCACGAAGCGCGGCGTCGCGAGCACCACCTGCTTCGCCCGCAGCCGCAGCGGCGCCTTGGTCGTGGCGTCGAGTGCGTGCGCGTACCAGTCGGTGGAGTCGGGCACCTGCTCGAGCGTGTGCACCAGCGTCGAGCGCTGCAGCCGTGACGCGTCGACTGCCTTCGCGAGCTCAGCGACGAGCCGCCCATTTCCTTCGGGCCAGCTCAAGAAGCCCTCGTTCTTCTCGATGCCGCTCTGGCGCGCACAGAAGTACCAGAGGCCGGCCCACGCCGAGGTGTCACGCGCGGTCGCGCCGTAGTCGTCACGGCACGCGTAGTCGACGAGCCACGCCAGCCGCTTCGAGGTGAAGCCCTGCTGCGCCATCCACTCCGCCATGCTGAGGCGGTCGAGCGAGGTCCACTCCGCGTCGTCGCTGCCGAGCTCGATGGGCACCGCGAACGCCTTGCGGCCCTTCGCGTCTTTCGCGGCGGCGAACGCGTCCATCATCGAGTCGAAGCGCGCCAGCTGCGCGAGGTCGTCGGCCGATGCGCCCGCGCGCAGGTAGAGGCCCTCGTACCAGGCGCCGCGGTAGTAGAGCCGCTCCTCAGGTTCGTGAATGAGCGCGGCTTCGTCGTACGTCGGAGCCCCTGCGTCATCGACCCCGGTGAGCACGCCGAACTCGCGCAGCAGCCGCGGCACCGGGCCCTTCGTCGACAGCGGCGCCGGCAGGTAGTGCGCGCCCCACGGAAACTTCGAGACGGCGTTCTCACCCGACTTCGCCGTGCCTCCGACGACGTCGTCGACCTCGACCACCAGCACGTCGTCGAGCCCGCCGCCCTTCAGACGCCACGCAGCCGAGAGCCCTGCCGCGCCACCACCAACGACGAGACAATCGACGACGCGTGCGTCGCTCGTCGCCAGGGCGGGAGGGGCGTGCCGCAGCAAATGCCCCGCCTCGTGCACCCGGTCGACGAGCGTGGTCGGAATGTCGCGCGGCGTGGAGGCGCCTTTGCGGCAGGCTGCGTTCGCGGCGGCCAGCCCGAGAAACGAGACGAGCAGGTCTCTGCGCCCGACGAGCTGCTGCTTCACCCGCCGCACACCACCACCACTTCCATCACTGGCACCGCGACGTGCGTGGCGCGTTCGTCTCTCGCAGGCGGCGTCGGCTGAATCGTGCTGCGCGCGTTGAGCACGGTCTGGCCCGAAGGCGCCGCCGCCCACGCCGACGTCGCGGGTCTCCGCTGCACCGAGGTGACGACGCGGTCGAGGTCGAGCTGCACGTCGTCGCGCGTCGCGAGCTTCTGGCTCGTCACGTGTGCGGCTTCGCTCCCGCAGGCCTGCGCCGCCAGCGCGGTGATGCGCTCGTTTCGTTCGGGCTCCGAGGTCGGGAGCTGCTCGAGGTCGACCGTCATCAGCGCGCCCGAGGCCTGCCGCGTCACGATGACGCCGCTCGAGGTACAGCCGATGAGCAGAGTGAAGAAGAGCGCGCGCACGTGTCGGCCAGTCTGCCACGGCTCGTGGTGGGCGTGTCTGGTGGATCAAGAGGCGGCTTCGTCTACGCTCGAGGCGTGGTCGGTGTGCTCCTCCTCGCGCTCGCTGTTTCTCCCGAACTTCCGTTCGAGCCGCCCGGAGCCCGCGTCGTCGCACCCGGTCAGACCTACGACGTCACCGCGGCCGTCGCGCCTCCCCTCGTGAGCGCGCTCGTGGTCTGGGTGTCGTACGGCCGCATGGGCATCGACAAGCCGAGCATCTACGGCGCGCGCGTGCAGCCGGGAGGCAACGTCGACGACCCCGAGGGGTTGCTCCTCTCGGCGCCGTTCGGGCGAGACCCTTCGGTGGCGTGGGTGCCCGCGATGAGCGCGTGGGTCGTGGCGTGGGAGATGGATGGCGAGACGTTTCTGCGCGTCGTTCGCGCCGATGGCACGTTCGACCCCGCCACCCTCGTGCCGCGCAACCTTGGCCAGGGCCGGGCGCCCGGCGTCACCGCGACGAGCAATGGCTACTTCGTCACGGTCGAGGCCACTCAGCCCCGCGCGTGGCTCGTACAGCAGCCGGCCACGCCGCTCCTCTCGGTCCCGCTCGGGCCCGACCAATTGCGTTACGCGAGCCCCGTTCGAGGCGCGCTGACCGACGCGATGAACCCCACCTCGCCAATGGCGGTGAGCTGGGTCGAAGGCACGACGCTGGCCGAGGCGAGGGTGGTGAACGTGGCGGGCGTTCTCTCGGTGACGGCGCTGCCACCGCTGGTGGTGGCTCCAACGCGAGTCGACCTCGACGGGCTCGCCTTCAACGCCAACGGGCAGGGGCGGGTCGCGTACCGCCTGTCTGATGGCGGCTCGACGGCCGTGCTGATGCAGCCGTTCGAGCAACAGGGCATTCGGCCCGTCGCGCTCGATGCCGGCGCGACGCCGACCGACAACCTGGCGCTGGTCGACCTCGGCGACGGAATGTTCGCCGTCACCGCGACGCAGACCGACGGGCAGGGGCTGGGGTGGAGGGTATCGACCGATGGCGGCTTCACCGGGTTGGGCAGAGTCGCGAGCGGCGTCAGCCGGGTGACCGTGGCCTCGTACGCACCGACGGCGCAGGCCACGCTGCTGCTCTGGTCGACCTACAACGCAGGCGTGGTGGCGCAGCCGGCATCGTTGGCGCTGGCGCCGTTGGGTACGCCCGCACAGCTCCACCGCAGCCGCGCGGGCCATCGCTTCGCGCAGGTCGCTCCAGTCAACGGCGGCGCAGTGGCCGTCTGGCAACGACTCACCTCGACCGAGGCCGAGTCGGTGGCGTGGCGCGTCTTCTCCGACGGCGGGCATGCCGGTAGCCCTGATGTGGTGACGATCTCGTCGCGCTTCGAGGTGCCCTCCATCACCAGTCTGGGCGGCACGGGCGCGGCGCTGCTGACGGGAGATGAGCTGCGTCGGCTCGACGTGACGGGGAGCTGGAGCCCGGCGCTCCCCCTCCCGCGCTTCTTGACCTCGGGAACGGTGACGACCGACCGCACCGGCCGAGTGGTGGTGGTGGGCGTTCAGCAGACGCCCACCGACGAAGAGGCGTGGGCGCTGCGCCAGGAAGCGTCGGGCGCGTTCACCCAACGGCTGCTCTTCGGAGCCAACTCGCCGAAGCCCGACCGCCCCAGGTTGGCGATGTCGAGAGACGGCGGCTTCGGGCTGGCCATCATCAACCCCGCCCAGCAGGTGTATGCGACCCGGTTGACCAGCGACCTCGTCGCACTCGACGACGCAGGCGTTCTCATCTCGCCGACGGTCTCGGTCGACCCGTTCGTGGTGAGCGACGAGTCGGGTGGGTTTCTCGTCGTGTACACCGATGCGTACGACGTCTTCGTGCGCCGCGTGGACGGCCTCACGGCGAGCGCCGAGACCCGCGTGCTGACCGGCGAGTGGGATGTGGGCAGCGTCATCGAGGTGCCCGGTGGAGCTGCCGTCGTCGCCTCTTCTCGCGCGACCTCGGCTGTCGTCACGCTGTACCTCACGGTCGATGGTGGCGTGGTCAACGCTTCGTCGCAGACCGTCGTGTCGGGTGGCTCGTTCACCAACGGCGCCGGCCTCGCCGTCGGGCCAGACACGCTGACGTGGGTGTTCGGTCGATACGACCCCGACGCCGGAGCCGCGACCACCCGCTCGGTCATCGAGAGCCGAGGCATCGGCGCGCCGTGCGAGTGGTCGTGGCAGTGCCAGTCGGGGTTCTGCAACAACGCGAGAGTTTGCCGGCCGCTCATCTTTCCGTTCGATAGCGGGATTCCCGAACTCGATGCAGGCGCTGTCGTTGATGCTGGCGTCGTCGGCGATGCAGGTGTCGTGGCCGATGCAGGTGTCGTCGGCGATGCTGGCGTCGTCGGCGATGGAGGCGTCGTCGCCGATGCAGGTGTCGTCGCCGATGCAGGTGTCACCGATGCAGGTGTCACCGATGCAGGTGTCACCGATGCGGGTGTCACCGATGCGGGTGTCACCGATGCGGGTGTCACCGATGCGGGTGTCACCGATGCGGGTGTCTCCGATGCGGGTTTCGAGCCCGATGCGGGTGTCGAGCCCGATGCTGGAGCGAAAGACGCGGGCGAACTCGATGCAGGCGAACCCGACGCGGGCCGCGCCGACGCGGGCTCCCCACCTTCCGACGCGGGTGCTGGAGCGCCGAGCGATGGTGGCTCCCAGCCCACCGTCGTGAACTACCGCGCCGGCTGCGACTGCCAGTCCGGTGCTGGCCCGTGGTCGTTCAGCGTCTTGGTGCTCCTCGCCCGGGCCCGTCGTCGGCGCGCTGAACGAAAAGGCTGATCACTTCACGCGCTTCATCACCGACGGCTTGTCCTCTGGCTTCACGTCGGAGAGCTTGGTGAGCGTCAGCTCGTCACCCTTCACCGCCCAGCCGTAGCTTCCCGAGAAGATGAGGCCGAACGAGTTGAGGTCGGCGACGGTCTCGCTCTTCATCGCCACGTTCTTGCTCGAGTCGGTGCAGCCGGTGGTCACGCTGTCGCCGCCCGTGATGGTTCGGGTCAGCGTGTCGGAGCTCGCCGACTACGAACCCGTCGCGCTGGTCGTCGTCTGACACGAATCGCTCGTGTCCTTCGAGATGATGGAGCCGCGGTACACGCCCGTCTCTCCCGAGCGCGCCGAGAAGACGTAGCGAATCTCGAGCGACTGCGTGGGCGTGAAGCCGCCGCCGACGACGCTCCAGGTTCCGTTGAGCTCTTCACCTGGAGGAGCGCACGACGACGATGTGACAATCAGAGACAACACACACACGGTGACGAGGGTCTTCATGAAGCTCCTTGGGGTTGGTTGATCAGGGCAACGGCGCCTGGTCCTGCAGAATCGAGCCGGCCGAGCTCCACGAAGCGCCCCAGCAGGTGACGACGCCCGAGCGCCGCAACACGCAGGTCTGGTCTCTTCCCACCGACAGCTGAACGCCGTCGGTGATGCCCGGAACGGTGATGGGCTCGATGCTCGCTTGCGGGGCCTCGACGCCGAGTTGATAGCTGTACGAGACGCCGCGCATGCCCCAGCACTTCACGACGCCGCTCTCGAACAGGGCGCACTCGTGGTCGCGGCCGCCCTTCACCTCGATGGCCCCGGCGAGGTTCGGCATCTCGTTGGCCGAAAGGTGGTCGCTGCCGCCATCGCTCTCGACGGGCAGGTGGTAGACGTCACCCCAGCACGAGGTGCGTCCACCGCTCTGGTGCGCGCAGGTGATGTTCCAGCTGCCGTCGATGGAGGTGACGCCCGTGAGGCCGGTGACCGCCACCGCGACGTTCGACTCCGAGAGCCCGTTGCCGGGTTCGCTGCCCCAGCAGGCGACGGTGCCGTCGACCAGCAACGCGCAGCTCCGCCGGAGGCCCAACCACAACGCCTTCGCCGCGGAGACACCCGTCACCTGCGCCGCCATCACCGAGGGCTGGTTCGTGCCGTTGCCGACCTCGCCGGTCAGGTTCGAAGCGACGTCGCTCACGCATTTCACGCCGCGGTCGGCCATCACGGCGCACGCGTGAAACACGCCAGCGCTCACCTTCACGGCGCCTGCGAAGCCCGCCCCGTCGCTGCCGACTCCGACGTAGCCAACCCCGCCATCGCCCCGCATCAGGATGAAGCCGACGTCGGCCTGCAGGTCGATGGGCCGGTCGCCGTCGAACTGCACGAGCGGCATCGAGCCCATGCCCCACACCTCGCCGTTCGCGCGAATCGCGTACGGCGGCAGCCCTCCCGTGATGCGCGTGATGGGCCCCGCGTCGATGGCTGAACCGCCTGCGCTGGCCGAGCCGCCTGCGGTGACGCTCCCCCCCGCGGCGCCTCCCGCGGCCCCGCCTGCCGTCGCGACGCCACCCCCCGTGGCCGCGACCCCTCCACCCGCCGAACCTGCGTCGGGCCGGCCGGGCCCCGGGCAACCGAGCCACAACGCGACGAGCGCGAACGTGATGGCGTTCTTCATGGGCGCGAGTGGTACCGCGCGGCCAGTCGCCACGCGGCCGAACCCATGTCGTCGCTGCGCCTCGTGATGTCGCGAGCGCGCCGCCGTGCACGCGCTGGCCACTCGTCTGGCACGCCATGGCCAGACGAAGCGGGGCGCCGATGGCACAACGTCATCGTGTTCGACCGTGGAGACCCGGCCACGCTCTCGACTTCACCGCTGCGCGCCGTCTGGCGGAGCGACACCTCGTTGGCCGGCGTGGTGGTGAGCGGTGCAGTGACCGACGCGTCGCACGAGCGGCTGCTCTCGCACGTGCACTCGCAGCTCGGCGCATGGACGCCGGCTCGCGTCTGCATCGACGTCACGCGGCTGCACCTCGCGATGGACTCGTTGCTTCACGCGAAGGTGCTCGTCGACCGGCTGCTCGTCGAGACGCCGGGGCTCGCGCGCCGCGCGGTGCTGGTGGCCGACGACCTGTCAGGCAACGCGCTCGGCGGTCTCTTCGCGGCCCGCAGTGGCGTTCGTGTGCGCCAGCGCATCTTCGTCGACGCGCCCGCCGCTGGCCGCTGGTTGGCAGACGACGAGGCGCTGCTCTCGACCCTCGAGCCGGCCGCGCCCACCGTGCGAGCCCGGCTCCGCGCGCACCTCGAGCACCACCTGCGTGACGCCACGCTCCAGCGTGCTGCCCAGCACCTCGGCTGCTCGACCCGTGCGCTGCAGCGGGCGCTGACCGTCGAAGGCAGCTCGTTTCGCGACGAGCTGAACCGGGTGAGGCTCGACCGGGCCCACGCGCTGCTGAGCGACGCGACGCACAAGCTGGAGTGGATTGCGCACTCCATCGGCTTCGCCACGGCCTCGCACTTCTGCGCCTGGTACCGGCGTCACGTCGGCCACGCGCCTCGTTCGGCCCACCTTGCGACCGCGCCCATTCGTGCAGGAGAGTGCCTCGATGTTGCGTGCTGACGAGGAGTTCGGCTTCTTCCGCGAAGAAATCGTCAGCCGCTTCGGCATCGGCGACGTGCGCGCGTTGCAGTCGACGAAGCGTGGCTTCGCGGCCGACGTGAAGACGACGCAGGTGGGCGACCTGCTGCTCATCGACGTTCGGGCCGACCCGCTCGCGCTCGAACGCAACGCGCTCGACATCAAGCGCTGGGAGCGGCCCTGGTTCTCGGTGGGCGTCACCGTCTCGGGCACGGCGCGCATCGCCCAGTCGGACAACACCTCGGGCCTGCAGCGCGGCGACCTCGTGCTCTGCGACAGCGCCGCGCCGTTCCGCTTCGACTACCTCACCCCGTTCCGGCAGCTCATCGTCGTCGTCGACCGCGCGCGCATGATGGAGCGGCTGCCCAACGCCTCCTCGGTGACTGGCAAGAGCCTTCACGCCGACCGCGGGGTCGCCGCGCTCACCAGCACCTTCCTGCAGGAGCTCGCGAACCAGTCGCAGCGTGACGCGCTCGGCGCGAACGCCGCCCTGCTCGCGACGCAGGCGCTCGACTTGATGGTGATGTCGTTCGGCGGCTCCCTCGACCACTCCCCTTCGGCTGCCAACACCCAGCGCGCGCGGGTGAAGGCGTTCATCGAGGCCCACCTCGACGACCCCGCGTTGAGCCCCGACCTCATCGCGCGACACCACCGGTTCTCGCGGCGCTACCTGTACCGCTTGTTCGAAGAGGAGCCGCTTGGCGTCGCGGCCTTCATTCGGCGCCGGCGCCTCGAGCGGTGTCTGCTGGTGTTGCGCGACCCGGGGCAGCTGCACCGCTCCATCAGCGACGTCTCGGGCTCGGTGGGCTTCGACGACGCCAGCCACTTCTCGCGCGACTTCAAGAAGGCCTTCGGCGTGAGCCCGCGTGAGGCGCGCGAAGGAGCGATGACGACTCGCGAATGACGCCTTCACCTTCCAACCCTTCAGGCCGGCGGCCCTTCGTGTTGCTCCTCCTGGCCTGGGTCGTGCCGGTGGTGACGTCGACGACGCTCCTCGGAGCGCGCGCGGCAGTCGACTCGTGGTCGCCCGCGCCGCTGCCCGCCGGCTGTGACGACGCGCTCGTCGTGGCCGAAGACGAAGCCCCGCCGCCGCCACGCCCCGAGTGCGAGCCGCCGCAGCCGCCACGCTGGGTCGCCGTGCTCGACCGCGTCACGCGCCACACCGAGGAGTTCGTCACGCTGGCCGCGGTCGTCGGGCTCCTGCTCGCGGTCGGAGTCGTGGTGCTGACGTGGAGACCGCGGCACGTCGACACGAAGGCGCGGCTGGCGTTTCGGCTGGCCGTCGCCACGCTCGCGCTCGCCGGTGGGGCGCTCGTGCTCGTCGGTGGCGCCCTGTTGCTCGCCGTCGCGTCCTTCCCCATTCGTGGGTGAACTTCAGCCCACGAACTTCGCGAAGCGCTTCGCCAGCAACGCGGGGAACTCGTTGGGGGCCACCACACCGTCTGGTGCGACGACGCGGAGCCGCTTCAGCACCGCCGGCAGGTTGACGGCCAGCGTCGGCTCGAGCGCCTGCGCCACGTCTTCGAACTGGGCCTTCGCCTTGAGGTGCACCACCAGCGTGTCGTCCTCCACCGAGAGGGAGAAGCCGAGCAGGCACTCGAGCCGGGTGACGAAGGGCGCGGGAGTCTCCTTCATGGGGCGCAGGTCGACGCCGCTCGAGGTGAACGAGACGCGCGGGCGCACCAGCTCGAGCTGTGCGGCCAGTGGGTGCGCGGCGAGCCAGACGAGCTCGGCCGGGCCGGTCGCGCTCATCGAGAGCTCTCGCAGCGTCGGTACCTGCACCAGCCAGTAGGCGTGCTGGGGCTCGAGGTTCGAGCGCAGGTCGAGGGCGCGCAGCCTCGGCGTCTTCCAGGTGGCCACCTCGCGCAGCTCGTCGCCCTCCAGGTTCAGCACCCGCTCGAGCGAGCGCAGCGCGCTGCACGTCGACAAGAAGGGGCCGGGCGCCTCGGAGCCGAGCAGCACCAGCTCGCCCACCGTCGCCCACGCAGGTGAAACGGCCGGCTTGCGGGTGCGCACGAGCCACGGAAATCCACGGCGGTGCTCGACCTGCTCGGCGCCTCGAACCGTGCTCCAGCGCTCGCCGTGTTCTCGCTCCAGCGCGAGCGCCCGCTCCCGCTGCTCCACGGTGGAGTCGCCGCGCGCGATGGCGAGCTGCAGCGCGATGAACTCACCCCGTGGGTCGCCCTGCTCGAGCAGCGCGTCTCCCACCACCTGCCGCACGAACTCGTCGTCTGGGTTCTCGAACACCCGCGCTTCGAGCTCGGCAATCGTCGGCGCCGTCACGGCTCGATGACGACCGGCGCGTCGAGCGTCTTCACGACACAGTCGTCACGCGTGCCGTCTTCGAAGGCGACCATCACGAAGTCGGCGTCGGCTTCGAGCGCGATGATGGGGTGGTGCCACACGCCGACGCGGTAGTTGATGCCCTGGCCCGGCTGGCAGAGGAACGCGCGCAGCCCACGCACGTCGGGCCCTCCGTCGACCGTCGGCGCGACGCACACGAGGTACCGCGTGCACACCATCGGCAAGAAGGCCTGCGTCGAGTACGGGTGGTGCTCGAGCAGCTTCAGCGTGAAGGGCAGCGCCTTCGCGACGGAGCGAAACACCGACACGTTCGCCTTCGCCTGCGCTCGCGCGTTCACCAGCTCGGTGCACCAGTCGAAGCGCGTCGCCGTGCCCTGGTTCGCCGACAGGCCTGCGCGAAGGCCGGCAGAGACGACGTCTCCGAAGGGCTCGAAGGCTTCGACCGACAGCGGCTCGACCTTCACCGTCACGAGCCCCGGTACGTGGAGTACCCGAAGGGGTTGAGCAACAAGGGCACGTGGTAGTGCTCGTTCACGTCCTTCACCACGAAGTCGATGAAGACCGACGGGAAGAACGTCTCGACGCCCAGCGCGTTGAAGTACGGCGCCACCTCGAAGTGCAGGCGGAACGTGCCCTTCATGGGAATCGTCTCGAGCAGCGGTTTGACCCGCCCGTCGTCGTTGGTGACGCCCTGCGCGAGCTCGGTGGTGGCCATGCCGACGACCTGCTCGAGCCGCACCGTCACGCCCTTCGCCGGCTTGCCGCGTGACGTGTCGAGGATGTGTGTCGAGATGCCCATGGTCACTTCTCCAGTTCGGCCGACAGCCACTTCTCGAGGCGAAGGCGCGTAATCTTCATCTGCTCCACGGCCGCCGTCTCCATTTCGACCTTCTTCGAGCGCGGCAGGCGCTCCTCGAGGAGGGCCAGCATCTCGCCAGCCGACTTGCCCGTGGCGAAGACGATGAAGATGAAGCCGAACTTCTTGAAGTAGGCCTCGTTCGCCTTCACCAGCTGCGCGCGCACGGCCTTGTCGGCGTCGTCGACCTTCTTCTGCTCGCCCTTCGACCAGCTCGCCGACTTCGCCGACTGGGCCTTGCCCTTCTGCTTCGAGCCGATGCGCGGGTGCGCGGCGAACGCGTCGAGCCAGGCGGTGGTGCCCAGCTTCCACCACACGCTCTCAGCGGCGGCGAAGAGGTCTTTGAGCGAGCCGAACGGCCGCAGCGCCGACATCGTCTCGGCCCACGCGCGCGCGCCACAGCACGAGAGGAACAGCTCGGAGGCGTCGTCGGCGTCGAGTGCGTTCAGCTGCGCGAGCACGTCACGCTCGGCGGGCGAATCGACCGACGTGCCGAACACGCGCAGCCGGTTCACGCCACCGTGCGGGAAGATGTGCACGCGCAGGTGGGTGACGGTCATCGGCCGGTCGGGCTCGAGCTGGTGGCGCTTGTGCTGCACCAGCGGCGTCTTCGCGAGCAGCGTCTGCCAGCCCTTCGGCTCCCGCAGCATCGCCTGCACGGCCTCGGGCCCGAGCTGCTCCTCGTCGACGGCCTCGATGAGCGTGGCCTGCGGCGCGTTGCCCTTGAAGAAGTGGGTCTCGAGCTCGATGCGCTCGACGACGCCGCGGCGGGCGAGGCGAATGACGCACCAGTCGCTGCCCGGCGTGCGACGGCGCTTCGTCTCCCAGCCATCACCCATGTTCACGCCACGACCCGGGAGCAGCAGGTTCGACGGAGGCCCGAAGAACTGGTCGCTCACCGCGGCGATGGTGCCGCCGTTCTCCACCGCCGCGAGGTCGACGCTGCCACGACGCCAGAAGGTGCGGGGCTCGGCGGCCACCTCTCCGTAGACGCGCAGGCGGGCCACGCCACCGTCGGGGTAGATGCGCAGGCGCACGTGGGTGACGCGCGACGAGGCCGTCTTCGCCTTGAGCACGTTCTGGAAGTCGGGTTTCACGGCCTGGCGGGGCAGCACCTCGAACCACTCGTTCGAGGCGAGCAGCTGAGCCGGGGTCGCCGTGTGTGGTGCCACGATGCCTTCGAGGGCCACCTCTTGCGGCGCGTTGCCCTTGAAGTGCGTGGTGTCGACGAGCGCGCCGTGAATGCGCCCCGGAGCGCCGAGGCGAACGATGGCGAAGTCGTGCCCGGGCTCGCGCTTGCGCTGCGACTCCCAGCCATCCATCCACTTGCCCTTGTCGGTGTACGCGCCTTCGCGCCACTCGGCGGGGCCCGGTTTGAGCAGGTTCTCCTTCTCGGCGAAGTAGTCGTCGGTGGCGTAGAGAACGAAGGTGCCCAGCAGGTCGGCGGCGAGGTCGACGAGGTGGGCGAAGTCAGCAGGCACGGGTGCGTTCGACATGGGCGGCACCTTGCCGCATCACCGGCCCGCCAGCAGCATCAGACGCGCGGAGGGTACAGGCTCCAGCGCTCCAGCGTGGTGGCGTGAGGTGTCGAGGTTGTCGCGTGGGGCCGACAG
This sequence comes from Archangiaceae bacterium, assembly GCA_016879935.1. Taxonomy (GTDB): domain Bacteria; phylum Myxococcota; class Myxococcia; order Myxococcales; family Myxococcaceae; genus Xiheimicrobium. The sequence continues at coordinate 9,776 of JAACJQ010000312.1, read as the reverse complement.
GTGTCGGCCGCGGCCTGCGAACTCCTGGACACTTCACGCGCCGCGCCCAGCCGGACGCGTCTCGCGGAGCACCCATTCCGCCCTCGTCGAGGCGCATGATCAGCTCCCTCTGATTCGGAGCGCTGGCCGCTCTCGCGAAGGTTCACGCTGGCGCGTCGCTCGCGAGCAGTCGCGGGAGTTCGTCCGCGCGGCCTCCCGGTTGCACGCGCCCGCGCGAATGAGGACCTCTCTCTTGCTGCTGTCGCTGGCGGCCTGCGGTCGAACGCCGGCCGACCTCGAGCTCGTCGCGCCCGGGGTGCCCGAGGTCTCCACCGACGCCGGAGCGGTGGTGATGCAGTCGGCGCCGAGGCCGCTCCCCTGTGCGCCGCCCTCCCGCCGCCGGGTGCCCCTCGAAGCGCTCGGCCCGGTCGCTCCCGCCACGCCGCTCACCGCCGACGCCGCGCGGGTGCTGCCGGTGACGACGAGCCGCGGAAACAACGGTGTGCTCGCCGTCAGCGCGACCGATGGCGGCACCTGGCTGGTGGTGGCCGCCGCACCCGACGCGACGTTGGCCGGCACGCGCCTGCTCGAAGGTGTGCAGGTGGTGAAGCTCTCGGCGACGGGCGCGGTCGAGACGCGCTTCAGCACCGGCGTGAACGTGGCTCAGCTCGCCGTCAGCCCTCGTGGCGTGCTGCTCGTCGCCGGCAGCTTCACGGGCACGCTGACGGTGCAGGGCCGCGTGTTGACGAGCGGCGGCGCCTCCGATGTCGCCCTGCTGGGCTTCACACCGGCTGGCCAGTTGTTGTGGGCGCGCAGTGTGGGCTCGGCTTCGTCCGACACCGCCAGACCGGTCGCCGTCGATTCGGAGGGCAACTTCCTCGTCACCGCCAACCTCGGCCCGAACGCCCTCGTGCAGTCGGTGCGCGCGAGTGATGGCGCGGTGCAGTGGTCGAACCAGGACCTGGTGCTGAACGCAGGCTCGGTGCAGCTCGGGCCAGTTCGCGCGGTGCTCGACGTGCCGGGAGGCGTCGCCATCGCGGGAAAGTTCGGCTCCCTTCGGGTTGGCAGCCAGCCCGTCGTCACCGCGGGTCTGCCCGAGGGCGCCTTCGTCGTGAAGTTCGACCGTGAAGGGCGGCTCCTCTGGCTGCGCACCGTCAAAGGCAGCTGCATCGGCTGGGGCTCGACGGGGGCCAACGGGCTCAGCCACGACGGTGAGCGCCTGCTCGTCACCGGCTCCTACTGCACGGGCCTCGACCTCGGCGACGGCGTGAAGCTGGGCGCTGGCAGCACCTTTCTCTGGGAGCTCGACCTCGCCTCGGGCGTGACCCGTGGTGGAGCGGCGCTCGGCACTGCGTCGTCGGGCCAGTTCAGCGCCGTCGATGCGTGGGGCCGCGTCTCGATTCTCACGGGGAACTGGGGCGGCGCGGTGGCGATGCTCTATCGGTGGGACGAGAGGGGCAGGCCGGAGGCGCCGGTGACACTCACCGGTTCTCCATCAGCCCTCGTCGCCGACCGCTGTGGCGCGTTGACGGCGGTCGTCGAGACGTACCAGGCCGGCCCGCTCGGGAGCGCCGACATCACGCTGCCACCCATGACCCGCACCGCCGTGACGCTGCAGTTCGACCCGCTGTGACGCTCGCGAAGGCTGCGAGAAGACGGCGTGTTCTGCTTCCGTGAGCCACTTCGGGAGGTCGTGGCATGAAGGGGCGACTCCTTCATGTCGACGGCACCACACCTTCGCCTGGCCGACCCGCCGCCGCTCGCGGGCGCTGACCTCTACGCGCGCTACGCGAAGTACGTCGCGCGGCTGGGCTTTCGGTTGCTGGGCCGTGACGACGGGCTCGACGACCTCGTGCAGGACGTGTTCCTCGCGGCGACGGCGGCGAAGGTGCGCTCGGCGAACGAGCACGAGGCGCGCGGGTGGCTGGCGACGGTGACGGTGCGGCTGGCGGGGCGCGTGCTGCGGCGGCGCCGGCTCGCGCGCTTCTTCGGCCTCGACGAAGGGCCAGACGAGCGGCTGCTGTCGACGGGCGCGTCTCCCGAGACGGTGACGTTGATGGCGCAGCTGTACCGCCGCCTCGATGCCGCGCCGACGGCCGAGCGCCTCGCGTGGACGTTGCGGTACGTCGAGAACGAGCCCCTCGACGAGGTGGCGCGCTTGTGTGGGTGTTCGCTCGCGACAGCCAAGCGACGAATCGCTGCCGTGCAGCGGCTGGTGACGGAGACCGACGATGAAGCGTGACGACCTCGCGCACCACCTGAACGAAGCCAGGGAGCGCTTCGAGCCGCGCTGGGACGATGCGCGCTCGGCCCACGTGCGGGCGGGCCTGCCAGCGCGGGCGAAGACCCATCGGCGGCGCCGCGTGGCCGTGGCGACGGCGGCGCTGCTGGCGCTGGGCGTGGTGGCGTTCTCGCTGCGGCCCGCGACGTCGGTCGTCACCATCGAGCCGCTCGCCCAGGCGAACGTCGTCACCCTGGAGCGCACCGCGACGCTCGAGCGGTTTCGAGTCGAGCAGCACGGCGCGTGGTTCGACGTGACGCCGAACCGCAAGATGGTGCGGGTCGAGGCGGGCGAGGTGGTGGTCGAGGTGCTGGGCACGCGGTTTCTCGTCGAGCGGGTCGAGGCGCGGGTGCACGTGGTGGTGGAGCGCGGCGTGGTGCGCGTCTCGTCGCGTGGCGCGGTGCGTACGCTCGAGACGGGCGCGTCGGGCTGGTTCCCCGAGCCGGTCGTCGAGTCGCCGAAGGTCGTGCCCGCGCCGGTGGAGCCGCCCCGGGTGGTGGAGCCGCTGCCCGAGCCCGCCGAGGTGGTCGAGCCGAAGCCCGTCGAGCCTCCACGCCGCCCGGTGAAGCGCAAAGAGGTCGCGAAGGAGACGGTGAGCGCGCCGACATGGACGGCGCTCGCGCAGTCGGGTGACTTCGACGCGGCGTGGAGCGCGATGAAGACGGCGCCCGCGCCGCGTGACGAGCCGGCGGAGCTGTTGCTCGCGGCCGACGTCGCGCGCCTGAGCCGACACCCGGAAGAAGCCCTCGCGCCGCTTCGGCGGGTGCTCGAGGCGCACGCGAAGGACCCGCGGGCGCCCTTGGCGGCGTTCACGCTGGGGCGCGTGTTGCTCGACGACCTCGGCCGGCCGAAGGAGGCGGCGGCAGCCTTCGAGCGCGCGCGGTCGCTGGCTCCAGAGGCGCCGCTCGCGGAGGACGCGCTGGCCCGGGAGGTCGAGGCGTTGTCACGAGCGCAGAGCCCCGAGGTGAAAGCCCGCGCCGAGCTGTTCGTGCAGCGGTACCCGACGAGCCCACGGGTTCGCGCGGTGCGGCACTTCGGAGGGCTGCCGTGAGGCGAGCTGATCAGCTCGTTCCGGCGCGGAGCCGTTCGCCTCGCGCCCCGGTGGTGATGCCATGACCTCGCTGTTGTTGGTGCTGCTCTCGGCCACTCCGGTCGACGTGACGGTCTCGGGCTGTCTGCTCGACGAGAACAAGGTGCGCGCGCTGGCCGAGCTCGAGCTGCACCGCGGCCCCGAAGACGTGCGGGTCGTCGCGCGCCTCGTGTGCACCGAGCAGCGCTTCGAGGTGCAGGTCGACGACCCGCTCACCAACAAGACCCTGCTCCGCGCGCTGAAGACGAAAGACCTCACCGCGGCGGCGCCCGAACGTTTCGCGGCGCTGGCCCTGGTGGAGTTGGTGGAGGCGAGCTGGAGTGAATTGCTGCTCCCGACGCCGACGGTGAGCGCAGCGCCGGTGACAGAGACCTCGACGCGCGCGGTGGTGGAGCAGCTCGGGCGGCCCCGCGTTCGGCTCGGTGCTCACGGCAGCGCCCGTTACTTCCCGGGAGCCACGCTCCTGCTCGGCGGCGGCGCGTTGATGGCGCACGTGCGGCTCATCGGACCGCTCGGGGTTCGCCTCGAAGCGGGTGCCGAGACGGGCTCGGTGCGCACCTCGGTCGGCCGCATCTCGGCAGACGTGCTCGGCGCAGCGGGCTTCGTGATGGCGCACCTCGACCTCGGCCGGTTTCTGCTCGGTGGGGGCGCCGGGTTTCGTGGTGGCGCGGCGCGGCTCATCGGCACGCCCGACGACGCAGCGGCCGTGCAGGGACGAACGTTGTCAGCCGCGCTCGGTGGCCCCTCGGCGCTGGGTGAAGTCGCCGCCGGAATCGGCCCCGTCGACGTCTCCTTCGCGCTCGAGGCCGACTGGGCCATCTGGCGGCTCGACGCGCGCGCCGATGGGGCCTCGGTGTCGTCCGTCGGTGGGCTGTGGGTGAGCGCGCTGCTCGGCGCAGGAGTTCGCTGGTGAGCCACTTTTTCACGTCGAGGCATGAACGCGGCATGCGCCACCTGCTCCTCGCTGCCGTGTCCGTCATCGCTGCCTGCAACCCCGTCTCGCAGGGCGATGTCTTCGCCACCCTTCCCGCCGAGGTCGTCACCACGACCGACGCCGGCACGCCGTGCACGCCGCTCCAGGACCGCGCGAACTGGCCGGTGCGGGTCGTCTTCGTGGTGCAGAACTCGGGAGCGATGTGCGTCGTCGACCCGCCGGGCTCGCAGGGTGCGGCGGGCTTCTGTGAGCAGGTCGCCTCGTCGCTGCCGAACACGGGCACCACGCCCGGTCGCATCGGAGCGATTCAGCGCTTCTTCTCCGACAACACGACGCGAACCAACCTCTCGGCGGCCATCGTCGGCTACGGCACCAACCCCACGGTGATTCCCTTCACCCCGGTGACGTTGGGCGTGCCCAACGGCGTCGCAGCGCTCCAGTCGAACCTGGCGAAGGGCTCGAACCTGCAGGGCGCGCTCGAGGCGACGAAGACGCTCATCGAGCAGGACGTGCAGAACACGCCAGCGTCGATTCGGGCGCGCAGCCGCTACGTCGTCGTCGTGCTGAGCACGGGCATTCCGTTCCCCCGCTGCAGCACCAACGACTCGCTGGCCGTCTATGCGTCGGCGGCGAACCCTGCGCTCACCTGGTCCGACTCGTTGGGAGCGGGCACGTACTGCAACAGCGTGATGCCCAGCGACCCCGACTTCATCACCGGCTTCACGGCGGGCGGCGACTTGAACCAGAACGCGCAGCTCTTCGGCCTCGTCGACGGCATGCTGGCGCTCGACGCGCAGTACGGCCTGGGTGACGTGCGCGTCTTCACGCGGCTGTTGATGAACGACGCGAACCTCGCGGCGTGCGGGCCGATTTGCCAGGACCTGTTCGGCAGCAACACCTCGTTCGCCGACACGCGCACCATGGGCACGTGGTTGCTGACGCAGCTCGCGACGCGGGGGCAGGGCACCTTCGCCGACCCGGGCACGCCGGCCATGTTGTCGCTCTCGAGCGTCGACACGAACGAGTTCACGACCTTCTGCGGGCCGTGAGAGGCGGGCGAAGTCGAACGGGGCACACGTGAAGCCCGGGCGGCGAGCTGAAAAACGCGGTGACTTCGGCGCGATTTCGGGTAGCGGAAGGCGTCATGACCGCTCCCGTCGAAGTCAGAGACATCTCGCTCGGTGACAAGAAGGCCGTCGAGGCCTTCATCGACGTGCCCTGGGTGCTGGGCATGACGAACGAGAAGAACTGGGTTCCGCCGCTCAAGGACGACTACCGCAAGCAGCTCGACCCGAAGAAGAGCGTCTTCCTCGCGCACGGAGAGCTCGCCGCGTGGATTGCCTACCGCGACGGCAAGCCCGTGGGGCGCATCAGCGCGCAGGTCGACTTCGACTACGACAAGACGTGGCCCGACGAGCCGAAGACGGCCTTCTTCGGGTTCTTCGAGTGCATCGACGACGTGGCCGTGGCGCGCGCGTTGTTCGAGAAGGCCGAGGCGTGGGGCCGCTCGAAGGGCCGCGTGCGGCTGCGTGGCCCCTTCACGCTCGACTCGAAGGGTGAGGTCGGCATTCTCATCGAGGGCTTCGACACGCCGTCGATGATTGGCACCACCTGGAACCGCCCCTTCATGGACGCGCTGGTTCTCGCGGCGGGCTACCCGAAGGCGAAGGACTTCTACGCGTGGTGGTACGGGCGCGAGACGCCGATGGACGAGTTCACCAAGAAGGTGGCCGACAAGACGCGCGCGCTGCCCAACGTGAAGATTCGCCTGATGGACAAGGGTGAGATTCGCCGTGAGGCGGGCATCATCAAGGACATCTACAACGAGGCCTGGCGCAACAACTGGAACTTCACGCCCTTCACGGACATGGAGCTCGAGGTCATCGCCAACGAGTACAAGATGTTCATCGACGAGCGCATCGCGTACGTCGCCGAGGTCGATGGCAAACCTGCCGCGATGTTGTTTGCCATTCCCGACATCAACGAGCTGATCCGCGACTTCAACGGTGAGTTGATGAAGAACCCCATCAACCTCATCAAGCTGCTGTGGCGGCTGAAGTTCAACCGCCCGAAGCGTGCGCGTCTCATCATGCTCGGCGTGCACCACGACTACCGCGCGTCGCGAAAGTATGGAGCGCTCGCGGCCGTGCTGTACGAGGAGATTTCGGTGCGCGGCAAGGCGGCCGGCTACGAGGGCGGCGAGCTCTCGTGGACGCTCGAAGACAACGACGGCATCAACCGTGGCATCGAGCGCATGGGCGCGAAGATCTACAAGAAGTGGCGCGTGTACGAGCGCCCGCTCTGACCTCGAAGCACGACGCATCGCCTGCATGAGCTGATCTGTGGGCGCGTGGTGCAGCTGGAGCGGCGGCTCTGCTGAGCTTCCGCTCCGATGATCACCATCTACGCGCAGGTCGTGGGCATCGTGGCCTTCACCGTGGCCACGCTGGTGCTTGGCATTCTCATTCGTCGCACGCCGACGAAAGAGGCGGCGCACCGGCTGAGCCGAATCAGTCACACGTTCTTCTGGGGCGCGTTCTTCGTGCCGTCGTTCGCGGGGTTCGTGTGGCCGGGGCTGACGCACTTCGACGAGCTGCTCGGGCTGCCATCGTTGCCGTGGCCCATCGCGCGGTGGGTGCTGGGCGTGCCGATGACGCTGGTGGGCGTGTACTTCTCGTCGTCGTCGATGCGGGCCCTGAAGACGCAGGGCTCGGGGATGATGGCGTACAAGCTGACCGAGCGCGTCGTGGCGAGTCAGGTCTACGAGCGCGTGCGCAACCCGATGTCGCTGGGGCTGTACCTGCAGTTCATCGGCGTGAGTCTGCTGGTGGGGTCGACCTGGCTGCTGCTCGGCTCGCTCGTGCTCTATGTGCCAGCGCACGTGTTCAATCTGTGGTTCTTCGAGGAGCGCGAGCTCAGCGCCAGACACGGCCCGTCCTACGACGAGTACCGGCAGCGGGTGCCGTTCCTCATTCCGCGGCTCGGTGCGCTTTCACGCTGATAGCGTCGACTGATGTCCACCTCGAGTCGTTGGTTGCTGGCGATGTGCCTCGCCTGTGCTGCGTGCAAGCCGACGCCGGTGAGCGTGATGGTCGAGAAGGCGACGCTCTCTGGTGACGCGATTCATGTCGTGCTGTCGATGCGTGACAAGAATGGAGAGGCGCTCGCGGTGTCCGGCACCATGACGGGGCAGGTGGTCGACGCGATGGGTGCTGTGCAGTGCACCGGCTCGGCTGCCGTCGAAGAGAACGTGGTGCGGCTGCACCCTGAGAAGCTGGTGGTGGTTGAACTCCCGGTGAAATGCCCACCGGCGGAGCGCAACCGGAAGGTGCGGCTGGCCTTCACGCCGGAGTCGGGTCGGCCGCTCGAGGTGATGGTGACGCTCGACGAAGAGGCCGCGCGGCGCGCGAACGAGCCGAAGGCCACCGACGCGAAGGTTCAGCCGGCGGAGTGAAGAGAGGCTCGAGGGTGAGCGCGGGGCCGGTGGTCGGGCACTCCGAAGCCTCGAGTGAACTGCGCCGAACGGCGGAATCTGCGCAGTGGCGATTCCATTCACCGCTCATTCAAGACAGCTCGGCCGAGGGTGGTGCCCCGAAGGGCCACCCACCCCTCCGGCCGTCCGTTCGCGGGTGGGGCATGTTCCATCGGTCTGCACCATCTCGAGGCTTCGGAGGCGACGTTCTTCAGCCTGCTCGCCCATGGGCCGTGTTCGGGTGGCGCTTCCCCAACCGCCAGGTGGATCGCGCCAGCGTCTCGACCAGCCTCGCGTCGTGGCTCACCATCACCAACGCACATGGCAATGATTGGAGCGCCTGCTCCAATCGCTCGATGAGGTCGAACGACAGGTGATTCGTCGGCTCGTCGAGCAACACCAACCATGGACTCGCTGAGAGCCCGAGCGCGAGATGGAGGAGCCGCGTCTCACCCGCCGATGGAGCCCGTGACGCGAGAAGCCCATCGGGATCGACGCCCAGCGCGTGCACCCACTGCAGCACCCGGCCACGCGCCTCTCTCGGCAATTCCTGCAATCGCTCGAGGTCGTGCAGCCCGTCATCGGCGCTCAGGTCTTGCGGCATGAACAGCACACGCTCGGGCGGAACGGTCGCACCCGCGCTGATCAGCTTCAGGAGCGTCGTCTTTCCACTCCCATTCGGACCCGTGATGGCGAGCCGTGCATCTCTCGCCACCTCGAACGGCGCCTCCAGGGTGAACAGGAGCCGGCCATCAGGTGTGGAGCGCGCTCCCGGCTCCAACCGCGCGACGACCGGCTGCCCGCAGCGCTCTCCCGGCAGCTCGAGCGTCACTGCTTCATCGAAGACGACGTCGACGCGCTCCTTCGCCTGCTGCACCTCGTTCACGCGGCCTTCGAGCCGGCGCACCGTGCTCGAGAGATGCCCCTGCGCGCGCTCCGTTCGATAGTTCGCAAGGAGCCCACGCGCGTCGGAGTCGTGCTTCGACTTCATGCGCGCTCCAGTGGACCGCTGCTTCGTCGCCGCCGAGTGCTCCCGCCGGCCGTCACTCAACGAACGCTGGAGCCGCGTCGCCTCACGCCCGAGCGACTCGTACTCGTCGCGTGTCGCCGACTCCTTCGCCAGCCACTGCGAGCGCGCCGCGGAGAAGTTCCCTTCCCACCGCTCGATGCGCCCGTGCTGCAGCCGCAGCGTCTTCGTCGTGAGCCGGTCGAGCACCGCGCGGTCGTGCGCCACGAGCACATTCACCGAATCCAGCCGCGACAACGTCGACACCACCAGGTCGATGGCCTGCGCATCGAGGTGATTCGTCGGCTCGTCGAGCAACAGAATGTCTGGCTCGCGCCACAACGCCGCGCCCAACTGCCAGCGCTTCTGCTCGCCGAATGACAACGTGCTCCACCGCTCGAGGCCGTGCAGCGAGAGTCGAGACCGCCACCGCCCCGCGAGCGAATCATCGGCGTTCGCGAATGACTCCACTTCCGTCGTCAGCTCGGTTCGCTGCGGCACGAGCACCACCGACGCCTCGGCCGGAATGCGCTCGACGTGCCCCTGCTCGGGTGACGCCGTGCCCGCGAGCATCGAGAGGAAGGTCGACTTGCCCGCGCCGTTGGGTCCGACGAGCCCGGTCCAGCCTGGCGTGAGGTGCAACGTGACGTCGGAGAACAACGTTCGACCAGCGACGACGCCGGTCAGGTGATGCACTCGAAGCGATGACATACGGGAAGGTCTTTCTGACAACGAAGGAACGCCAGATGCGCGGCTCCAGCCGGAGCAGGTGCCACGCAGGTTTGGGTTTCGTTCTCAGAGGACCATGGGCGTCACGCGTGAACGCGACGGACGCCTTTGTAGCAGAAGCGCTCCGGTTCCTGACAAGCGGCCTGGAGTTCGGGCAGCGAACCACCCGACTCCAGACTCACTGTCGGCGTCGTCTCTGCGTTTGCAGTTCGACTCCGCCTTCGCGAGCCAACGTCGCCACGGGTGGGTCGGCAGTGATGAAGACCGCCGCTCCTCAGGCTCGCT